>NZ_CP054839.1:4885272-5190601 GCF_018141105.1 Saccharopolyspora erythraea | reverse complement strand
GTTCGCCGGTACCGAGCCGGACGCTGCCCGCGAGCCGGATGCCCGTGCGGTGTTCACCCTGCAGCGCCAGGCCGAGTGTGGTCTTGCCCGCGCCGGACTCGCCGAGCACCGCGACCACCGCCCCCGCCGCCACGTCGAGGTCGATCTCGTCCAGCAGCCGCTGTGCACCGGTGAGCGCGCTGAGTCCCCGCGCGCTGAGCACCGATTCGCTCATGACCGGACCTCCCCGCGGCCGGTGAGGAACTGGTCGGCGAGGAGGTTGACGCCCATGCACAGCGCGACGAGCAGGCCCGCCGGGACCAGCACCGCGAACGGTTGCAGGAACAGGGCTTCCTTGTTGCGCTCCACGAGCACCGCCCAGTCGCTGGAGGCCGGCGGCAGCCCGAGCCCCAGGAAGTTCGCCGACGCGACGAGGTAGAGCACCAGCCCGAGCCGCGTACCGGCGTCGGTGGCGACCGGCCCGAGCGCGGCCCGGCCGACGTGGCCCAGGTGGATCCGCCACCACGATTCCCCTTGCATGGTCAGTGCTTCCACCGTCGCCCGGCAGCCGGGGGCCAGCGCCGCGCTGCGCGCGATGCGGACCACGGCGGGAAGCTGGAGCACCGCGATGGCCAGAACCAGGGCGGGTGCGCCGCGCCAGTCGACGGCGGCCAGCACCAGCAGCACCAGCAGCCCGGGAAGCGCCAGCACGAAGTCCAGGACGCGGAGCAGCCCGCCGGACACCCACCGGCTGCGAGCGCCCGCGACCAGCAGTCCCAGCGGAACGCCGGCGAGGTAGCTGAGCAGCAGCGACAGACCGGTCAGCGCGGCGATCGAAGCTCCGCCGGTCAGCACGAGATCGAGCACGTCGCGGCCGAGCGCGTCGGTGCCCAGCGGGTGCCCGGTGTCCGGCGGCATCAGCGGCGGCGACTTCGAGTCCGCCGGTCCCGCCACGAACCCGCCGAACAGGGCCATGAGCGCGGGTACGGCGAGCAACACCGCGGCGGAGGCCGCCGCGAGCAGGCGGGTCACGCCATCACCTCCCGTTGCGGTACGAGCCGCTTGGCGGCGATGTCGGCGAGCATGTTGACCGCGATCGTGACGGCGGCGAACACCAGCGCGTAAGCCTGCACCGAAGGCAGGTCGCGTGCCATGACGGCGTTGACGAAGCCGGAGCCCATGCCCGGCAGCGCGAACACCGCCTCGACGACGACCACGCCGCCGAGCAGCCCGTCGACCACCCTCGCCAGCTGCTGCACCGCGGGGCCGATCGCGTTGGGCAGCACGTGGCGCAGCACCACGGTCCGCTCCGGCAGGCCGTGGAATCGGACGTGCGTCGCGTACTCCGCGTCGTCGGCTTCGGCGACGCCGATTCGCACCTGCCGCGCCAGACCGCAGAGCTGTTTGCCGACCAGCACGCTGACGGGAAGCACCAGCAACGCCGGCTGGGCGGCCAGCTCCCAGCCCGACGCACCGGCGGCGGTGGCCGGAAGCCACGCGAGGTGCAGCGCGAAAAGCCCCACGAGCAGCAGTGCCAGCGCGAACTCCGGCACCGAGTTGAGCAGGAGCACCGCGCTGTTGAGCACCCGGTCCGGCAGCGAGCCGCGACGCAGGCCGCCGGCCACGCCGATCGCCACCGCCAGCGGCACCACGACGACCAGTGCCACGACCGCGAGTAGCGCCGTCGTGGTGAACCCGCGCGCGATGTCCTCGGTGACCGGGAGCCCGGTGAGCGACGAGCGGCCGAGATCGCCGTGGAGCAGACCGCCCGCCCACGCCGCGAAGCGTTCGAGCGGTGGCCGGTCCAGGTGCATCCGCTCCCGCAGTGCCGCGAGCTGTTCCTCGGTCGCGTGCTCGCCCAGCACCACCACCGCGGTGTCACCGGGTAGCAGCGACGTCAGCGCGAACACCGCCACCGACACCGCGACGAGCTGGAGGGCGGCGGTGGCCGCGCGCCGCAGCGCGGCAAGCGCCATCAGCCCACGACCGCGCGGTCGAAGCGCGCCCAGTCCAGCGAGTTCGGCGGTGCCGGGCGCAGCCCGCCGACCGAACTGGAGACCGCCACGTTCCAGTCGCTGAACCCCCACACCAGCAGACCGCTCTGGTCACGCGCGAGCCGCTGGGCGTCGGCGAAAAGCCGGCTGCGATCGGCTTCGCCGGGCGAGCCCATCGCGCGGGAGAACAGGGCGTCGAACTCCGCCGAGCGGTAGCCGGTGTAGTTGTTGCTCCCGGCGGTTCCGCGCATGCGCTGTTCCAGGAACGCGGGCAGCGGCAGGGGAGCGGTCCTGGTGTGGGCGGCGGTGCCGATCTTCTTGATGTCGGAGAAGTAGGTCTCCGACGGCCCCACGCGCGGGGCCGCCCGCAGGCCGATCTCGGCGAGCTGCTGGGAGAGCAGGATCGCCGCCGACTCGAAGTAGGGGTCGGCCGCGCTGGTGTGCAGGTCGAAGGCCAGGCCCTCCGCGCCGGCCTCCCGCACCAGTGAGCGTGCGAGCTCGACATCGCGTTCGCGGGGAGGCAGATCCTGCGGGTAGTACTCCAGCCCCATGCCGAACAGGTCGTTGCCGGGCTTGCCGTGACCGCTCAGCACCACGTCGACCAGCGCGCGTCTGTCCACACCGGACACGATCGCGCGCACCAGGCGCGGATCGTCGAACGGAGGCCGGTCGACCTTCAGCGCCACCGCCTGCATCGTCCCGCCGGTCGCGGCGAGCACGCGGGTGCGCGAGTCGCGCCCCAGCAGCGTGGCCGAGTTCGCGCTGACGTCGTGGGCGTAGTGCACCTGGCCGGACAGCAGCGCCGCAACCCGCGCGCTCTCCTCGTTGACCGGCACGAACTCCAGCTCGGGCGGAGTCGGCGCACCCTCCCAGTACCCGTCGAAGCGGGCGAGGACGGTCGAGCCGCCGGGCTGGAACGACTTGAACCGGAAGGGCCCGGAGCCGACCGGCGCGGAGAATCCGGTCGTGCCCGCGGGCACGATCTCGGTGGCGGGAGCGCCCCAGGCCGAGGGGAACTCGAAGTTCGGCTCCCGCAGCACCAGTTCCAGCTCGGTGGCCGAGCGCACGCGGCTCGCACCGAAGTCGACCCCGGCGAACTGCCGCGCCGCGGGCGAGCCCGTGGCCGGGTCGGCGACACGGCGGTAGCTGTAGAGCACGTCGTCGGCGGTGACGGGCCGGTTGTCGTGGAACCGGGCGGCGCGCAGCCGGACCGACCACCGGGTGCCGGTGGCGTCGGGCTCCCACGACTCGGCCAGGCGCGGTACCGGGCTCATGTCGTCGGCGTAGCCGACGAGCGTGTCGAACAGCGCCTTCGCCCGCGCCTGGTCGACGAACAGGGAGCTGGTGTGCGGGTCGAGCGTCTCCTTGGCCCCGGCGGTGGGGAACGCCACCCGCAACCGCCCGTCAGGCGCGCCCGCCGCACCGCAGGCGGCCAGCGGCGCGGCGGCGACCGCGCCGAGCGCGGCCTTGAGCGCGGTCCGTCGATCGAAGCGAAGCACTACGCCGTCCCCTCCCGGGTCGTCGCGGGCACCGGTTCGGCCCGCTCGGTGCGGCCGAGCAGGCCGCGTCGTTCCATCAGCGCCGCACCCGCGCCGCCGGCCAGCCCGACCACGAGCAGCGCCAGCCACGGCGACCAGGCCAGCGCCGTCTCGCCGGTGAGGTCGAGCAGCGCCCCGGCCAGCCAGCCGACCCCGGCCGCGACCACGCTGGAGACGAGGTAGTAGAAGCCGTAGTAGGTCCCCGCCAGCCGCTCGCTGCCCACCAGCGGCAGCAGTTCCATCGCGAACGGGTTGGTGATCGCCATCCCGACGGTGAACAGCGCGGTGGTCAGCAGCACCGGCACGCACACAGCGGCGGTCGCGGCCCAGTCGAGCTCGCCGCTCGCCCGCACCGGCAGCAGCGGACCGGTCAGCATCACCGGCACGAAGGAAACGCCCATGCACGTCAGCCCGATGGCGACCGAGCGGCCCGCGCTCCACCTCTGCCTGCACCACCGCGTGATGCGCACCTGGCCGAGGACGCCGATCAGCGTGGAGACCGCGAAGACCACCGCTACCGCCTCGCTCAGCCCGGAGACGCGCTGCGCCTCCAGCGGCAGCGAGAGGTAGAGCTGGTTGTAGAGCCCGAAGTACGCCGACAGCGCCAGCGTGAACGCCAGGAACCTGCGGTTGGCCACGACGGTGCGCCAGCTGCCCAGCACGCTCTGGCGCTGGGGCTCGACCTCGCGGTGGGGGAGCACGACGGCCTGCGCGATCGTCAGCACCGCGAACGCGACGCACGCCACGACCGCGATCAGCCGGAAGTCGACCCGCAGCAGCGCGGCGCCCAGCAGCGGACCGACGAGCGTGCCCGCGTGGGCGAACACGTTGAACACGGCGAAGGTCTCGGCGCGCCGTTCTCCCGCCTCGTGCATCAGGTAGGTGCGCACGGCGGGGTTGAACAGCGCGCCCGCCAGCCCGGTGAGCATGGCCGCCGCGAACAGCCCGGGCAGCGAGGTCAGCACGCTGAACAGCCCGAAGGCCAGCACCCGCAGCGCGCAGCCGGTGATGATCATCGGCCGGCAGCCGAGCCGGTCGGCGGCGGTGCCACCGAGCAGGAACATCCCCTGCTGGCTCAGGTTGCGCACGCCCAGCACCAGGCCGACCACCGCGGCGCCGTAGCCGAGGTTGTGGCTCATGTAGGCGGCCAGGAACGGCATGAGCATGTAGAAGCCCACGTTGATGCCGAACTGGTTGACCACCAGCAGCTTGGAGGCGGGCGAGAGCCGCCGGAACTCGCTGGTGTTCACAGCGCGTCCTCCTCTCCGCACACGGTGCAGGGCAGCCCCTCGGCGGAGCGCAGGGAACAGGGGTCGACGACCTTGCCGGTGCGCACCCAGCCGAGGGCCGAGTGCGGTCCGGCGTCGTCGAGCGGTTCGGTGACCGGGGCGCCCAGGTGGTGCTCGGCGAGGTAGTCGTCGGCGTAGATCGACTGCCAGTAGCGGTGCGGCCCGTCGGGGAAGACCCCGCAGACCCGGTCCGAGCCCAGCTCCCGGGCGCACCACGCGGCGGCCATCGCCACCGCTCCGGTGCTCCAGCCGCCGGTGACGAACGCCCCGGCGGCGAGCCTGCGGCAGGAGTCGGCGGCTTCGGCCGGTCCGATCCAGTGCACTTCGTCGAAGATGTCGTAGTCGACGTTGCCCGGGTGGATGCTGCTGCCCAGCCCGCGCATCAGCCGCCGCGCGGCGTCCTGGCCGAACACCGTGGAGCCGACCGAGTCCACCCCGACGATGCGCACGTGCGGCCACCGCGCGCGCACGACCGGCGCTATCCCCGCGCTGTGCCCGCCGGTGCCGACGCTGCACACCACCGCGTCCAGCTGGTCGAACTGCTGCACCAGTTCCTCGCCCAGACCGCGGTACCCGGCCGGGTTGTCGGGGTTGTTGTACTGGTCGGGCCAGTAGGCGCCGGGGAGTTCGGCGAGCAGTCGCGCCACGCGTTCGCGGCGGGCGCGCTGCCATCCGCCGACCGGATGCGGTTCGGTCACGATCTCGACCCGGGCGCCGTGGGCGCGCAGGAGTGCCGCGGTCATCCCGTCGAGCTCGCGGTCGGCGACGATCACGACCGGATGTCCCAGCGCGGTGCCGACGCAGGCGAGCCCGATGCCCAGCGTGCCGCTGGTCGACTCGACCACCGCGCCACCCGGGCGCAGCTCGCCCCGGCGCCGGGCGCCCCGCAGCAGCGACAGCGCGGCCCTGGCCTTCATCCCGCCCGGCGCGAAACCCTCCAGCTTCGCCCAGAAACCGGGGTGGGGGTGAGGCAGCGGCGTGTCGACCCGCAGGACCGGGGTGTCGCCGATGAGGTCCAGGACCGAGGCGCACCTGGCCCCGCCGCGCACGTCGGCTCGAGCGGTCAGCACGTCGCATCACCGCCCTGGGCCACGTAGGTGTGGATGTCGGTGCCGTCGCCGGTGAGCCAGAAGAACGGGTAGGGCTCGGCCGACAGCGCGTGCACGTGGGTGCCGACCAGCTCCCGCAACACCGCGCTCCCGGTCTGGGCGAACACGACCAGCGCAAGCCCGCGTTCCCGGCACAGCGCGGAGATCTCGTCGAAGGTCCCGTTGCCCAGGACCATCCCCGAGGCGAGCACCGCGTCGGCGCGGGAGATCGCCTCGCGGTGGTCGGTCGTGACCGGCTCGCCCCACTCGGTCGTCCCGCCGCGCAGGTCACACGGGACGCGGTGCGCGCCGCGTTCGCCGAGCGCGGCGAGCAGCGAGTTCACCACCCCGATCACCGCGACCGCGCCGCCCGGCCGCACGGGCACCAGGTCGGCCACCGCGCGGGCCCTGGCCACCGACTTCTCCAGCGAGGTACCGGCAGGGACGTGCACGAGGCTGGACCTCGGGTGCTGGGAGTGCGGTTGCAGCCAGGCCAGGTAGGCGTCGAGCACGGCGACCCGGACCGGCGCCTGGCGGTGCCCGAGCAGCTCGGTGACGGTGCGGCCGGCGAGATCGCCCACGTCGAGCGAATCCGCCTCGCCGGCTTCGACGGCGCAGGAACCGACCGCGTTGCCTACCCGCACGCTCAGCACGAAGTTGGCGTAGCCCGAGCGCCTTCCGGCGTGTTGTGCACTTTGGACGGTCAGGAAAGCGACCGAGATCCGGGCCTGCTCGGTTCGCAGGTCGGCCGCGCGCCGTTCGTCGTCGGCGCGGGCCCGGTCGATCAGCGCGGTCAGCGCGGCGTGTTCGGGCGCGCGAGCAGGGGATGCGATGCCAGCAGGCACGGGTGTCTCCACGTGTGAGAGATCCGGAGTCGGGTGGAAATCCGCCGACGGGCGGACGAAGGAGGGGATCACGCCCTGGAAGGCGTGGTTCCTCCGGACGACGCACGTGGACGCGTCGTGCCTCGAGCGGTGGAGACGCCACGGCGGCGGTGTCGGCCGGTGACGTGCGTGCAGTGCAGCAGCACCTCGGTACCTCCTCCGGGGCTCCGCGACCCCGTACGAATCGGCACGACGGCGCCAGTCTCCTGACTCATGGATCGTCGCCTTCCGCCAGCCTTCCCACCGGTTGCACGGCAGTGGCGCGGTGGCGGTGGCTCCCCATTCACAGTGGCGGGACCGTGCCGGAGTCGCACCGGCTTCCTGTCCGCCGTCGCGGTGAGAAACTCGCGAAGACGTTTGCAGCAGGCCGCCCGGGCTGTCAAGGGCAGCGGTCGCAGATCACGCCCTTGTCCGAACGCGCACTTGATGGGCCTTCCGGCGGACTGACGTTAGTCCGAACGGGCTAGAAGTTCGCGGAGTAGCACTATGAGAGTGGGCGGCGCGAGAAGTCCACAGTGGTGCTGTCCACAGTGGTTTGGTGGGATCGATCACTCGGGCGGCCGTGGTCCGATCGGCCCGGGGTGGTGGTGGCCCGCCGGGGCCTCCTGCGGATGGGCGCGGCGACCGCCGTGGGGCCCGGGCGGGCACCACGGGCGGAGCGCGCGAGGGACGGGTCAGCCCCGCTCGGGCACGGTCATCTCGCCGAGCACCGACCAGTCCTGCTGCGGGATCGTCGTGTTGATCACCCGCGGCGTCTCGGCCAGGTACTGCGGCAGGGTCTGCTGCGCCTGCTTGAAGTGGTCGGACTGCACGTGCTCGGCCCCCGCCTCGTCGTCGCGGAACGCCTCGACGAGCACGTACTCGTCGGGGTTCTCGATGCTGCGGGACCAGTCGAACCACAGGCAGCCGGCCTCGGCGCGGGTCGCGCGGGTGAAGTCGCCCGCGATCTCGGGCCAGCGGTCGGCGTGCTCGGACAGCACCCGGAACCTCGCGGTGATGAAGATCATCGATCTCGCTCCTTCGTCGCTCGTGGTGGAGGCGGTTCGGCCAACGTCCTCCGCCGGAATCCTAGGAAACCGCCGCGGCCGGTGCCCGAACGGCTTCCGGTGCCCGGTGCCGCCATGTCGTCGAGGTCCGGTGCCGCTTCCACGATCGTGCTGAGGCCGGACTGCCGGCGGCCACTTTCCGGTGTCGTGCCGCGATGGGACCGCACCTCATGCGTTGCCCCGCAACCTCGTTCGTGATCCTCGGCTGCTCGTGTGTGCGCTGAGGGTGACGAAAACAGGGCTCACCCTGCAGGGATGACACACAGCAGAGCGCCCCGGCATGCGAGCGGGTGCAACATCATCAACCCTGCTCGTGGCACAGCAGTTCCGTGATGTTCAAACGGGAAGGGCGAGCACACATGCGCACTGTGAAGAGGATCATCGTCGCCGGGGCCATCGCCGCGGCTGGCCTGGCGGTCGCCGCCGGGCCCGCCCACGCCGGATTCGCGGTGAGGGGGTGGGACTGCGTCCTCAGCGGTGGCGCTCCGATCAAGTTCGAGGGTGGCCGCCTGATGTGCTGGGGCGGCCACTTCGACGGCCACCCCGTGATCAAGGCTTCCTGGCACCACTGAGCCCCGCGCTCGGCACCGGTCACCATGGGAGGCCGCCGGCCGGTTCGGCCGGCGGCCTCTTCTGCGTCCATTAAAAAAGCAATCATGACTGCTTGCTTTTGGTTCGGCGCCGGTGCCACGATGAGCGCATGCACAGCGGTGAGCGGCGGGAACGCGTTTCGTCCGGGTCCGACCTGACCGAGCGGCTGCTCGCCGACCTGCGCGCCGAGACCGCCGACTTCGACGCCCTGGTGGCGGGGCTCGATCCCGCCGAGTGGCGTCGGGCGACACCCGCACCGGGATGGACGATCGCGCACCAGGTCGCGCACCTGGCGTGGACCGACGAGCAGGCCGTGCTGGCCGTGCGCGATCCGGAGGCTTTCCAGGCCGCGCTGGAGAACGCGGCCGAGCTCGCGCGCGAGGTGGACGACGCGGCGGCGCGCGGCGCGCGGGAGGACCCCGCCGCGCTGCTCGCGCGCTGGCGTTCCGGGCAAGCGGAACTGGCGGTGCTGCTGGCGGCCTGCCCCGGCGGCACGCGCCTGCCGTGGTTCGGCCCGCCGATGGGAGTCCCGTCGATGGTGACCGCACGGCTGATGGAGACCTGGGCCCACGGCCAGGACGTCGCCGACGCGCTGGGAGCGCGGCGCGAACCCACCGACAGGTTGCGCCACATCGCGATGCTCGGCGTGCGAACTCGTGACTTCGCCTACGCGGTGAACGGAATCCGGCCGCCCGCCGAGGAGTTCCGGGTGGAGCTGATTGGGCCGGGCGGCGAGCGGTGGGGCTGGGGACCCGAGGACGCGGCGCAGGTGGTGCGCGGCCCGGCACTGGACTTCTGCCTGGTCGTGACCCAGCGCAGGCATCCCTCCGACACCGCGCTGACGGCCACGGGGGAGCAGGCCCGCCAGTGGCTGGGCATCGCGCAGGCCTTCGCCGGTCCGCCGGGACGGGGCCGTGAGGCCGCGGGTTCACCGGACGCCGGGGGCCGGCCCGGCGCATGACGCTCGTCCTCGCCGCACGCGGAAAAGCCCCGCGCGGACCCGGATTCCCGGAGGTGCTGTTGTGACCGACCCGTTCCGCGCTCCCGAGCGGGAGGAGCTGCGACGGACCGTGCGCCGCTTCGTGGAGGCCGAGGTCCTGCCGCACCAGGACGGCTGGGAGCGCGACGGGGAGCTGCCCCGGTGGCTGCACCGCAAGGCGGGTGAGATCGGCCTGCTCGGCGTGGCGTTCCCGGAAGAGGCCGGCGGTGGCGGCGGTGACATCGTCGACACCATCGTGCTCGGCGAGGAGATGCACTACGCGGGCGGTTCGGGCGGGCTCTTCGCGTCGTTGCTGACCTGCGGGATCGCGCTGCCGCACATCGTCGCGGCGGGCGATGCGGCGCAGGTTGGCCGCTGGGTCCGGCCGACGCTGGCGGGCGAGGCCATCGGCGCGCTGGCGGTGACCGAACCCGGCGGCGGCTCCGACGTGGCGGGGCTGCGCACCACCGCCGAGCGCGACGGGGACCACTTCGTCGTCAACGGTGCGAAGACGTTCATCACCTCCGGTTGCCGCGCGGACTTCGTCACCACCGCGGTCCGCACCGGCGGTCCCGGCGCGCACGGCATCTCGCTGCTGGTGGTCGAGCGGGGTACGCCGGGCTTCGAGGTCTCGCGCCGGCTCGACAAGATGGGCTGGCAGTGCTCGGACACCGCGGAACTGTCCTTCGTGGACTGCCGGGTGCCCGCGGCGAACCTGGTCGGCGCGCAGGACTCCGGCTTCGTCCAGATCGCGCAGCACTTCCTGACCGAGCGCATCATGCTCGCCGTCCAGGCCTACGCGGGCGCCCAGCGCGCGCTCGACCTGACGGTGTCGTGGTGCCGGATGCGCGAGACCTTCGGCAGGCCGCTGATCTCCCGGCAACTGGTCCGCCACACGCTGGTGGAGATGGCGCGGAAGGTGGACGTCGCGCGCAGCTACGTGCACGACGTGGCGCGCCGGCACCTCGCGGGCGACGACGTGGTGGCCGAGGTCTGCTTCGCCAAGAACACCGCGGTCGAGGCGGGCACGTGGGTCGTCGACCAGGCCGTGCAACTGCACGGCGGCGCCGGATACATGCGGGAGTCCGAGGTCGAGCGCCAGTACCGGGACATGCGCATCCTCGGCATCGGCGGCGGGACGTCGGAGGTGCTGGCCGAACTCGCCGCCAAGCGCAAGGGTTTCGTGGCCTGAAGATCCGTTCTGGCGGGGCGCTCGGCACCGTGAGGCGGGGTAGGTTGCGAGCAGGCGCCACGCGGGGGGAGGCAGGTCCATGCGCGAAGAACGACAGATCGGCGGTTCGCTGGATCAGCTGGTGGCCAATCCCTTCGACAGCGATGCAGCTGCACGCCGTTACGCGCGCGGTCGTCCGTACTACCACCGCACGGCATTGCGGCTGGCCATGCGCCAGTTGAGGATCGAGCGCGCAGGCACCGCCGTCGACCTGGGCTGCGGTACCGGGCTTTCGACGCGTGCGCTGCGGGACGTGGCCGACCGGGTCGTGGCGCTGGACGTCGCACCGGCGATGTTGCGCGCGGCGCAACGATATCCCGGCGTGCAGTACGTCGTGTCGGGTGCCGAGCGGATTCCGCTCCGCGACGCGTGCGCGGACCTGGTGACCGCGGGCGCGGCGTTCCACTGGTTCGACCAGGCCCGCGTGCTGCCCGAACTCGCCCGCGTCCTCGACGACGGTGCGGCACTGGCCGTCTACAGCGACTTCTTCACCGGTCGCCTGGCCGGGCGGCCCGCGTTCACCCGGTGGTTCCGGGACTCCTACCTCGCCCGCCATCCGGCGCCACCACGTCATCACCTCGACACCGCCGCAGCGGCGGACGCGGGTTTCAGTGACGCCCTGGATGCCGAGGACCGGTTCCGGGTCCGCATGAGCCGGTCGGAGCTGGCCGACTACCTGCTCAGCCAGAGCAACGCCGCCGCGGCCGTCCGGTCAGGAGCCGTCACCGCGCACGACCTGCGTCGCGAGATCACCGACGGTCTCCGGTCGTGCCTGGACGGTGAGGAGATCGACGCCCTGTTCGGCGTCCGGGTGTGGACGGCGGTCCTGCGCCGCTGAAGAAGGCCAGTGGCGTCGCTGCTGAGTAGAGCCGGTGCGGCGCTGCGATGGCTCGCCGCGGGGGGCTCGACCTTGTCGCTACCGCTACGTGACCGGGCCTCGCCGGTCTGTAGCTGACCGGCGAGGCCGGAGATCACCGGCTGGCTGGGACCGTTCGGCCGGCGCGGACGTGCGTGTCCCGGCGCGCTGCGGGTGCGGGGGCCGCGTGGTTGCGCCCCTGCTGAGCGAGGCGCGATCCCTCACCGGCGCCGCTACCGCACGGGCCGCTTGGGCCTCATCCACAACGTCTGCCCCTCGACTTTCTCGTCGCCGGCTGCCGGAAACCCGTCCTCCTTGCGATGCATCCCTCACTCGAACGTGGAAGCCGAACGGCAGGCGGTCGCGGTTCCATCACTCATGGTGAACGTGGTTGTGACTTAGCGCATCTATAACGGTTCGATCACGACACGAATGGGTAGCTTGCTCGCCGTGACTCGCTCCAAGTTTCAACGCTCCGTAATCACGATCAGCGCTGCGGCCGCCCTGCTCTCCTCCGGCGGCGCCCTGGCGCTCTCCCCGGCGGCCTCGGCCGACCCCTCCGCCGAGGGGCGCGTCGTCGAGCTCGTCAACCAGGCCCGCGCCGGTGCCGGCTGCGCGGCGGTCAAGGCCGACTCCCGGCTGGCCGACGCCGCCCAGGCCCACAGCACCGACATGGCCAACCGCTCCTACTTCGACCACACCTCGCAGGACGGCTCGACGTTCTCCCAGCGCATCACCAGGGCCGGCTACCCGTCGCCTGCCGCGGAGAACATCGCCATGGGCCAGCAGACCGCCGAGCAGGTGATGGACGCCTGGATGAAGTCCCCCGGGCACAAGGCGAACATCCTGAACTGCTCCCTCAAGACGATCGGTGTCGGCGTCGAGCCCAACGGCTGGTACTGGACGCAGGACTTCGGTCGCTGACCCCGCCCTGCCTCGGTGGCCGACCCGCGCGACCTCGTCGGATGATCCGCCGGACCTCGGTCGCTGACCGCGCTCCCCGAAACCCCTTCCCGAACGGCGCCGCACCCGGCTGACAGGTGCGGCGCCGCTTCACGCGCACCGCGCCCGGCCGGGCGCGGGCCAGGCGGGTGGCAGGATGGCAGCGCTATGTTCGAGTTTCCCGATCTCCCGGTGCGCGCCGTCCTCGACGAGGTCACCGGTGCCCTGATGGAGCGCGGCACGGCGGTGCTGGTGGCGCCGCCGGGCACCGGCAAGACCACCCTGGTGCCGCTGGCGCTGGCCGAACGCGGCCTGCGCGTCGTGGTGGCCGAGCCGCGCAGGCTGGCCACCCGCGCGGCGGCGCGGCGGATGGCGAGCCTGCTCGGCGAGGAGGTCGGGGGCCGCGTGGGCCACTCGGTGCGCGGTGAGCGGCGGCGTGGCCCCGGGACGGTCGTCGAGGTGGTGACCTCGGGTCTGCTGGTGCGCCGCCTGCAGTCCGATCCCGAGCTGGCCGGGGTCGACGTGGTGATGCTCGACGAGTGCCACGAGCGCCACCTCGACGCCGACCTGCTGCTTGCGTTGCTGCTGGACGCGCGGGAGGGGCTGCGTCCGGACCTGCGGGTCCTGGCGACCTCGGCCACCGTGGCCGCGGGACGCGCGGCGGAGCTGCTCGGTGGCGCCCCGGTGCTCGAGGCGCATGCCCGGACCTACCCGGTGTCGACCCGCTACCTGCCGCCCAGCCGGGGAGAGCGGATCGACGCGTGCGTAGCGCGGGCCGTGCGAACCGCGCTGGCCGAACAGGACGGCGACGTGCTGGCGTTCCTGCCCGGCGCAGGCGAGATCCGCCGCGTCGCGGGCCATCTGTCCGGGGAGTCCGATGTGGACGTGCTGGCGCTGCACGGCAGGCTCCCGCACGCGCAGCAGGACATGGCGTTGCGCGAGGGACCGCGCCGCCGCGTCGTGCTGGCCACCGCGGTCGCCGAGTCGAGCCTGACGGTCCCCGGCGTCCGCGCCGTCGTCGACTCCGGGCTGTCCCGGGTGTCGCGTGTGGACACCCGTCGCGGGCTCGCCGGGCTGGCCACGGTGCGGGTGTCGGCCGCGGTCGCCGACCAGCGCGCGGGCCGCGCTGGCAGGCAGGGGCCCGGCGCGGTGTACCGGTGCTGGCCGGAGCACGAGCACAGCACGCTGCCCGCCTACCCCGAGCCGGAGATCCGCACCGCCGAGCTGACCCGGCTCGCGCTGGAACTGGCCTGCTGGGGAACGCCTGACGGGTCGTCGCTGAGCTGGTGGGACGAGCCGCCGGGCGGTGCGCTGGCGGCCGGTCGCGAGGTCCTGCGCGGCCTCGGCGCGCTGGACGCCTCCGGCGCGGTGACCGAGCGCGGGCGGCGGATGGCCGAACTGGGCCTGCACCCCAGGCTCGCGCGGGCGTTGCTCGACGGCAGGGAGGCGGCGGGCGCGGAGACCGCCGCCGAGGTCGTCGCGCTGCTGGACAACGACGCGCTGACCGCCGAGGCGGACGTGACCTCGGCGCTGTCCCGCCTGCGCCGGGGCGCCCCGGGCACCGAGCGGTGGCGTCGCGAGGTGGGCAGGCTCAAAGCGGCGGTACAGGACCGCGGCGCAGCCGCCGGCCTTGGTGACGCGCCGCAGGCGGACCGCGGCGGGGCCCCTGGCCGAGGTGACGCGGCTCTTGTGGTGGCCCTGGCTCAGCCGGAACGACTCGCGCGGCGGCGGTCACCGGAGTCCGCGGTGTACCTGATGGCCTCCGGCACGGCGGTGGAACTGCCTGCGGGTTCGGGACTCGGGCACTGCGAGTGGCTTGCGGTCGCGGTGGCCGACCGGTCGCCGGGCAGCGCCACCGGCACGGTCCGGCTCGCCGCCCCCGCCGACGAGGAGCTCGCCCGCCGCGCGGCCCCTGCGCTGCTGGCCACTGCCGACGAGATCGGCTGGGTGGACGGCGATGTCCGTGCGGTCCGCGCCGAACGGCTCGGCGCGATCACCTTGCGGGAGCGCGGAATCGAGAATCCCGAACCGGCCGAGATCCGGCGCGCTGTGCTCGACGGCCTGCGCGCGGAAGGGCTGGAACTCCTTCAGTGGTCCGAGGACGCACGGCGGTTGCGGGAGCGGCTCGGCTTCCTGCACGCCACGCTCGGCGATGCCTGGCCCGCCGTCGACGACGAGTCGCTGCTCGCCTCGGCGGACCACTGGCTGGAGCCGGAACTCTCCCGCGTCCGGCGCCGCGCCGACCTGCTGCGCCTGCCTGCGGGCACCGCGTTGCGGCGGCTGGTGCCCTGGTCGTCGGCCGCCGGGGTGGACGACCTCGCGCCGGACCGGATCGAGGTGCCCTCCGGCTCGCGCATCCGGGTCGACTACGGGGCGGAGCAGCCGGTGCTGCCGGTCAAGCTCCAGGAGGTCTTCGGCTGGCGCGACGTGCCGCGCATCGCGGAGGGACGGGTGCCGGTGGTGCTGCACCTGCTCTCGCCGGCCGGGCGTCCGGCGGCGGTCACATCGGACCTGGACTCCTTCTGGCGCAACGGATATCCGCAGGTCCGTGCGGAACTGCGCGGCCGCTACCCGAAGCACCCGTGGCCGGAGGACCCGGCCACGGCGACCCCGACCGCCAGGACGTCCGCGCGGTCCCGGCGGTAGTGGGTTGGCGAACTCTGCTGGTTGACAGCATCCAGTGTGCGTTCACCGCTTCGGTGGCACTCGCCCCACCGTGGATCGATCGTCGATCTTCAGTGATCGAGTGCCGCCGTTGACCTTCGGGCACTTCTGGCTATTCATCAGAGGGTCACCGCTTCGAAGATCGCCACCTCGGAGTGATCAACCGCATGGAGCCGGCCGCCGCCACATGTGTTCGAGGACATCGGACAGCGTGGAGGGCCACGGTTTCCCGGCTTCGCGGGTCGCAGCCCTGCGCAGGACCCCCTCCGCCCCGCCGGAGTTCACCTGCCCAACCAGCGGCACCGTGGCCAGCGCGACCCGCTCGGCCTCGGCGGAATCCCCGGCTCGGAGCAGGCCGTCCAGAAGGTTCGCGCGGTGGATGAGGATTCCCCACTGGTAGTTCGTCGCCTTCGACGCGCCCTCTGCTGCTGCGGCCAGGTAGGGGAGCGCGCGGCCGTGCTCGCCCAGCGACACGTGGAGCAACCCCGTGTGCGCGTTGACCACCTCTTCGCCGAACCACCACGACCACTCGGGGTCGCGGCTGGTCACTCCCTCGGCGAAGGTGGCCTTCGCGCGGTCGAACGCTTTGAGCGCGGCCGCGCCGTCGCCGAGGTGGCCGAGGGCACGTGCCCGGCGGACGTCGAAAAGGGCCCGGACCCTCGCGGGTGGATCCGTCTCGATCATCCGGTCCGAGATCCGCAACGCCTCCCGGTCCCGCCCCGCGTGGGTGCTGGACAGCGCTTGGTTGCTCAGGATGAACCATTCCATCTTCAGGTCCCCGGCAACACGGGCCAGCATCAAGGCTTCGGCGTTGATCTGGCGGGCTTCGTCGTGGCGTTCGGCGTCATGCAGCATCCACCCGGCCAACTCGCCGAGTTCTGCAGCGGCAGCCTCCAGATCGCGCTCCACCTGTGGCAGGTAGCGGCCCTCACCGAGCACCCGCTGGGCATCGCGGAAGCGTCGGATCACCGACGCCACGATGTCACCGCCGCCGAGCAGGGCCTCCAACTTCACGAACTGCCCCACCGCCGAGCGCAATGAGTCGACGTACTCGACCCCCACCCACGGACCCTGGGAGTTCTGGAAGTATCCACCGCCGGGTGTCTCAGGGACACCGGTCGGTGAGGGTTCGGCCGTCTCCGTGGCTGTGGGGGCGTCGGAGAAACCGAGGTCGGCGTCTGAGTTGGCCCCAAGCACCGCGCGCAGCGCCGATCGGTAGGCAGCGGTCGGCAGCCGGACCGCTCCTCGTTCCCACTTGGCCACCAGGTGCGGGTCCAGATCGAAGCGCTTGCCGGTCTCGCGGTAGAGCCACGCCGAGACCTCCGAGGCGAGTTCGGAGCGCGACATCGGCTCACCTGGTGCGCGCCTGGACGGCGTGTGCAGGCGTGCCTGGCGCAGAGCTTCGTTCGGCTGCTGACCCACGATGACCAACCTGCCCCATGCCGTGACCTGGGGTCCAGCCACCCCCGGTGACGAAGGTAGGGACATGGGTGATCACAGGGAGCCGATCAAGTGGGGCGCGTCCAGGTACGGAGAACGAGTCCACGCCGTGATGGCGGATTGGTGCTGAACGCCGGGATGCTCGGTTCGCGTGATCTGCGGGGTCGAGATCAGGCCAGCCTGGCCCGGATGGAGGCTGCCGTCGGCCTGCCCGGACTGCCGGGCCAGAACGCAGAGCGCCCCACCGCGCCGGCGATCGCTGGTGACGGCGTGATCGGATGGCGGAGCTGGACCGATTCGTCGGGCACCGCACACGTGTTGCGGCACGGCAACGCCCAGACCTTCTGCGGGCGGAGCCCGAACGCTGATGGCCTGCACCCCACCAATGGTTGCGCGGCGTGCGTGGCATTGTGGGCCGCCGAGACGATCAGCAGTCGAGCCGGCTCAACCCCGCTCCCGTGCGCGTTCCCTCAGCAGATAGCGCTGGAGCTTCCCGTTGACCGTGCGCGGTAGCTCCGCGACGAACTCGATCTCGCGCGGGTACTTGTACGGTGCGATGGCGTTCTTGACGAAGGTCTGCAGCCGTTCGGCGGTTCGCTCGTTCCCCTCGATTCCCGGGCGCAGGACCACGAAGGCCATCACGATGGTGCCGCGGTGCTCGTCGGGTGCGCCCACGACCGCGGCGTCGACGACGTCGGGGTGGGCGAGCAGCGCCTCCTCGACCTCCGGTCCCGCGATGTTGTACCCGGCGGAGATGATCATGTCGTCGTTGCGGGCCTGGTACCAGAAGTAGCCGTCGGTGTCGCGGACGTAGGTGTCGCCGGTGATGTTCCACCCGCCCTGGACGTAGACCTGCTGGCGGGGGTCGGCCAGGTAGCGGCAGCCCGTGGGCCCGCACACCGCGAGCCGGCCGGGTTGGCCGTCGGGTACGGGCGAGCCTTCGTCGTCGAGCACCACCGCCTCGAAGCCGGGTACGACCCTGCCCGTCGAGCCGGGGCGGATGTCGTCGTCCGCGGCGGAGATGAAGATGTGCAGCAGCTCGGTTCCGCCGATGCCGTTGATGATCCTCAGGCCCGTCTGGCGGTGGAACTCCGCCCAGACTTCGGCGGGCAGGTGCTCCCCGGCCGACACGCAGCGCCGCAGGCTCGGCAGTGCCGGCGCCTTCCCGGTGGCCAGGATCGCCTTGTACGCCGTGGGCGCGGTGAACAGCACAGTGGCGCCGTGTTCGGCGATCGCGGTGACCAGCTCGTCGGGACCGGGTTTCTCCAGCAGCAGCGACGCGGCCCCGAAGCGGAACGGGAACACGACCAGGCCGCCGAGCCCGAAGGTGAATCCCAGTGGTGGCGTGCCGGTGAACACGTCGTCCTCGGCCGGCTTGAGGACGTACCGGGCGAACGTGTCGGCATTGGCCAGCACATCGCGGTGGAAGTGCATGGTGGCCTTGGGTTTGCCCGTCGTACCCGACGTGGGCGCCAGCAGCGCGACGTCGTCGGCGGCCGTCTCGACCGCGGTGAAGTCGCCGGATTTCCCGTCGCACAGCCGGATCAGGTCGTCGGCGTTGCCGGATCCATAGGCGAGGACGGGCAGTTCGGGAACCCCCGCGTGAAGGTCGTCGACGAACCGGTGGTCGCACAGGGCGATCGAGGTGCGGGTCAGCTCGTGCAGCGTCCGGATCTCCGTCCCGCGCAGCAGCGGCATGGTGGTCACCGCGACGCACCCGGCCTTGATGACGCCGAACCAGGCGGCGACCAGCCACGGGTTGTTCGGTCCCCGCAGCAGAACCCGGTTCCCCGGCACGAGTCCGCGGTCCTCGGTGAGGACCCGCGCGATCTGGTTCGCCCGGCGCCGCAACTGTCCGTAGGTCCAGCGCTCACCGGGGGTGATGAGGCAGAGGCGGTCCTCGCCCCACTTCTCGACGGCCTGGTCGAGCAGCGCCTCCGCGCAGTTCAGCCGGTCCGGGTAGGCCAGTTCGGGCAGGTCGAAGCGGAACCGGGGCCACTGGTCGAGCGGAGGGAGGCTGTCCCGGCAGAAGGTGTCGGTGTGGGCGGAAGGCGAAAGCCGCATCGGCAGCGCTCCCTCCTCGGCGGGTGGGGAATGCCCACAAGTATTCATCAATCATGACGGCAGTCAATGGAGCGACATAAACTAGCTATGTCGGTTCGGTGACGACGGTCATGTATAGGTGATAGCCTGCCGCGGTCCGGGCCCGGCGCGGGCCGCACCGCAGACTGGCAGGAGTCCCTGGCATGAGCCCGTTCCGCGGATCCGTCCCGTTCACCGACGAGTGGGAGCACTTCCGCCTGGAGCGCGCCGACGGCGTCACCACGGTCACCTTCGACCGGCCGGACAAGCTCAACGCGCTCACCTTCGATGCCTACGCCGACCTGCGTGACCTGCTGACCGAGCTCCCGCACAGGGGTGACACGAGGGTGCTGGTGCTGCGCGGGGCGGGCCGGGCGTTCTGCTCGGGCGGGGACGTCAACGAGATCATCGGCGAGACGCTGCGGATGCGCCCGGACGAGCTGCTGGAGTTCACCAGGATGACCGGCGAGGTCATCAAGGGCATGCGGGAGTGCCCGATCCCGATCGTCGTCGCTCTCAACGGCATGGCCGCCGGTGCCGGTTCGGTGATCGCGCTGGCCGCCGACTTCCGCATCGCGGCGGAGTCGGCCAGGTTCGCGTTCCTGTTCACCAAGGTCGGACTCTCCGGCGCGGACATGGGGTCGGCCTACCTGCTGCCGCGGCTGGTGGGGCTTGGCCGGGCGACCCAGTTGCTCATGCTCGGCGACACCATCCCCGCCGCCGAAGCCGAACGGTACGGGCTGGTCAGCGAGCTGGTGCCCGACGACGAGCTCGACGCCGCGGTGGACCGGCTCGCCACCCGCCTGGCCACCGGGCCGCACCAGGGCTACGCCCTGACGAAGGAGCTGCTGACCAGGGAGCTGGACATGAGCCTGTCCGGCGCGCTGGAGCTGGAGGCGGTGACCCAGGCGCTGCTGATGAAGACCGATGACTACCGGGAGTTCCACGCCGCGTTCAACGCCAAGCGCAAGCCCGACTGGCAGGGCCGCTGACCTCCGGCCGCCGCAGGCGGGCTGGTGGGTGGGCAGTCCTGAGCTGACCTCCGCCGCTGGCGGGCGGGACGCTGCGCCCCGGGGCCCGGTGAGCCACCCAGCCCGGCGCGCGCTCAGCGGTAGAGCTCCCGGGCGATGATGGTCCGCTGGACCTCCGAGGCCCCCTCGTAGATCCGGGGTGCGCGCACCTCGCGGTAGAGGTGCTCCAGCAGGCTGCCCTTTCGCAGGGCGCGGGCGCCGTGGATCTGCACCGCGGCGTCGACGACGTACTGCGCGGTCTCGGTCGCCAGCAGCTTGGCCATGGCGGCGCGACCGGCGAGGCGCTGCTCGCCCGCGTCGTAGGCCGCCGCGGCGGAGTGGACGAGAAGTCGCGCGGCTTCGGTGCGCATCGCCATCTCGGCCAGGGTGTGCGACACCGACTGCAGGTCGCGGAGCGGCCCGCCGAACGCCTGCCGGGACCCGGCGTGCTCGACGGCCGCGTCGAGCGCGGCCTGCGCCATCCCGACCGCGAACGCGCCGACGCTCGGGCGGAACAGGTCCAGCGTGCGCATGGCCACCCGGAAGCCGCGGTCGGGCTCGCCGAGCAGTTCGTCACGGCGCACCGCGACGCCGTCGAACGTGAGGCGCCCGATGGGATGCGCGCTGAGCATCTCCAGGTGTTCTCCGGACAGTCCGGCGCGGTCGGCGGGAACGACGAACGCGCTGACGCCGCGCGCCCCGGCCGCCGCCGTCGTCCTGGCGAAGACCGAGTAGAAGTCGGCCTCCGGCGCGTTGGAGATCCAGATCTTCTCGCCGCTGAGCCGCCAGCCGTCGCTGTCCGGTTCGGCTGCCAGCTCCAGCGCCGCCGCGTCCGAGCCTGCTTCCGGCTCGGTGAGCGCGAAGGCCGCGACCGCGTCCCCGGCGGCGACCGCGGGGATCCAGCGCCGCACCTGCTCCTCGCCGCCGGACTGCAGGACCGGATAGCTGCCCAGCCCTTGCAGCGCCAGCGCCGTCTCGGCCTCAGTGCACTCGCGTGCCAGGTTCTCCCGCAGCAGGCAGAGGTCGGTGGACGCGGCCTGCCTCGATGCGAGGCCGTCACCGGAGCCGGGGAACAGGCGAGACAGCAGGCCGAGCCGTCCCATCTCCTTGATCAGCGGGCGGTTGACCGCGCCGGGCGCGCCCGACTCGGCCAGCGGACGCAACCGCCGCGCGCCGATCTCGCGCACCCACGCGGCGAACTCGCGCTGCTCGTCGTCCAGCGAGAACGTGCTCATCGGTGCTTCCCCATCCCTTAAAGCCAGTGAGTGTCCGGGGCGCCATGGAAGCCCAGAAGACTCACGGGGCGGTCGGTCGCTGGTCCGGCACCCATCTGGTGTGCGCGGTCGTGGTGCCGCCGGAGCGGATCAGCTCCAGGCGCGGCTTGGGGTCTTCGGTGCGTCCGGTCTGCGGTCTGCGCCTGCCCGCGAGGAACGGGTCGGGCCACACCGCGCCCGGTCCGGAGTAGTCCTGCTCGGCGGCGGCGTGCAGGGTCCAGTGCGGGTCGTGCAGGTGCGTGCGCCCCAGCGCGCACAGGTCGGCGCGACCGGCCAGGATCAGCGAGTTGACGTCGTCGTGCGAGGAGATCGCCCCGACCGCGATCACCGCGGTGCCGTGCTCGCGGCCCACCTCGTTGCGGATGCGGTCGGCGTAGGGGGTCTGGTAGCTGCGGCCGAAGGCCGGTCGCTCGGCCCTGAGCACCTGACCGGTGGAGACGTCGATGCCCGCCGCGCCGTGTTCGGCGAAGGCGCGGGCGATCTCCACCGCGTCGTCGGCGTCGATGCCGCCCTCGAACCAGTCCGTGGCCGAGATCCGCACCGTCATCGGCCGGTCGGCCGGCCACACCTCGCGCACCGCGTCGAAGACCTCCAGCGGGTAGCGCAACCGGTTGGCCAGCGAGCCGCCGTAGGCGTCGGTTCGCTGGTTGGACAGCGGTGAGATGAACGAGGAGAGCAGGTACCCGTGCGCGCAGTGCAGTTCGAGCACGTCGAAACCGGCGCGCGCGGCGGCATCCGCGCAGGAGACGAACTGCTGCCTGATCTCGGCCAGCTCCGCCGCGGTCAGCTCGCGCGGAACCTGGTTGACCTCGGAGTAGGGGATCGGTGAGGGGCCGACGACCTCCCATCCGCCTTCCGGCAGCGGTTCGTCGATGCCCTCCCACATCAGCTTCGTCGATCCCTTGCGTCCGGCGTGCCCGAGCTGCACGCCGATCCTGGCCTGGCTGTTGCGGTGCACGAAGTCCACGACCCGGCGCCAGCCCTCTTCCTGAGCGGGGGAGTACAGGCCGGTGCACCCGGGCGTGATGCGGCCGGGTCCGGACACGCACACCATCTCGGTCATCACCAGGCCCGCGCCGCCCATCGCCTTGCTGCCCAGGTGCACCAGGTGGAAGTCGTTCGGCACGCCGTCGGTGGCGCGGTACATGTCCATGGGCGAGACGACCACGCGGTTGGGCAGCTCCAGCGGGCCCAGCTTCACCGGCTGGAACATCGGCGGGCGCACCTCGGTGTGGTCGCGGGCGAACCAGGTGTCCAGGCCGGCGACGAACTCCGGGTCGCGCATCCGCAGGTTGTCGTAGGTGACGCGACGGCTGCGGGTCAGCAGGTTGAACGCGAACTGCGGCGGGTCCTGGTGGGTGTACTGCCGGATGTTCTCGAACCACTCCAGGCTCGCCTGCGCGGCGCGCTGGGTCGAGGTGACGACCGGGCGGCGCTCCAGCTCGTACGCCTCGAGAGCGGCGTCGCGACCGGGGTGCTGGTGCAGGCACGCGGCGAGCGCGAGCGCGTCCTCCATCGCCAGCTTCGTACCGGATCCGATGGAGAAGTGCGCGGTGTGCGCCGCGTCGCCGAGCAGCACCACGTTGCGGTGGCGCCATGATTCGCAGCGCACCGTCCGGAAGTTCAGCCACCGGGAGTTGTTGGCCACGACGGAGTGGCCGTCGAGCACGTCGGCGAACAGCTCCCTGATCAGCCCGATGGACTTCTCGTCGCTGGCACCGGGTTCGACCGGGGTAGTGGCGTCGAAGTCGGCGAAACCCGCGCGCTTCCACACGTCCTCGTGCAGTTCGACGATGAAGGTGCTCGCCTCGCGGCTGAACGGGTAGCCGTGCAGCTGCATGATGCCGTAGGGCGTTTCCGCGATGTCGAAGCGGAAGGCGTCGAAGACCAGGTCGGTTCCCAGCCAGATGTACTTGCAGCGCCGGGTTTCCACGTTCGGGGCGAAAGCGCCGGCGAACCTGGAACGCACCGCCGAGTTGGCCCCGTCGCAGGCGACCACGACATCGTGCTCGGCCGCGAGCCGCTCGACGTCGGGAGCCTCGGTGCGGAAGTGCGCGCGCACGCCCAGTTCGGCGCAGCGCCGTTGCAGGATCCGCAGCAGCCGCTTGCGGCTCATCGCGGCGAACCCGTGCCCGCCGGAGGTGTGGGTCCGGCCTCGGTAGTGCACGTCGATGTCGTCCCAGCGGGCGAATTCCCGTTGCATGGCCTGGAAGATCACGGGATCGGCGTGCTCGATGCCGCCGAGCGTCTCGTCGGAGAAGACCACACCGAAGCCGAAGGTGTCGTCGGCGGCGTTGCGCTCCCACACCGTGATCTCGTGAGCCGGGTCGAGCTGCTTCATCAGCGCGGAGAAGTAGAGCCCGCCCGGGCCTCCGCCGACGACCGCGATACGCACCTGAGCACTCCTCCCGCCGGGGCCGGTCGGCGGTCAGCGTATGGCGTATTGCGCACGGTCGTCAATTTTCCGTAATATCGCCGCCGTGACGACACGCAACTGCCTGGTCACCGGCGCGGGCCGGGGCATCGGCCGGGCCATCGCCACCCGGCTCTCGGCGCGCGGCCACCGCGTCGCGATCACGGCCCGCAGCGCCGACCAGCTCGGCGCGGCGGCAGCCGGTCTCGCGGGCCCGGCCCTGCAACTGCCCGCCGACGTGACCGACGCGACGGCGATGGAGTCCGTCTTCGCCGCTGTGGAGGAGGAATGGGGCGGTGTCGACGTGCTGGTGCTCAACGCGGGCACCGCGACCTCGGCGCCGCTGGCCGCGACCAGCGACGCCGACTGGCAGCGAGCGATCGAGGTCAACCTGACCGCTCCGTTCCGCTTCCTGCGCCGTGCCGCGCCCGCGATGGCCGAGCGCGGCTGGGGACGGGTCGTGGTGGTCGCCTCCATCGCGGCCAAGCGTGGCGACCCCTACGTCAGCGCCTACACCGCGAGCAAGCACGGCGTCCTCGGGCTGGTCCGGTCCGCGGCGGTCGAGCTCGCGGGCACGGGCGTCACCGTCAACGCGGTGTGCCCGGGCTACGTGGACACACCCCTGACCGATCAGGCGGTCGCCAACATCAGCGCCCGGACCGGGCGCACCGCCGAGGAGGCGCGGCGGATCCTGCGACGCCGCCAGCCCGTCGGCAGGCTGATCGAGGTGGAGGAGGTCGCCGACGCCGTCGAGCTCTGCGTGCTCAGCGCGGCGATCACCGGGCAGGCGATCAACGTCGACGGAGGAGCGGTCCAGTCGTGACCATCGAACGCATCAACCCACCGGAACTGGCCAGGCCGTCGGGTTTCTCGCACGCCACGGCGGCGGCGGACTGCCGCTTGGTGTTCCTCGCCGGGCAGACGGGCATGGACGCCGAAGGGCGCATCGTCGAGGGCGGGCTCGTCGCGCAGTTCGAGCGCGCGCTGACCAATCTGCTCACCGCGCTGCGGGCGGCCGGGGGCGAGCCCGGAGACCTCACCGAGCTCACCATCTACATCGTCGACGTGGACTCCTACCGCGCGAGCGCACGGGAGATCGGAAAGGTCTGGCGGCGTCTGGCCGGTGCGCACTACCCGGCGATGGCCGGCATCGGCGTGGACCGGCTCTGGGACGCCGAGGCGCTGGTGGAGATCAAGGGCACGGCGGCGGTCAGCGCCGCCCGGTGACCTCGTCGACGTAGGCGTGGGCCTGCTCCTGCAACGACGCCCGCAGCGAGAAGAACAGCTCGGCCGCCACCGCCCCGTTCCACTCCGCGGGCAGCAGGTCGGCGGGCAGGCCGGGGTCGAGGTAGGGCAGGCGCCGCCAGTCGGTCAGCACCCGCACGTAGTCGAGGAATGCCTCCCGCTCCCGCCGGCTGCGGCGGCGCTGCCACCTGCGCAACACCGGCTCGTGCACGCCGACGAAACTCCCGTAGAGCTCCTGGAGCTGCTCCAGGTCCCACCACTGCGCGACCTTTTCCCGCAGGTCGCCGAACGCGACGTGCTCGGAGTGGAACAGCTCGGCGTAGGAGTCGAGCTCGAAACGGCGCAGCGCGCTGGTCGTCGCCGCGTGCAGGTGCGCGGGCGCGATCCACACGCCGGGCGCCACCGTGCCGAAGCCCAGCCTGGTGAGCTGGGTGCGCAGCACGTGCCTCTTCTGCCGCTGCGACTCGGGCACCGAGAACACCGCCAGCAGCCAGCCGTCGGCCGCCGTGGCGCGCTCCTGGCTGAAGATCCGCTCGTCGCCCTCGCGCAGGATCTCCAGCGCCTGCTCGGACAACACGTAGCCGGCCGCACCGCCCTGCCTGCTGGCCACGAGGATGCCGCGGCGCTTGAGCCGGGAGATCGACGACCGCACGGCGGGCTCGTCCACGCCGAGGTCGCCGAGCAGCCGCACCAGGGCGGCGACCGAGAGCCAGCCGCCCGACTCGCGGGCGTAGAGGCCGTAGACGGTCACGATGAGCTGCCTCGGCTGGGCGCCGCGTCCGGTCAGCTCGCTGACGAACGCCTCGTCTTCGGCCACCGCGTCGGTCGTCACGACGACACGATACGTGGGACGGCGGCCCCGGCGTCCACTGGGGAGCACCACGATCGAGCGGTGGTTCACCGGCTCCGGTGCCGTGCCCAGGGATTTCTCCGGGCGAAGGCCCCCGGGGTCGCGCACCGGCGGCCGGGTGAGGGAGAGTCGAGGGCCGGACATGGTGAAAACTCCGAGCCGTACCCAGGAGTGCGCATGAAGTTCCGTACGACGTCCGCGGCGGTGCTCACCGCCGTGCCGCTGGTCCTCGCCGGCTGTGCGCAGGGCACCGGTCCCGGGGCGCAGCAGCCCGAGCCGAAGCCGCAGGCCGCGGCGCCGAGCCCGGAGGGCGTGGCGTGGGTGGGCAAGCTGTGCGGGGTGGTCGGCGGGTTCACCGCCGCGCAGCAGAACCAGCCCGGGCCCGACAAGAGCAACACCAGCGCCTTCAAGCAGTCGGTGGTCAACCAGATCGACCACTCCGCGCGTGCCGCCGACGACACGCTGCGCGGGTTGCAGGAGATGGGGCCGGGGCCGATCCAGGGCTCCGACCAGCTCAACGACAGCTTCGAGCAGGGCTTCGTCCAGGTCCGCGACATCCTGCGGACCGCGCAGGACAAGGCGCAGCAGGCCGACCCGTCCGACAAGCAGCGGTTCCAGGCCGGGATGACCGAGGTCCAGCACGAGCTCGACAAGGGCAAGCAGCTCAACATGAACGGCGCCATCGCGCAGTTCAACCAGAACCCGCAGCTGAACGCCGCCGCGCAGCAGGCGCAGGAGTGCAAGATGTTCAGCCAGGCTCCCCAGCAGCCGCAGGGGCAGCAGCCCCCGCAGGGGCAGCAGCCCCCGCAGTGACGGGCGGCGTCCAGGCTCCTCCTCGATCCCGGTGCGGGCACCGGTCGTGCGCACGAAACGCGCGACCGGTGCCCGCATTGCTGTGTTCCGCGGGTCCGGTTCGATGATCCATCCTCAGTGGACATATCAGAATCAACAGAATCAAACATCGCGATGTTTGGCTTGGTTGTCCGTGTTGGCGCCGCGTGATCATGTAGGGCTCGTCTGGATTGCGGCTTCGTGTCGCAGTCGCCCAGTATGGGAAAAACGGTTTACCTGGCGCCATATTTGAGTCGTTTCTGCTGGTGGCAGGCGTACCGTGAGGCGCTGGCCGACGTGGGTGGGCCCCGGAGGTTGAGCTTGCAGGTCGATCTGCCGGGCAGTTCTCGGGGAGACCGAGTTTGAGAACTCGATGTTGACTCTCGTGTGATTGTGTGTCGTAATCATAGCCCTGCCGGTGGCCACGGGATCGCCCCCATGTCACCGGGATCTCGCTGGACGGGACGAAACATCGAGGAGAGACGATGAAGTCTGCGAAGCGGCGGGCTCGGCTCGCGACAGCCGCGGTAGGTGTCACCGTCGCGGTCGGGGCCGCGATGGCGCCCGTGACGGCGGCGGCCGGTCCGCCGGCTGTGCCCACCGCCCAGGACGGGGTGGCCGGCACTCCTCCCATGGGCTGGAACTCGTGGAACTCCTTCGGATGTGACATCGACGAGCGGCTGATCCGCGACACCGCCGACGCGCTGGTCGGCTCCGGCATGCGAGACGCCGGATACCAGTACGTCGTGGTCGACGACTGCTGGTTCGACCCGCAGCGCGATCCGCAGGGCAACCTGCGGGCCAACCCGGAGCGGTTCCCGGGCGGCATCAGGGCGCTGGCCGACTACGTGCACTCGCGCGGCCTGAAGTTCGGTATCTACCAGGTCCCGACCGAGAAGACGTGCGCGCAGCGCGGCGGCACCTACCCGGGCGCGACCGGCAGCCTCGGACACGAGGAGCAGGACGCGCGGACCTTCGCCGAGTGGGGAGTGGACTACCTCAAATACGACTGGTGCTCGCCGGAGGGCACCCTCGAGGACCAGATCGCGGCCTTCACCAAGATGCGCGACGCGCTTGCCGCGACCGGCAGGCCGATCGTCTACAGCATCAACTCCAACAGCTACCACCCGGACAAGAACGGTGCGACCCACGACTGGTCGCCCGTCGCGAACATGTGGCGCACCACCGAGGACATCAAGCCGGTGTGGGACTCCGGCAACGAGAACGAGTACCCGATGGGCGTGGTCAACATCGTCGAGGTCAACCGAGGGCTCGCCGCGCAGGCGCGTCCCGGTCACTGGAACGACCCCGACATGCTCGAGGTCGGCGTGTACGACGTCGAGGGTTTCAAGGGGCTCACCGACACCGAGGCGCGTGCGCACCTGAGCATGTGGGCGATGATGGCCTCGCCGCTCATCGCGGGCAACAACGTCACGCGGATGCCGGACGGGATCCGCGACATCCTGACCAACCGGGAGGTCGTCGCGGTCGACCAGGACCCGGCGGGTGCGCAGGGCGTCCCGGTCCGCGACCACGGCGACCGCGAGGTGTGGGTCAAGAGCATGGCCGACGGGTCCAGGGCCGTCGCGCTGTTCAACCGGGGCGAGCGGCACGCGGGCATCCGGACGACCGCGCGCGAGGCCGGGTTGCCCGAGGCGCCCGGGTACCAGGTGCGCGATCTCTGGGCGCACGAGGACTCCACGACCGACGGTGAGATCCGGGCCGAGGTCCCCGCGCACGGCGTCGTCCTGCTGCGGGTGTCGGCGCGGGGCTGACGTTTCCGCCGACCGCCTCCCGGTTGCTCCGGCTGCCGGGAGGCGATTCTCCTCCCCAGCGCGGAGAATTGTGTGTTTCGCGCGGAATTTCCCTGGATCTTTCGGCGAAATGTCGGTTGGAAGGGCGGGTGCGAAGTCCTATCATCGTCGTGCGTTCGAGGGAATTGTCGCGAAACGTGGACGCGGAGGATGGTGTCATGGGGAAGGTGTACGCCCGGATCGACGACCGCCTGCGCGCGTTCATCGAGGCGCAGCAGGTCTTCTTCGTCGCGTCGGCACCGCTCTCCGGGGACGGCCACGTCAACATCTCGCCCAAGGGCCGCGCGGGTTCGCTCGCGCTGCTGGGCGAACACGAGCTCGCCTACCTGGACTTCGGCGGCAGCCATGCCGAAACGCTCGCGCACCTGCGGGAGAACGGCCGGATCACGCTGATGTGGTGCGCTTTCGAGGGCCCGCCGAAGGTGCTGCGGGTGCACGGGCACGGCGAACCGGTGTTCCGCGACGATCCCAGGTGGGCGGAGCTGGTCGCGCGGTTCGGCGATGCGGACGCTCCCGGCCTGCGCGCGATCGTCGTGGTCCGGGCCGAGCGGATCAGCGACAGCTGCGGTTTCGCCGTCCCGTTCATGGACTACCGCGAGGAGCGCACGCTGCACTCCGACCACTTCGGACGCAAGACCGACGAGGAGTTCGCCGCCTACTGCGAGGCGAAGGAGTACAACGGCACCAGCATCGACGGCCTGCCCGCGCTTCCGCTGCCGCTGCCCGCGCGGTCGGCCTGAAACCGGTCCCGGGCGCCTTCGCCCGTCCTGGAACTCCCGAAGCCCTCAGTCGTTCGACGGGGGCTGGTCGCGCAACGTCCGCACGATGAGCTCCCGCAGCCATTCGATGCCCGGCGCGGGCAGTGCGCGCTGGTAGGTGTAAAGCGAGACCTCGACGACCGGGAGATCCAGCGGCAGCGCGAAGGTGCGGACCGCCGACGAGCGGGTGAACAGCCCCGCGACCCGGCTGGGCACCACCGACAGGAACCCGGTCTGGGCCAGCAGCTCGGGCAGCACGGCGAAGTGCGGCACCCGGACCGCGACGTCGCGGCGGTGGCCCAGCCGGTTCAGCTCCTGGTCGGCGTCGATGTGCCCGGCCGCGGCGTGCACGACGATGTGGCGTTCGGCCAGGTACTCGCCGAGCGTCGGGTGCTCGCCGATCCTGGGGTGCTCGCGGGCGCGGAGCCCGACGTAGTTCTCCCGGAACAGCGCGTCGCGTTGCAGGTCGGGCGCGTCGATGCGCGGGGTGCAGATCACCGCGTCGCTGCGCCCCTGCCGCAGGTTGCGCGCGGCGTCGGCGAAGTCCAGCGGCGTGACCTCGACACTGCACCGCGGAGCCTGCCGTTCCAGCTGGGCCAGCACCGACGGCAGCAGGCTGATCTCGCCGAGGTCGGTGGCGCAGATCCGGAACGTGCGCGCGGAGCTCGCCGGATCGAAGTCGGTCGCGCCGGAGAAGGTCTCGGTCACCACCTCCAACGCCTGGGACAGGCTGGGGTACATCCGGTCGGCCACCTCGGTCGGCGTCAGCCCGTCCGGCGATCGGACGAACAGCTCGTCGTTGACCTGCCTGCGCAGGCGCCGCAGCGCGTGGCTGACCGACGGCTGGGTGACGAACATCGCCTCGGCGGTCCGCGTGACGCTCCGCGTCTCGTAGAGCAGCACGAACGTCCGCATGAGGTTCAGGTCCACGTCGGTCATCCCTGGAGGATAGACAGTGCCTATACCCGCATCAACATCATTCATTAGAGTTATGTTGCCTGTCTGCATAGGGTGGCTCCCCGATACGAGAGCGCTCGTGAGCCTTCCGGTCGTCATGGCGGCCCACAGGGTCACGGGCCCGTTCGGGGGAAGGCGAGCCAGATGGCCGACGTGCGGACAGCGACCTACGACCTGCTGCGGTCGCACGGGTTGACCACGATCTTCGGCAACCCGGGCTCCAACGAGCTGCCGTTTCTGGCCGGGATGCCCGAGGACTTCCGCTACGTGCTGGGCCTGCACGAGGGCGCCGTGCTGGCCATGGCCGACGGCCACGCCCTGGCCGGCGGGGGATCGGCCCTGGTCAACCTGCACGCCGCCGCCGGTACCGGCAACGCCCTGGGGGCGCTGACCAACTCGGTGTACTCGCACAGCCCGCTGGTCGTCACCGCGGGCCAGCAGGTGCGCTCGACGATCGGCCAGGAGGTCATGCTCGCCAACGTCGAGGCCGCGTCGCTGCCCAGGCCGCTGGTCAAGTGGAGCGCCGAGCCGTCGTGCGCGCGGGACGTGCCGCGCACCATCAGCCAGGCCATCCACATCGCCAACCTGCCTGCCAAGGGCCCGGTCTACGTGTCGGTGCCCTACGACGACTGGGACCACGAGGCCCCGCCGGAGGCAGGCCACCTGCTGCGCCGCAGCACCACGTCCGCCGGGTCGCTGAGCTCCGAGCAACTCGCCGACCTGGTGCAGGCGGTCGACTCGGCGCGCAACCCGGTGCTGGTGCTGGGGCCCGACGTCGACGCCCAGCACGCCAACGACCACGCGGTCCGGCTCGCCGACAAGCTCAAGGCCCCGGTGTGGGTGGCGCCCTCGCCGTCGCGGTGCCCGTTCCCGACCCGCCACCGCTCGTTCCGGGGAGTGCTGCCGGCGGCGGTCCAGGGCGTGACCGACGCGCTCGACGGACACGACCTCGTCCTCGTCGCGGGCGCCCCGGTGTTCCGCTACCACCAGTACGTCCCCGGCGAGTACCTGCCCGATGGCGCCCGCCTGATCCACCTGACCAGCGACCCAGGCGAGGCCGCGCGGGCCCCGATGGGGGAGGCGCTGGTCTGCGACATCGCCGACGCGCTGTCCAGGCTGGCCGACGAGGCCGCCGACGCCGGCCGGCCCGCGCTGCCGCCGTTGCCGGACTTCCCGAGCGTGGGCGGCTCGAGCGACGCGGTCCACCCGGCGGAGCTGTTCGCGACCCTGCGCGACATCGCGCCCGAGGACGCCGTCTACGTCAAGGAGTCCACCGCCACCACCGGCGCCTTCTGGTCGCAGATGGACCTCACCCGCCAGGGCAGCTACTTCTTCCCCGCCGCCGGCGGGCTCGGCTTCGGCCTGCCCGCCGCGGTCGGCGCCCAGCTCGCGCACCCGGAGCGCCAGGTCGTCGGGCTGATCGGTGACGGCTCGGCGAACTACGGCATCACCGCGCTGTGGACCGCCGCGCACTACCGGATCCCGGTGATCGTCGTGATCCTCAAGAACGGCACCTACGGGGCACTGCGCTGGTTCGCCAAGGTCCTCGACGCGGGCGGGACGCCCGGCATGGACGTGCCCGGCATCGACTTCGTGCGGATCGCGGGCGGCTACGGGGTGGAGGCCACCTCGGTGCGCACCGCCGCGGACTTCGCGACCGCGTTCAAGGACGCACTCGGTGCGGGCCGGCCGACCCTCATCGAGGTCGAGACCGAGCTCACCGAACCCTGACCGGCACCGGCAACAGACCCCGGACCCGGCCGGGTCCGCTACCCGTCAACAAGAAGCCGCGACAGCAGAAGGAAATCCCAGTGTCCCAGCAGACCGTCACATCCGTGGTCGGCAAGGCCCGGTTGAACGGCTTCCACATCGGCGTCCTGGTCATGTGCTCGCTGCTCATGATCGTCGACGGCTACGACATGGTCTCCTACGGCACCGTCATCAGCCACCTGATGGACGAGTGGAACATGGACCCGGTCACCGCCGGGACCCTCGGCTCGGCCGCCCTGGTCGGGATGCTCGTCGGCGGCATGTTCATCGCGCCGCTGGCCGACACCCACGGGCGCAGGCCGCTGATGATCAGCTGTGTCACCGTGGCCAGCGCAGCCTCGCTCGCGTGCGCCTTCGCCACCGGACCGGTGCAGCTCGGCGTGCTCAGGCTGGTCGTGGGCGTGGCGCTGGGTGCGTTGGTGCCCAACTTCATCGCCCTGACCGGGGAACTGGCGCCGCAGCGGTCGAAGGCGCTGTTCGTGACGCTGGTGTCGTGCTTCTACTCCGTCGGCGGGATCGCGGCGGCGGTCTTCGCCATCTACATCGAGCCGCTGTGGACCTGGCGCGGTGTCTTCTACATCGCGGGCGCGCCGCTGCTGCTCGTGCCCGTCCTGCTGCGCCACCTGCCCGAGTCGCCGGAGTACCTGGCCGTCAACGGCGACCGCGAGCGGCTGCTGGCGGTGCTGCGCAAGGTCGAGCCCACCGGTGACCTCGGCGACGTCGTGGCCGACCAGCGCCCTGCGGCGGGCAAGGTCCGGCTCTCCCAGCTGTTCACCGGCGGCAACGCGCTCAACAACGTGCTGATCTGGGTCTTCTTCGCGATGTGCATGCTGCTCAGCTACGGGCTCAACACCTGGCTGCCCAAGCTGATGCAGACCGCCGGCTACCCGCTGGGCTCGGCGCTGTGGAACCTGGTGGTGCTCAACCTCGGCGGCATGATCGGCGCCGTGGTCGGCGGGTGGCTCGCCGACCGCTGGACCTACCGCGGCACGCTGGTGGTGTACTTCGTCCTCGCCTCGGTGTCGCTGGTCGGGCTGTCGTTCGACCCGAACGCCGTGGTGCTCAACCTCTTGCTGTTCGTGGCCGGTGCCGCGACCATCGGCGTGCTGGCGATCATCCACGCCTTCGCCGTCGAGTACTACCCGGCGCACGTCCGCTCGACCGGCGTCGGCTGGGCGGCCGGGGTCGGACGCATCGGCGCCATCGGCGGGCCGACCCTCGGCGGCGCGCTGCTGGCGATGGAGCTGCCGTTCCAGCAGAACTTCATCGCGGTGGCGGTGCCCGGAGTCATCGGGGCGGTCGCGGTCGCCCTCGTGGCGGGCAAGAAGTTCCGGACCGCGCCGCGGTCCGAGCCGGTCGCCGGGGTGAACGCGTCCTGACCGCGCCGGGTGAACCCCGCCGCGGAAGCGAAGTACCCGCAGAACCTGATCGTGCCGGAGGAGAGGTCCCGCATGGCGTTCGTCGACCCCGAGGTCTGGGAGAACAAGATCTTCACCGGACGGTGGAGCACCGCGGGCGGTGCGCCGTCGCAGGTGACCGAACCCGCGACCGGCAAGTCGCTCGGCCAGGTGGGCACCGCCACGCCCGCCGACGTCGACACCGCGTGCGCGCGGGCCGCCGCCGCGCAGCGGGAGTGGGAGCGCACGCCGTTCGAGGAGCGCGCGGCGATCCTGCGGCGCGCCGGTCGGCTCTTCGAGGAGCACGCGCCGGAGCTGCGGACCTGGCTGGTGCGCGAGGCGGGCTCGATCGGCGCGAAGGCCGACCTCGAGCTGCGCACCGCCGCGACCGAGTGCTACGAGGCCGCGGCACTGCCCTCGCACCCCAGCGGTGACCTGCTGCCCGCCGCCGACGGGCGCCTGAGCTTCAGCAGGCGGGTGGCCGCGGGTGTGGTGGGCGTGATCGCGCCGTTCAACTTCCCGCTGATCCTGTCCATCCGCGCGGTGGCGCCCGCGCTCGCGCTGGGCAACTCCGTGGTGCTCAAGCCCGACACGCGCACCGCGGTGTGCGGCGGCGCGGCGCTCGCGGAGGTCTTCGCGGCGGCGGGCGTCCCGGAGGGGGTGTTCCAGGTGCTGCCGGGTGGCGCCGACGCCGGTGCCGCGCTGGTGGCGAACAAGCACACCCGGGTGATCGCCTTCACCGGCTCCACCGGAGCCGGGCGCAAGGTCGCCGAGGCCGCGGCGACCCACCTCAAGCGCACGCACCTCGAACTGGGCGGCAACAACGCGCTGATCGTCCTGCCCGACGCCGACGTGGCCGCCGCGGCCTCCGCCGCCGCGTGGGGCGCCTACCTGCACCAGGGCCAGATCTGCATGGCCGCCGGACGGCACCTGGTCCACGAGTCGATCGCCGACGACTACGTGGCCGCCCTCGCCGAGAAGGCTCGCGCCCTGCCGGTCGGCGACCCGCACACCGCCGAGGTCGCGCTGGGCCCGATCATCGACGAGGGGCAGCGCGACAACATCCACCGCCTGGTCACGGCGAGCGCCGAGGCCGGTGCGCGGGTCGTGGCCGGCGGTACCTACGAGGAGCTCTTCTACCGGCCGACCGTCCTGGACCAGGTCCGCCGGGACACGCCCGCCTTCGCCGAGGAGATCTTCGGGCCGGTCGCGCCGGTGTTGCGCTACCGGACTGTCGAGGAGGCGGTGGAGATCGCCGCCGACTCCGAGTACGGCCTGTCGCTGAGCGTGCTCGGCGCCGACGCGATGCGGGCGTGGGAGGTCGCCAAGCAGATCCCCAGCGGGCTGGTGCACGTCAACGACCAGACCGTCGGCGACCAGCCCCACATCCCCTTCGGGGGCGTGCGCGACTCCGGCAACGGCGGCCGCATCGGCGGCGCCGCGGCCAACGTCGAGGCGTTCACCGAGACCCAGTGGGTCACCATCCAGGGCAGCATCCAGCAGTACCCGTTCTAGGACGAGCCGCAAGCGGGCTATACGTCAGTCGGAGATCCCGGAGCGAGAAGGCGGCTGAGGTTCCGCCAGGCGACCCACTGCGCATGCCACATCTGAAACACGTCCGGGCACCACACGCCGCCGGGAACCGTTCCCGGCGGCGTGTGGAGGAAGTGCGAGTGGCGGCGCCCTGGTCCCCGCGGAAGTCGTTGCGCGCCCTGCGAGATCGACGGCAGGCGGGGAGCTCGGCCCGCGGGCGTCCTACGAGGTCGCCACGTCCAGGGTGGGCCTGGACAGCTGGCGGCGGGCGCGGCCGAAGCCGCGGGGGTGGTTGAACGCCAGGACGCCCACGGGTCGCCCGTCGCGCTCGTACTGGGCCAGGAAGCAGCGGTCCTCGATGTCTCCGTCGATGATGCGCACGTCGTCCTCGGGGTGGACGAAGCCCGCGAACTGGATGCGGACCCCGTACTGGTCGGACCAGAAGTAGGGCATGTCGGTGTGCTGTTCGTTGGTGATGCCGTCCAGCAGGTTGCGCACCGCGATCCGCGGCTGGCCGTTGGCGGTGGCCCAGTGCTCGGTGCGCACGTTCCTGCCGAGGTCGGGCCGGAAGACGCGGGCCACGTCGCCGACGGCGACGACGTTGGACAGGTCGGTCACGCCACCGGAGTCGCAGAGCACGCCGTCGTGCAGGCTCAGGCCCGAACCGCTCAGCCAGCCGGTGTTGGGCTGGACCCCGATGCCGGCGACCACCACGTCGGCGGGCAGTTCCTCGCCGGTGGCCAGTCGCACGCCGACCACGTGGCCCGCGGCCGAGCGCAGCTCTTCGACCCCGGCCCCGAAGCGGACCGCCACGCCGTGCTCGCTGTGCAGTGCCGCGCACGCGGAGGCCAGGCGCGTGCCGAGCACGCGGGCCAGCGGGAGTTCGGCGGCCTCGACGATGGTCACGTCCAGCCCGAGCGCGGCGCAGGAGGAAGCGACCTCGGCGCCGATGAACCCGGCACCGATGACCACCACGTTCGGGCGTCCGGTGGTCAGCTCCTCGCGCAGTGCCTGGGCGTCCTCGAGCGTGCGCAGGGTGTGCACGCCGCCGACGCCGGCGCTGCCGGGCAGCACCCGGGTCGAGGCCCCGGTGGCGATCACGACGCCGTCGGTGCCGATCTGCTCCCCGCTGTAGAGCTCGATGCCCGCGTCGGCGGGCCGCAGGCGCGCCGCGAATTCGCCCAGCCGCCATTCGGCTTCGAGCTCGTCGAAGTCCTGCTGCTCGCCGAGCGCGAGGTCGGCGGTGCCGATCTGGCCCTTGAGGAAGTCTTTCGACAGCGGCGGCCGGTCGTAGGGCAGGTGGACCTCGGTGCCGACGACGACGAGCCTGCCGTCGAAGCCCTGCGCGCGCAGCTGCTGGGCCGCCGAGTACCCGCCCAGCGACCCTCCCACCACGGTGATCGTCCTCATGCGACGCTTTCCTGTTCCAGAGCGGCGTCCTGGCCCGCGGTCCGGCGGGGCGTGACGTCGACGTAGATGACGCCGTTGTCGACGGTCACGGCGTGGGTGCGCACCGGGCGCTTGGCCGGCAGGCAGGTCGGCATGCCGGTGCGCAGGTCGAAGAACGCCGCGTGCAGCGGGCACTCGACGAAGCAGCCCTCCAGGAAGCCCTCGGACAGCGAGGCGTCCTGGTGCGTGCACGTGTCATCCACCGCGTAGTACTCGCCATCGGCGTTGAACACCGCGATGGGAACGTCGGCGACGACCCGCGCGGACTCGCCGGGAGGCAGTTCCTCGGTACGGCAGACGGCGAACATGAGCCCTCCTGTTTGTTGCGCATAAGAGAACAGCAACCGTTATGCGCAACAGGCTCCATGACTCCGGGGTGGTCGTCAAGAGGGATCGCGCCGTTCGCCCGCAACGTTTCGCGCGCGGATTCCCTTCTCCGGCAACGCGATGCGACCCACGGGGGGTTACGTCGCGGTAACCCGGAGTTGATCGGCGCGGGGCTCTTGACAGCGCAGGGGTGCGGCCTCATCGTTGTTTCCCATCAAGCAACAAGGTGCTTAATGCGCAACTGTGCAGGTTAGGGCCACCTCCGGCCCGAATCCCCGAACTCCACACTCCCGGAGAGGAGAGCGTCCTTTGCTGCATCAGGTCCGCGGCGTCGTCGCGCGCGAGGTGGGCGCACCGGTCGAGGTGCTCGACGTCCTGGTCCCCGACCCCGGCCCGGGCGAGGCCCTGGTGGCCGTGCAGGCCTGCGGGGTCTGCCACACCGATCTGCACTACCGCGAGGGCGGGATCGGGGACGAGTTCCCCTACCTGCTCGGGCACGAGGCCGCCGGCGTGGTCGAGGCCGTCGGCGAGGGGGTCACCGAGGTCGCGCCCGGGGACTTCGTCGTCCTGAACTGGCGGGCCGTGTGCGGTCAGTGCCGGGCCTGCCGCCGCGGCAAGCCACAGTACTGCTTCGACACCCACAACGCCCGCCGGCCGATGACGCTGGCCGACGGCACGCCGCTCTCGCCGGCGCTGGGCATCGGCGCCTTCGCCGAGAAGACCCTGGTCGCCGCGGGGCAGTGCACGAAGGTCGACGCCGAGGCCGACCCGGCGGTGGCCGGGCTGCTGGGCTGCGGCGTGATGGCCGGAATCGGCGCCGCGGTCAACACCGCCCCCGTGCGCCGCGGCGACACGGTCGCGGTGATCGGCTGCGGCGGCGTCGGCAGCGCGGCGGTCGTGGGCGCGGAACTGGCCGGTGCACGCCGGATCATCGCCGTCGACCTCGACTCGAAGAAGCTGGACTGGGCCGAGGCCTTCGGCGCGACCCACCTGGTCAACGCCCGCCACGCCGACCCGGTGGAGGCGGTCCGGGAGCTGACCGGCGGGTTCGGTGCCGACGTCGTGATCGACGCGGTCGGCCGCCCCGAGACGTTCAAGCAGGCCTTCTACGCCCGCGACCTGGCGGGCACGGTCGTGCTGGTGGGCGTGCCGACCCCGGAGATGACCCTGGACCTGCCGCTGATCGACGTCTTCGCGCGCGGGGGAGCGGTCAGGTCGTCCTGGTACGGCGACTGCCTGCCCGGCCGCGACTTCCCGGAGCTGGTGGAGCTCAGCCAGCAGGGCCGCATCGACCTCGGCGCGTTCGTCACCGAGCGGATCGCGCTCGACGAGGTGGAGAAGTCCTTCGAGAAGATGCACCGCGGCGAGGTGCTGCGCTCGGTGGTGGTCCTCTGATGACCGCCCGCGTGGAGAAGGTCGTGACCTCCGGAGTCTTCGCCCTCGACGGCGGCACGTTCGCGGTCGACAACAACGTCTGGCTGGTCGGTGACGACCGCGAGGTCCTGGTCGTCGACCCGGCGCACGACCCGGACCTGGTGCTGGACGCCGTCGGCGAGCGCAAGGTCACCGCCGTCGTGTGCACTCACGGCCACAACGACCACATCAACGGTGCCGTCGCGCTGGCCGACAAGGTCGGTGCCCCGGTGCTGCTGCACGCCGACGACCTCGAGCTGTGGCAGCAGGTTCACGCCGAGCGGCCGCCGGACTGGACGATCGCCGACGGCGAGCTGCTGACCGTGGCAGGCACCGACCTGCAGGTCCTGCACACCCCGGGCCACACCTGGGGAAGCGTCTGCCTGCACGCCGCCGAGCAGGGCTGGCTGTTCTCCGGCGACACCCTGTTCCAGGGCGGCCCGGGCGCCACCGGCCGCTCGTACTCCGACTTCACCACGATCATCCGCTCGATCACCTCGCGCCTGCTGGACCTGGACGGGAGCACCGTCGTGCACACCGGACACGGGCCCACCACGACCATCGGCGCCGAATCCCCGAACCTGCCGGACTGGATCGCCCGGGGGCACTGAGCCCGGCGCCACCCCGCCTCTGGAGAAAGGACCAACGCTGGTGACATCTCCCGCCACACCCCGAGTGGTCGTCATCGGTGCCGGCATCGTCGGATGTTCGCTGGCCGACGAGCTCACCGAACGCGGCTGGACCGACGTGACGGTCGTCGAGAAGGGGCCGCTGTTCGCCACCGGCGGTTCCAGCTCGCACGCGCCCGGCCTGGTGTTCCGCACCAACGGATCCAAGGCCCTGACCGAGTTCGCCGACTACACGGTGCGCAAGTTCCGCGGCATGGACCTCGACGGGGCGCCGTGCTTCCTGCCCGTCGGAGGTCTGGAGCTGGCGACCACCTTCGAGCGGTGGGCCGACCTGCAGCGCAGGCACGGCCTGGCGACCTCGTGGGGCATCGGCTCGCGGCTGCTGGACCCGCTCGAGTGCGCGGAGCTGTGGCCGACGATCGACCGCGAGCGGGTCCTCGGCGGCTTCCACACCCCGGGCGACGGGCTGGCGAAGGCTCTGCGTGCGTGCGAGGCGCAGGCCCGGCGCGCGATCGCCAGGGGAGCGGTGTTCCTGGCCCACCACGAGGTCGTCGGCATCGAGCAGCGTGGCGGACGGGTGAGCAGCGTGGTCACCGACCAGGGGGTGCTGCCCGCCGACGTCGTGGTGTCGGCGGCGGGGCTGTGGGGCCCGCGGATCGGCCGGATGGCGGGTGTGGACGTGCCGTTGCTGCCGATGGCGCACCAGTACGCGAAGACCACGCAGCTCGCCGAACTCGCCGGCCTCAACGACGAACGCGACGAGCTCTCCCGGCCGATCCTGCGCCACCAGGACGCCGACCTGTACTTCCGCGAGCACGTCGACCGCATCGGGATCGGCTCCTACGCGCACCGCCCGATGCCGGTGGACCTCGCCGAGGTGCCGAGCTCCGCCGCCGCGCAGGTCATGCCCTCGATGCTGGAGTTCACCGCGGAGGACTTCGAGCCGTCCTGGCAGGACGCCCTCGACCTGCTGCCCGCGTTGCAGGACACCAAGGTCGAGGAGGGCTTCAACGGGATCATGTCGTTCACCACCGACGGCATGCCGCTGATGGGCGAGTCCCGCGAGCTGCCCGGATTCTGGCTGGCCGAGGCGGTGTGGGTGACGCACTCCGCGGGCGTGGCGCGGGCGCTGGCGCAGTGGCTGGTCGACGGGCAGCCCGACACCGACGTCCACGAGTGCGACGTGCACCGCTTCGAGCAGGTGCAACTCGACACCGACTACGTGCACGAGCGCGCCTCGCAGGCGTTCGTCGAGGTCTATGACGTGCTGCACCCGCTGCAGCCGGCGGAACGGCCCCGCCGGCTGCGGGTGAGCCCGTTCTACCCGCGGCAGCGGGATCTGGGCGCGTACTTCCTGGAGGCCCACGGCTGGGAGCGCCCGCACTGGTACGACGCCAACGCCGAAGCGGCCGAAGGGCTCGAGGTGCCGGAACGGGGCGCGTGGGCGTCGCGGTACTGGTCGCCGGCGGCCGCGGCCGAGGCCCACGCGACGCGTGGGAAGGTCGCGCTCTACGACATGACCCCGTTGAAGCGGCTGGAGATCTCAGGTCGGGGCGCGCTGGACTTCCTCCAGCACATGACCACCAACCAGATGGCGGTCAAGCCGGGCACCGTCCGCTACACGCTACTGCTCGACGAGGCGGGCGGGGTGCGCAGCGACCTGACCGTGGCGCGGCTGGAGCGCGACCGCTTCCAGATCGGCGTCAACGGCAACCTCGACCTGGACTGGTTCCTGCGCCACGTCCCGGCCGACGGCTCGGTCGTGGTCCGCGACATCACCGCCGGGACGTGCTGCGTCGGGGTCTGGGGGCCGCTGGCCCGCGACCTGGTGCAGCCGCTGAGCCGCGACGACTTCTCGCACAAGGGCTTCGGCTTCTTCAAGGCCAAGCACGCCCGGATCGCCGGGGTGCCGGTCACCGCGATGCGGGTGTCCTACGTGGGCGAGCTGGGCTGGGAGATCTACGCCGACTCCGACGTTGGCCTGCGGCTGTGGGACGCGCTGTGGGAGGCCGGGCAGGAGCTCGGTGTCACGGCGGGAGGCCGCAGCGCGTTCAACAGCCTGCGGCTGGAGAAGGGCTACCGGTCCTGGGGAACCGACATGACCACCGAGCACAACCCCTTCGAAGCCGGTGTCGGGTTCGCCGTCCGGATGGACAAGGCCGACTTCGTCGGCCGCTCCGCGCTGGTGGAGGCGGCGGCCGAGCAGCCGCGGCGGCGGCTGGTGCCGCTGCTGATGGACCAGCCCGAACACGTGGTGATGGGCAAGGAGCCGGTGCACACCGCCGACGGCTCGGTCGGCTACGTCACCAGCGCGGCCTTCGGCTACACCATCGGCCGCTCGATCGCCTACGCGTGGCTGCCCGCGGACGCCGCCGCGCCCGGCACGCGGGTGGACGTCGAGTACTTCGCCGAGCGGCTGCCCGCGACCGTCGCCGAGGAACCGCTGTTCGACCCGGAGATGGCCCGCATCCGCCGCTGAAGCGGCATGGGTCGCCTCCGCGGTGACCCGCACCGAACCGACCGCCACCGTCGCGGCCCGGTGATGTCGCCGGGCCGCTCCGCACAACCCACCCGTACGACCCCTGTGAGGTTGCTGTCATGACCACGACCGGATCGCCGCAGAGCCTGATGGCGACGTTGCCCGGCCAGTACTACACCGACCCGGCGATTTTTTCTCTTGAGCAGTCGCGGATTTTGGAGGCGCAGTGGTTTTGTGCGGTGCGCTGTGATGATCTGGACAAGCCCGGTGCGTTCCGCACGGTGCAGGTCGGGCGGGAGAGCGTGTTGATCGCCCGCGGCCGGGACGGCGGGATCAATGCGTTTCTCAACATCTGCCGTCACCGGGGTGCCCGGTTGTGCACCGAAGACAAGGGCGAGGTGCGTCGTTCTTTCCAGTGCCCGTACCACGCCTGGACCTACGGGCTGGACGGCAAGCTGATCGCCGCGCCCAACCTCAACGACATGCCCGACATCGACCGCACCGAGTTCGGGCTCAACCGGGTGCACGTGCGGGAGTGGCTGGGGTATGCGTGGGTGTGCCTGGCCGAGCAGCCGCCGTCGTTCGACGAGACCGTGGTCTCGGATGTCACCGCGCGGCTGGGTGATGCCGGGGCGATCAACTCCTACGACATCGCCGCGCTGAAGCTGGGCAAGCGCATCACCTACGACGTGAAGGCGAACTGGAAGCAGATCATCGAGAACTTCATGGAGTGCTACCACTGCGCCACGATCCATCCCGAGCTCACCGAGGTGCTACCGGAGTTCGCCGACGGCTTCGCCGCGCAGTACTACGTCGGCCACGGCGCGGAGTTCGGTGAGGACGTGCAGGGCTTCACCGTCGACGGCAGCCAGGGCCTGGACCGGCTGCCCGGCGTGTCCGACGAGCAGGACCGGCGCTACTACGCGATCACCGTGCGCCCGCAGGTGTTCATCAACCTGGTGCCCGACCACGTGATCTTGCACCGCATGTTCCCCGTCGCTGCGGACCGCACGCTGATCGAGTGCGACTGGCTGTACCTGCCCGAGGTCGTCGACTCCGGCCGCGACCTGTCGCACTCGGTGGAGCTGTTCGACCGCGTCAACCGCCAGGACTTCGACGCCTGCGAACGCTGCCAGCTCGCCATGGACTCCCGCGGCTACGCACGCGGCGGAGTCTTCGTCCCCAGCGAACACCACATCGCCGAATTCCACGACTGGGTTCGGGAGCAGATCGGCGAAGGCGCCGGCGGCGAGTGAGGACGCGGCGGGTGGCGGCTGTCGGACCCGCCACCCGCCGCACCCGGCGCATCGGCGGGGAGCGCGGCGGTACCGCCTGACCTCGGTGCTCAGAGCCGGTGGTCGACGGCCAGGCCGCGGGCCGCGCTCACCACCCCGTCGTCGAGTGCGGTGGGGGTCAACTCGATCCGGGCACCGTAGGAGGCGATGACCGCCGACTCGAAGCGCTCCAGGTCCAGGTCGGGCACCTCCTCGCGCACCGAGCCCACCGAGGTGCCGTCGAAGTCCAGACCGAGGTGGGCGTAGATCTCGGTCAGCAGCGGCCGCAGCACCTCGGCGCCGTCGAAGATCGCCACAGCGCTGAACAGCCACGCCTGCCGCACCAGTCGTTGCGCCGTGCCGACCAGCTTCACCACGCCGCGGGCGTTGACGCTGTAGGCCCCGGGGCAGTACTCGCCCGGCACCGCACCGACCCGGGCGTCCACGCCGTGCTCCCGGAGCACGGCCGCCCACAAGTGCCCGTAGTCGGTGAACCGGTCGTTGAGCCCGGCAGGGAAGTCCGGGTGCGGGCTGACGTGGTCGACCACGACCGACTGCTCGGTGTAGGCCACCGCGCGGCCGCCCTGCGGCCGGACCAGCGGCTGGAACCCCGCGTCGCGAGCGGCGCGGACCGCCGCGTCGAAGCCAGGCAGGTGGGAGTCCCGGCGGCTGAACGCCACGACCGGTGCCGTAGGCCGGTACACCCGCAGGATCGCCCCGGAGTCACCGCGGCTGACCCCGCGCAGCAACGCGTGCGCGACCGCGATCTCCAACGCCTGGTCTTCGTCCGCGCCGAGGGCGCCGTGCAGGAGGTCCACGCCCCGAGCTTAACCAGCGGGCACGGGCTGTCCGGGCCCCGCACGCGGCCGCAGGCTTCGGGCCGGCTGCAACTCATGTCGGTGGCGGTCGCGACGCTGGAATTCGCCGCCTCGCCCATGGCCGACGACCGTCCGCGGCGCGCCCGCGAGCCGGCGACCCGCCTGGATCCGTCGTCGGTGGCGCCGCCGCTGGTGCGGCTGGCGTAGGAGGTGCGGTCGGCCGCCGGCCGCACGGCCGATCGGTCGACGAGGGTTGACCACCAGGACCCCCGAACTTAACCTCCCGCATACCGACTAGTCGGTCTCAATGGGGTGGTGGGATGGGCGCTGTTGAGGACTACCTCGCGGATCTGCGCGTGCGTCAGCAGGAGGTGTGGCCGCCGGGCATCCCGCGCGAGGTCGAGTACCCGCTCGGGGAGCGGCCGGTCACCGAGTACGTGAGCCACTGGGCGCGCACGGTTCCCGACCGCGTCGCCTACGACTTCTACGGACGCCGCATCACCTACGCCGAACTGGACGAGCTCGCCGCGCGGTTCACGGGATGGCTGGGCTCGGTCGGGGTCGTCCCGGGCGAGCGGGTCGGGGTGTTCCTGCCCAACTGCCCGCAGCTCGTGGTCGCCATGCTCGGCGTCCTGCGCGCGGGCGCGGTGTACGTCCCGATCAACCCGATGTTCCGCGAGCACGAGCTGCGCCACGAGCTGACGGACGCGGGCGTGTCGGTCCTGCTGTCGCTGGACGCGCTGTTCCCGCTGGTCGAACAGGTGCGACCGGACACCGCCCTGCGCGAGGTGCTCGTCACCGCGCCGGCCGACATGCTGCCGCCGGAACCGGTGCGTACGGAGCCCGCTTCGCTGCGCGCCGAATCGGACGTCGCGAGCGGTTGGGCTCGGGCGCTCGCGCATCCGCCCGCGCCCGGACGTGAAGCCGACCTCGACGCGCTGGCGGCGCTGAACTACACCGGCGGCACCACCGGCATGCCCAAGGGCTGCGAGCACACGCAGCGCCACATGATCTACACCGCCGCCACCGCCGCGGCCGCCTCGGGCATCGACGTCACCGGCGGCGAACCCGAGGTCTTCCTGATCTACGTGCCGATCTTCTGGATCGCGGGGGAGGACTTCGGAATCCTGGTGCCGCTGTTCTGCGGGAGCACCGTCGTCCTGCTGACGCGCTGGGACGCCGGCGCGGTGCTGGAAGCGGTGAGCGCACGCCGGGTGACCACGATCCTGGGCACGGTGGACAACTACGTCGAGCTCATGGACCACCCCGACTCCGGCTGCCGCGACCTGTCGTCGTTGCGCCGGCCGCGCGCGATGTCGTTCGTCCGCAAGCTGACACCGCGGTTGCGGCAGCGGTGGCGGGAGCTGGCCGGACCGGAAAGCGTGCTGCGCGAGGCTTCGTATGGGATGACCGAGACCCACACCGCGGACTCGATCACCGAGGGTTTCCAGGCGGGCGACCACGACCTGCTCACCGCTCCGGTGTTCTGCGGACTTCCGGTTCCCGGAACGGAGTTCATGGTGGTAGACGAAGTCACCGGCGAGCCGCTGCCGCTGGGCGCGACGGGCGAGATCGTGGTGCGCTCGCCGTCGCTGCTCACCGGTTACTACGAGCAGCCGGAAGCGACCGCCCACGCGTTGCGCGGCGGCTGGTTGCACACCGGCGACCTCGGGATCGTCGACGAGGACGGTTGCCTGCACTACCTCGGCCGCAACAAGGAGATGATCAAGGTGTCGGGCATGAGCGTCTTCCCGTCCGAAGTGGAGAGCCTGCTCGCCAGGCATCCCGGCGTGCTCGGTGCGGCGGTCGTGCCGAAGACCGATCCCGAGCGCGGGCAGGTGCCGGTGGCGTTCGTGCAGCCCGCGCCCGGAGCGGAGCTGGACGAGACCGCGCTGCGGGAGTGGGCGCGGCTCAACATGGCGCCGTACAAGGTTCCGGTCGTGCGGCTGGTCGACGCGCTGCCGATGACCGCCACCGGGAAAATCCAAAAAGGACGGTTGCTGGAAGAGGCCGAACGGCTCACCGCGCGACCGTAGTGGGAAGGGTGCAGATGCAGATCGCCGGACTGCTGGTGGCCAACCGGGCGGAGGTGGCGGTCCGCGTCATCCGGGCCGCCGGGGAACTCGGTGTCGGAACCGTCGCGGTGCACGCGGCCGACGACGCCGACGCCCTGCACGTGCGGATGGCAGACCGCGCGGTGCCGCTTCCGGGTACCGGGCCTGCCGGGTACCTCGACGGGGCCGCCCTCGTCGACGCGGCTCGCTCGACCGGCTGCGACGCCGTGCACCCCGGCTACGGGTTCCTGGCCGAGAACGCGGGTTTCGCCCACGCGTGCGTCGAAGCCGGGCTGACCTGGGTCGGGCCGGAATCGCAAACCCTCGACGTGCTCGGTGACAAGACGCGGGCCAGGGAGCTGGCCACGCGCTGCGGCGTGCCGGTGCTGGCGGGGACCTCGGCGATCAGCGGTCCCCGCGAGGCCGAGGAGTTCCGCGCCGGCCTGCCCGGCGGCTCGGCGGTGGTGGTCAAGGCTGTCGCGGGTGGCGGTGGACGCGGAATGCGCGTGGTCGCCCCGGACGAGGACCTGGCCGAGGCCGTCCTGCGCTGCCGGTCCGAGGCGCGCGCCGCGTTCGGCGACGACGGGGTGTTCGTGGAGCAGTTCCTGCGTCGCGCCCGGCACATCGAGGTCCAGGTGCTCGCCGACGCCGGCGGTGCCGTGGCGGTCCTCGGCGACCGCGACTGCAGCCTCCAGCGGCGCAGGCAGAAGCTGGTGGAGATCGCGCCGGCCCCCGACCTGCACGACCCGGTACGCCAGGCGCTCGCGCACGCCGCTTCGGTGCTCGCGCGTCACGCCGGGTACCGGGGACTGGGCACTTTCGAGTTCCTGGTCGAGGCCGGGGACGGGGGAGTGCCCCGCTGGTACTTCATGGAGGCCAACCCGCGGCTGCAGGTCGAGCACACGGTGACCGAGGAGGTCACCGGCATCGACCTGGTCCGCGCGCAGATCCGGGTCGCGGCGGGAGCGAGCCTGGCCGACCTCGGTCTTGCGCCGGGAGAACTGCCCGCCACGCGCGGATTCGCGGTGCAGGCCAGGCTCAACACCGAGCGGTTGACCGCCGAAGGCCAGGCGATTCCCGCGACCGGCACGCTCACCGCCTACGAACCGCCCGGCGGGCCGGGCCTGCGGGTCGACGGCTGCGGATACCCCGGCTACCGGGTCAGCCCGCGCTACGACTCGACGCTGGCCAAGCTCGTCGCGCGCGACTCCGCTCCGGTGCTCGCCGACGCCGTCGGCAGAGCCCACCGCGCGCTGGGGGAGTTCCGCGTCGAGGGCGTGGCCACCAACCGCGAACTGCTGCGCAGCCTGCTCGCGCGACCGGAGGTGCGGGCGGGCGCCGTGCACACCACGTTCGTCGACGACGTGCTGTCCGAACTGGACGGTGTGGGCGCCGAATCCGTGGCGCTGCCCGGCCGCGACGACGTGGTCGAGGTGACCGCGCCGATGGCGGCGACCGTGGTCGAGGTCTGCCGGGCGCCGGGAGAGCCGGTCCGCGGGGGCGAGGTCATCGCCGTTCTGGAAGCGATGAAGATGCAGCATCCGGTCAGCGCCGCCACCCCGGGTGTGGTGGCCGAGGTGCTGGTGAAGGTCGACGACGTGGTGACCGCCGGCCAGCCGGTCGCGCTGCTGTCGCCGGGCGAGGACGAGGACGGCGGCGAGTCCGGCACCGCGGCGGTCGATCTCGACGCGCCGCGCCCGGACCTCGCGGCGCTGCGGGAGCGGCGGGCGACGCTGGCCGACGAGGCACGCCCCGACGCCGTCGCCCGGTGGCACGACCGGGGGCGCCGCACCGCCCGGGAGAACATCGCCGACCTGTGCGACGAAGGCACCTTCGTCGAGTACGGCGGGCTCGCGATCGCCGCGCAGCGGCGTCGCCGCTCGTTGCGGGACCTGGTCGAGCGCACCCCTGCCGACGGGCTGGTCGCCGGCGTGGGCGCTGTCAACGGCGCCGACTTCGACCACGCCCGCGTGGTCGCGTTGTCCTACGACTACCTGGTGCTGGCCGGGACGCAGGGCCAGCGCGGGCACGCCAAGAAGGACCGCATGTTCGAGCTCGCCGAGAGCGCCCGGCTGCCCGTGGTGCTCTTCGCCGAGGGCGGTGGAGGCCGGCCGGGCGACACCGACGGCAGCGGCGTCACCGGACTGGACTGCCGAGCCTTCGCCCTCTACGCGCGGCTCAGCGGTGTGGTGCCGTTGGTGGGCATCGCCTCCGGACGCTGCTTCGCGGGCAACGCCGCGCTGCTCGGCTGCTCCGACGTCGTGATCGCCACGCCGGAGGCGTCGATCGGCATGGGCGGCCCGGCGATGATCGAGGGCGGCGGCCTCGGCGTGTTCGCGCCGGACGAGGTCGGGCCGACCGAGGTCCAGCGCGCCAACGGCGTCATCGACCTGTTGGCCCGCGACGACGCCGACGCCGTTGGGCTGGCCAAGAAGTACCTGTCCTACTTCCAGGGCGCGGTGTCGCGGTGGGAGGCTCCGGACCAGCGCAGGCTTCGCCACGCCGTCCCGGAGAACCGGCTGCGCGTCTACGACGTCCGCGCATTGATCGAGGATCTGGCGGATGTGGACTCGGTGCTGGAGCTCCGGCGCGACTTCGGGCACGGCGCGGTCACCGCGCTGGTGCGGGTGGAGGGCAGGCCGCTGGGCCTGATCGCCAACAACCCCGCGCACCTGGGCGGCGCCATCGACTCGCCCGCTGCGGACAAGATCGCGCGCTTCCTCCAGCTCTGCGACGCTTTCGGCCTGCCGGTGCTCTCGCTGTGCGACACCCCCGGTTTCATGGTCGGCCCGGACGCCGAGCGCACCGCGACGGTCCGGCACGTCAGCCGGATGTTCGTCAACGCGGCCGCGATGTCGGTACCGTTTGGGGTGATCGTGTTGCGCAAGGGCTACGGACTCGGCGCGCAGGCGATGGCAGCGGGCGGGTTCCGGGAGCCGCGCTTCACGATCGCCTGGCCCACCGGGGAGTTCGGACCGATGGGACTGGAAGGCGCGGTGCGGCTGGGCTACCGCAAGGAGCTGGAGGCCATCGCCGACCCGGCGCGGCGGCAGCGCAGGTTCGAGGAGATGGTCGCCGCTGAGTACGAGCGTGGGCAGGCCACGAACGTGGCTTCGGCGTTCGAGATCGACGACGTGATCGACCCGGCCGAGTCCCGCCGCTGGATCGCCGCCCTGCTGACGGGGGAGGAGCCCTCGGCGCCGGTCGGAGGCCGCAGGCCCTGCGTGGACACCTGGTGAGCATCCGGACGACACCGGGCGGCATCCCCCATGGCGCCCCGCAAGGATGCCCCTAACAGAGAAAGTCAATGACTAGGGGTAGCGGACCATGTTCGTTACGTGCTCAACCCGATAGAGTGATCACGACGGTGGGAAACGGCACACTTTTCTGACTTTCCGTGTTGGAGAAGGGAAAAGGTGCCGTCATCCGGCATTGGCCGGTTCCCGTCGTCGCCCCCGAGGAACGATCCGGAGCCGGCCGAGCGCAGCGGGATCGTCCGGGCCGCTCGCGGGCGGCTCCCGGACCCCGGTCGCATGCCGCCCCCCTCGCGGTGACCGGTCCTGACCCAGGCCGGTGACCGGCCGGAACCCCGGCCGTCCTCGGAACGACCGACCGCCGACGGGCTGACGGCAGGCACGCCGCCGCGCGGTGCTGCCACCAGCGGCAGCACCCACCCGGGGCCGCGCCGCTCGCGCCGGGTCCGCCGGATGTCGTCGGTCGGACGCACATCCCGCACACCTGCGATACCGAGAGGAAGAGGACTTGCTTCCCAGCCCCACGCCTCCGCCCGGACCGACTCCGCCGCCGGACCCCCGTCCGGACGTCGACATCGAGATCGAGCAGAACGACTCGCACAACCTCGTCAGCGTGCACGACGTCCTCAGCGGCAACGAGGTCGCCAACGTCGCGGCCGCCGGCAACGCCGTCGGTGACGTCGAGGAGTTCGAGCCGTCGGCGGCCTCGGTTCCCGGCGACCTGAGCGGTCTCGACCTGGAGCCCGGCCAGATCGCCGGCGACCTGGTCGAGCACCTGCCGACCGACGACCTGACCGGCGCGCTGCCGGTCGAGGACGTGGCGAGCACCCTGCCCGCGCCGGCCGAACTGCCGGTCGTGGGCGACGTCGCCGACCAGCTCGTCGGCCACGCGGACCTGCCGCTCGACCTGCTCTGAGGCACACCGCCGGTGCCGGGTCCGCCTGGCACCGGCGGCGGGCGTGGGCAAGAACCTCACCGGTCGCGAGGCCGGGTGAGCGGTTGCGCCGCTTCGAAGCTCGAAGACAGGCGCTCAGCGCCGTTGGAGCTCGGTGCGCGAGGCGGCGCCGAGCTTGCGCAGCACGCGTGCGACGTGCTGCTCCACCGTGCGCCGCGACAGGAAGAGGGCCTCGGCGATCTCCCGGTTCGTGCGGCCCCCGGCCAGCAGCCGTGCGACGTCCTGCTCGCGCGGCGAGAGCTCGTTGCCGTAACCGCGCCTGCCCCGCCGCGACGGCGTCGTGGCGCCGTGGCTGCGCAACAGGTGGCGGCACCGGGCCGCGTCGCGGGTCGCACCCAGCTCGGCGTAGCGGTCGGCCAGCTCGCCCATGCACTCCGGTCCGCCAGGTGCGCGGCGGGCAGCCAGCTCGGCCATCCGCAGCGCGCGGTAGGGCACGCCCAACCGCTCGTATTCCCGCCCTGCGCGGTGGAAATCCTGGGCCGCGGACGACGGCCGTCTCCGGTGCACGGCGATCCGGGCCCGGCATTCCAGCAGCGCCGCCTCGGCCAGCGGAGCGTCCAGAAAGGACAGACCGGCGGCCAGTTCCTCGGTCACCTTCTCCGCGTCGGCGGTCCTGCCCGCCGCGCAGTACGCCTCGACGGCTTCCGGCACCAGCTCCCCGGCCCACGCCCACACGCCCTTGTGGCGGAAGACCTCCAGCCCGCGGTCGGCCTGCCGGCACGCCTCCACGACGTCGTCCTGGGCCAGCCGGACGCTCACCACACCGCCGAAGGCCGCGAGCATCACCGGTGCGATGGAGTTGCCCGGATCCGGCAGCCCGGTGCGGGCGAAGTGCTCGGCCGCACCGTCCCAGTTCCCGTGCGCGGCATCGATCCATCCCAGCACGAGGTGCAGTTCGCTGACCACCGGCATCAGGTGCTGGTAGGTCTCGGCGAGCTGCCGCGCCCGTTCCTGGAGCCCCGCCCGGCGCCCGGCCATCCAGTCCAGCCGGATCCTGGTCGCCTCGGCGGTGCCGACCACGTACGGCGCGCCGCAGCGGGCGGCGATGCTCAGCCCGTTGCGGATGAACCGCTCGGCCTGCTCGTAGTGCCCGGTCCACGAGCACGAGTCGGCGAGGTTGCAGTAGAGGCGGGCGATGTGGCGCTGCTCGCCGACGTCGTCGGAAAGCGGGTCGACTCGCGCGAGCTGCTGCCAGGCGAGCGGGTCGCCGACGTGCATTCGTCCGCCGATCGAGTTGGCCAGCACCGCGAAGCCGGACAGGTCCCTTGGGACCGCGCCCAGCTCGCGCTCGATCCGTTGCAGCCAGCGCATGTTCTCGGCCAGCGGCGTGATGCCGATGTAGGGCAGGGCCAGCACCGCCATCCCGCGCAGGGCCAGGTCGGGCCGGGTGCCCAGGTCGTCGATGGCCAGTCGCACCTCGACCCGGCCGCGCTCGAGCGCCCCCTCCTGGCGGATCAGCAGCAGCCCGAGGCCCAGCCGCACCTCGCCGCGCACCTGTTCGGACAGCCGGGTGTCGGTGAGCAGCCGCTCCAGCTCCGCGGTGACCTCGTGCTGGTGCAGTCCGGTGAGCGCGTCCTGGCACAGCCTGCTCACCAGCCGGTTCACGTCGGCCGGTGGCACGGCGGGCTCGGCCACCAGCGACAGCCGCAGCTCCACGGCGGTGGTGGCGTCGCCCGCCTGCATGGCCAGGTCGGCGGCCTCCTCGCCGTAGCGCAGCCGCGCGGTGTGCTGACCGGCCCGCTTGGCGTGCTCGGCGAGCATGAGCAGCGGTCTCGGGTCCTGCCTGGCCAGCATGCGCAGCGCCCGGTTGTGCAGTTCCTGCCTGCGTGGTCCCGGCAGCGCGTAGTACACCGCACGCTGGGCGAGTGGGTGGCGGTAGCGGTAGCGGCCGTCCTCGTCCTCCACCAGCACCCCGGCGGTGAGCAGCTTCGAGACGGCGGTTCCCGCTCGCGCCGGTGCCAGCATCGTCATCGACGCGAGCAGCCCGAGGTCGGCCGGGCAGTCGAGCACCGCCGCGCACTCGGCGAGCGCCCGGGCGTGGGCGGGCAGGCCGTCCAGCCGCTCCAGCATCGCCTCCCGCAGCAGGGCCGGGACCTCCAGCTCGGCCAGCATCCGCTTCACGCCGCGGCCGTCCGGGCGGACGCCTCCTTCCCGCTGGCGCAGCGCGTGCAGCGTTTCCTCCAGCACGAAGGGAACTCCGGCCGTCCCGCCGTGCAGGTCGACGGCGAACTCCTGCGACACCGGCGTGCCGAGGATGGCCTGGGCGAGTCCGCCCACCTCCTCCGGCTCCAGCGGCCCCAGCACGAGGTGCGCGCTGCTGGTGCCGGGCGACGGGCGGAAGGCTCTGCCCAGCGCGGCGGAACGGCCGGGCAGCTCCTCCCTGCGGTAGGTGACCACGAGGGCGAGCCCGGGCGGCGGATCGGTCATGACGAATCGCAGCAGCTGCCGCGAACCCTCGTCGGCCCACTGGATGTCCTCGACCACCACCACGACCCTGCCGAGCGCGGCGAGCAGGTCCCGCACCGCGCGGAACAGCCGGTGGCGTTCCGCCGCCTGGTCGCCGAGCGGTTCGGGTGCCGGAGGAAGCCGGTCGGCGAGCTCGGGCAGGTACGGGCGCAGCGATCCGGTGACGGCGCTGAGCCTGCCGGGGTCCGACAGCCGCTCGGCGCATCCGCCCAGGCACTCGAACACCACGCCGTGCGGGAACGGGTCGCGCAGGGGCTGGCAGTAGCCGGTGGTCACCCACACCGGATCGGAGCGCACCGCCATCAGCAGCTCGCTGACCAGCCGGGTCTTGCCGATCCCGGCTTCGCCCTCGACGAACACCACCGACGGAGCGGTGTTCACCGCGGTGACCAGCGTGTCCAGCTCCGCGGCGCGCCCGATGAGCACCGGCGAACTCGTGCGCAGGCCCACCGAGGGCGTGTTCTGCCGGGCGGAAGAACACGCGTGTTGCGGCATCGGCTGCTCCCGGACCCGGACTCCGCACGTAATGGAGCGGTGGAGGAAGCCTAGGCAGGCCGATCTCGGCGGCGCAATCCGCCGGCGGCGGCCACCTTCAACGGTGTTTTCCCGTTTTCGCAACCGTTTCAGCGGTTGCGGGCCGCGTGGTGTCCTCGGGCAGGACAGCATGCGGCCGAGGTCGTCAGCCCTGCGTGATGTAGGACTCCAGCTGCTCCTGGCTCTGCTCCAGGGCGTCGATGCGGCTCTTGACGACGTCGCCGATGCTGACGATGCCGACCAGGGCCCCGCCCTCGACCACGGGCAGGTGGCGGACGCGGCGTTCGGTCATGATCTCGGTGAGGCCCTCGACGGTGTCCGTGGGCGCGCAGGTGATGACGTCGGTGGTCATGATCTCGGCGACGGTGGCCGTCAGCAGCTCCGCGCCGCGCTCGTCGAGGCGGCGCACGATGTCGCGCTCGGAGACGATGCCCAGCAGGTCCTCGCCCTCGCCGACCACGGCCATCGCGCCGATGTTGTGGTGCGCGAGCATCCTGAGCAGCTCGCTCACCGCGGCGGCCGGGCGGATGGTGGCGACGTCGGAGCCCTTCTTGCTCAGAATCTCGGCGATGTGCATGGGTGGTACCTCCCGGTCGGTCACGTCTTCGTGGATCGGTCCTGGGCGGTCGGCTGGCGGCTGCTCGGCGGCCGGTGCGGAGCGCGGCGGTCGGGTGCGGTAACGGTCGTTCGGTGCGAACGCCGCGAATCCCCGCGGGCTACTCATGGTAGCGGTGGGCGCAACGCCCGACGAAGTGCAAGTGAAGAGGCGGCAGCGCGGCGGAGGTGGTTCGGACCAATGTTCGTGCTCAACCCGGTGTTGCGGCCGGGTGCCGACGGCGTTCCAGCGACGCCGGAGCGAGCGGTCGACATCGGAAGGCAAGCCGGCTCCGCTGGTGCTGTCCGTCCACTGTGGCTGAAAACTCGGGGCGGGGACGTGGTTTTCGGTCGCCATGACGCGGCGCTGACGTCGAAGTGACCCCACCTGGGGAGCAAGTGGGGCCACTTCGGCGCTGCGGGTGTCTCACTCCTGGCTGAGCAGGTCCTGGAGTTCGCCCACCGCTTCGCGGAGCCGGTCGGCGAAGGCGTACATCTCGTCGGCCACCTGCCGCGGGGTGCTCAGGTAGAGGTTGAAGCGCTCCGGCAGCAGCACGTAGGCGACGCCGATGCACTGGCTGCTGGTCGAGCCGAACCCGAAGTACTGGATGTTGGTCGACGGCGCCGAGCTGGTGCTGAGGTAGTCGTCGCGCATCTTCAGCCAGCCCGGGGACTCGTAGAGGTCGAGCTGCTCGGTGGCGCCGAGCTCGGCGCCGCGCCGCTTCTGGATGAGCTGGAGCTCCCACAGGTGCTGCTCGGGAGCCTGCCCGGCCTGGCACTCCTTGGCCCGGGCCACGTGCTTGTCCGCGGCGGCGCGGAAAGCCTCCCTGCGGGTGGCGGCGCCGGCGTCCGGGTCGTCCATCGCCGCCACGAAGCGCAGCACCTCCGGCGTCACCACGCGCATGGCCTCGGTGCGTCCGTGCCGGTACTGGCGCGTCGCGATCGACTCGTAGGTCGCCCCGGTCAGCCCCTTGCTGCGCTTGTGCGCGAGCTGGTAGGCCATCTGCACGAACGCGTCCGGTGACATGCCGAGCTGCTTGGCCCGGTTCGCGCCGAAGTCCTCGAAGGACACCGCCGTGGTGGCCGTGTTGGCGGCGTAGTCGGCGAACGCGTCGGCGGCCGCGCGCACGTCGGTCTCCAAGGCGTCGTCGAGCACGAACTCGATCGGCTCCGCGGCGGGCACGCCCTGCTCCGCCGTGCCCACCTGCGCCTCGGACGACTCCTCCAGCAGGGCATCGACGAAGGTCAGGATCGTGGTGCCGTCCAGGCCGCAGTGCTCGATGTTGATTCCCGCGGTGCCGTCGGCGAACACGACCAGCGACACGGCCTTGTCGAACCAGCGGTTGCCGCTGTCACCGTGGAGCAGATGGTCGCAGGCCTGCTGGGTGTCCTGCGGGGCGAAGTCCTCCAGGCACACGCAGAACAGCGCGGTCTCCACGGCGTCGAGTGCCTCGGCGTTGGCGGGGTCCAGCGCCAGCAGCGCCTCCCGGCTGGCCGCCCATTCCGCGCGCGCCTTGGTGGTCAGGTGCCCGACCGAGCTCTCGGTTGCCGCCCGGTTCGCGCCCGCCTTCATGACGGCGCGCAGGCCGGCGCCGAGGTCGTCGGGCGAGTACGGCTCTCCCCGCTCGTCCAGCACGTCCATGCGGAACAGGTTCCCGCGGTGGAACACCGCGATGTGGCGGGCCTTCGAAGGTCCGGGCGACTCGTCGCTGTAGGGGGCGCGGACGGTGTCCTGCTCCTGACCGGGGATGCGCGTGGTGGAGAACAGGAACTTGTTCTGCTCCATCGAGAGCGGACGTCCGCGCTGCGTCACCGGCGGCAGTTCCTCGGCGTCCAGGAGCCGCTTGTACTCGAGAGCACCGGATATGAGCGCGGCAGCGCGTTCGGCCTGTTCCAGCGGTGATTCCCGGAACAGGAAGAAGAAGTTCGCGTTGAGCGCGATCCGGTCGCGGCGACCCAGGTACCGGTACGGCCAGAAGGTGTCGAGCCAGCTGTGCACGTCCTCGCGGGCGTCGTAGTCCTCCAGCGCGGCGTGCAGCACGCGGGCGGTGCTGTCCGGCCGCAGGAACCGCGACACCGCGGCTTCGGTCTCGGCCAGCTCGGTCTCGGTCAGCAGCGGCGCGCACCACTCGACGAACCGCCGGCAGCTGTCCTGCAACGCCGGCAGCGGGACCCGTGGCAGCTTCTCCTCATTACCGAAGGTACGGGGCGACCACACTTGGCTGCTGTTCAATTTCATCCTCGACTTCGATGGTGGACGGATCGTTGTTCGCCGGCGAAGCCGGCTCGGCGACCGCGCTCGCCGCGGCGACGCGCGGCCGGGAGACGAAGAGCCGGGCGTAGAACCAGCCTTCTGCCTCCAGTCCCCGCGGATCCACCCCGGCGCGGGACAGCGTATCCAGCACCTGCGACTGCTCCTCCGGGGAGGCGAACCGGCGCTGCCGGTACAGGCCGGGCAGGGACTCGGTCTCGTAGCCGGCCTCGGCGAGGCGGTCGGCGATCGGGTCGAACGGGAACATCCGCAGCACGAAGTGCGCCATCCACGGCTTTCGCACGCCGTGCGCGCCTGCCACCGCCGACAGGGTGCGCTCACCGACGTATCCCACGCAACCGGTCGAGATGACCAGGTCGGCTCGGGCGATTTCGGCGCGCTGCCCGGGAGTCGGATCCCGTGTCTCCAAATCGGCGTGCACCGCGCCGTCGAGGAAACCGGCCGACAGCGCGTAGGAGAGCGCGGGCCCGGAGCTGTCCAGGCCCACGAACCGCATTCCCGCGTCGGTGCCCCGCGAGCGCACGAGTTCGCGGTCGCGTGCGAGCAGCCAGTCGCGGTCGCGTTCGTCCGCGCCTTGGTCGCAGTAGTGCTCGTAGAGGTCGTCGATCGTCAGATCGCATTGCAGCAGCGCGGCGTTGATCCCGTAGGAGCAGCCGATGTCGAGGATCGTCGGCACCCGCACCCCGGTGGACTCGCGGTATTCCCGCACCAGCTCGGCGAAGTGCTGCTTGGCCAGCTGCGGGATGCAGTACCCGAGATCGCGCAGCGTGCGGAAGTAGGGGCGCGGATCGGGACGGGTGTAGATCTGGTCGAGTGAGACTTTCCCTGTCGCGTCGAGACGCACGGACCGTGCTCCTGTTCGGTTTCGCGGGCGGGTGAGCGGGTTCGGCCTGCTCGCTAGTCCAGCAGCTGGTCGACGCGCACCGCGCGGCCCTCGGCGGCCAGGTGCTCGGGCAGCACGCGGCCGAAGATCTGCTTGGTCCGCGCCACGCTGCCGATGACCCCGGGGCGCTCGCTGTAGGCGAAGATCGCCGTGTGCCGGGCGGTCGCACCGCGCACCGTGGTGACCCGGTGCAGCGAGTACCGGCCCCTGAACAGCTGGAGGTCGCCGGGCCGCAGCGCGATCCGGCGGACCAGGTGCTCGCCGCGTCCGGCCAGCACCGCGCGCACGTCGTCGAAGTTCTCGTCGCGCGCCGACCGGATGCCCGGGCAGTACTCGAAGACGCCTCCGTCCTCGGACTGCTGGGTCAGCAGGCTGACCGCGAACTCGTTGGTGTCGAAGTGCCAGGGGTGGTCCATGCCCGGGCGCACCACGTTGAGGCACAGCCCGGCCAGCGGGTCGGCGAGCTCGTGGACCCGGGGGACCTCCACGCATTCGGCGATGAAGCGCTGGAACAGCTCGCTGGTGTAGAGCCGGTGGACGATGGCCTGCCGGGGGACGTTGTCGCGCGCGACGAAGGCGTTGCCGCGTTCCATGGTGGCGCGCGCCGGGTGGTCCTCGGGCAGTTCGGCGTCGACGGCGATGTTGTAGGCGTTGACGACCTCGACGTCGTAATGCGCGAGCGGCGCGATCGCGTCGCCTTCGGCGCGCAGCTCCTCGTGCAGCGAGGAACGGACGAAGTTGGGCAGCACGCTGCATCCGAGCTCCCGCAGGTCCCGGCGCGCGCGGTCGACCGCATCCTTCCATGCGGTGCTGTCCGGATCGGTCAGCGGATAACGACCGGTGTCGACCACCTGCTCGACCAGCCGGGCTTCCGATGCGCTCATCAGGATCCTCTCCACGTCCGAAGCTCACCCACCCTGGACGGGCTCGTCGAACCGCCCAACGAACACCGGCCGAGGCGGTTACCGCGTGCCTGGCGACCGGGTGGCGGGTGAGGGCTTTCCGCGTGCGGTTTTCATATCCCGCGACCGCCGTGACGTGCGACAGCGATACGGGTGGTCGAGTTCGTGATCGTGGCCATATTGTGGGTGCCGCACAAGATCATGTAAGGAGCCTTTTCGCCCCGTTGCCGAGACCGGCAGCCTCGTCGCTGTCGGCGACCCCGGAGGCCGCCGCGCCGGGCGGGCTGTCACCCGATGGTGTGTCCAATTTGCTCCGGCGGGGTATGCGAGGTGGGGTGTCCTCGCCGGAGGGAGCCCGGCGCCGCTGCGGATCAGCGGTTCGGCGGGTTGGTAAAGCACATGATCGATCGACACGACGAGGTCCTGGCCGCGGTGGGGCGGGGTCGCCTGGCGCGCCGCGAGGCGACTCCACCGGCCGAAGCGGGCCCCGGCACCGTCGCGGTGTACTCGCTGGACGCCGAGGGCCGGGTGGCCAGCTGGAACCCCGACGCGCAGCGGCTGAAGGGCTATCGCGGCGAGGAGATCCTGGGGCAGCACTTCTCGGTGTTCTACCCGCCGGAGCTGGCCGCGGTCGGCTACCCGCAGGAGGAGCTCGAACGAGCGGCCGAAGTCGGCGTGCACATCGACGAGGGCTGGCGGATCCGCAAGGACGGCACCCGCTTCTGGGCCTACATCATCATCGCGGCCCGGCGCAGCGAACAGGGCGTGCTGCAGGGCTTCGTCAAGGTCGTGCGCGACGACAGCGAGGCGCACGCCCGCCAGCAGCGTTCGTACCGCCGCTTCTCCGACCTGCTCACACTCGCGCCCGTCGGTGTGTGCTTCGTCGACGACAACGACCGCGTCCGCGAGGTCAACAACGCGCTGTGCCGCCTGGTGCGCCACCCCAGGGCGGAGCTGCTGGAGATGACCGGCGCCGACCTGCTGCACCCCCTGGACGGGGGCGGGGGCCTGACCTCGGAGAACGCCCTGAGCGAGGAGGATCCCGAGACGCCGGTGTCGCGGTCGAGGGTGCTCCGGCGCTCCGACGGCGAGCCGATCCACTGCGACGTCTACTGCACGCTCTCGGTGCAGGACGACGGCAGCCACTTCTGGCTGGTGGTGTTCCAGGACGTCACCGAACGCATCCACCAGGCCGAGGTCCTCCAGCACCAGCTGAACCACGACGCGCTCACGGGGCTGCCGAACCGGCGGGGCGTGGACGAGCTGCTCGACAACGCCGGGCGGCTGGCCGTGCTGTTCTGCGACATCGACAACTTCAAGCGGATCAACGACTCCCTCGGCCACGCGGCAGGCGACGAGCTGATCGTGACCGTCGCGCAGCGGCTGCACGGGGAGCTGGGCGAGGAGTGCACGGTCGCCCGGCTCTCCGGCGACGAGTTCCTGATCGCCTGCACCGACGTCGACGCCGTCGGCGGCCTGCGGGTGCTGGCCGAACGGGTCGCGGGCATGCTGCGCATGGTCGTGCCGGTCCGGGGGCACCTGGTGCGGGTCTCGGCCTCGGTCGGCGCGGCGATGTTCCCCGAGTCCGGCACCAGCGGCGAGGACCTGCTGCGCTTCGCCGACGCCGCGATGTTCCGCGCCAAGCGGCACGGGCCCGGCCGGGTGGTGCTGGCCGACCCGGCGCTGACCGCCAGTCTTGCCGAGCAGATGGGGCTGGAGGAGCAGTTGGGCGAGGCGCTGCGCACCGACGGGCTGCGCCTGCACTACCAGCCGATCGTGGACCGGGACCGGACGGTGGTCAGCGCCGAGGCGCTGGTGCGGTGGCCGCACCCGCGGATGGGGCTGCTGTCGCCGGACGTGATCCTGCCGATCGCCGAGCAGGGCAACCTGCTGCACGAACTGGACCTGTGGGTGCTGCGCGCGGCGCTGCGGGACGCGGTCGGCTGGCCGCAGCCGGTGCGTGGGCGGCAGGTGCGGGTGTCGGCGAACCTCAGCGGCCGGTTCTCCGCCGAGGTCGAGTTCCTGGACGCGGTGGGCGCGATACTCGCCGACTCCGGCATCGACCTGCACCGGGTCGTCCTCGAGGTGACCGAGACCTCGCTGGTGGAGCTGTCGGCGGCGGCTCGCGACGCCATGCACTCGCTGATCCGGCTCGGCGTGTCGTTCGCCGTGGACGACTTCGGCACCGGGTACTCGTCGCTGGCGCGGCTCAAGGACCTGCCCGCGCAGGTCATCAAGCTCGACCGCCAGTTCATCTCCGGGCTGGAGACCCAGGAGGCCGACCGCGCGATCGTGCGCTCGGCCATCGACATGGCCCACGCCACCGACCGCCGCTGCGTCGCCGAGGGGGTGGAGACCGCCGCCCAGTTCCACCTGCTCAACGAGCTCGGCGTCGACGCCCACCAGGGCTGGCTGTTCTCCCGCCCGCTGCCGCTGGCCGACTTCCGCGCGATGGTCCGCGGCGGCCCGCTGCCGGTTCCCGACCACCAGCCCTGACAGGCCGGGCGCACCGCCGACGGGATCAGGGACCGCCGGGCGCGAGGTGGTCGGACAGGTTCCACGTGCGCCAGTCCCCGTCCGGTGCGGATCGCCCGATCGTGTCGATGATCCACGTGCGTTCCCGCTCCGGTAACCGGCTCAGCGCAGGGACCGCGTCGGCGGACAGCTCCGCCAGGTAGTGCCCGTCGAGCCTGCCGGTGGTCTCGAAGCGGTCGATGTTGCGTCCGGCGATCAGGCCCTCCGGGTTGAGGGCGGCCAGTCCGAGCAGCGCCAGCATGCCGGTGCCGACGACCGCGTTGGGCAGCCGGCGCGCACGCAGCCGGACACCAGCGGCGATGACCAGCAGGTACACCACTCCCAGCCACAGTTCGCAGGCCATCACCAGCAGCCGCAGCACGGTGTAGCCGTAGGCCGCCTGGTAGGCCCACATGCGCATGAGTGCGGAGAACACGATCAGCAGGGTCAGCACCGCCAGCATCCCGGCCAGGCCGCGCAGCAGGTTGCGGTCGAGCGCGGACCGCTTGGGCGCCCAGCGCGCGGCCGCCGCGATGACCGGCAGCGTGAGGATGGTGACGAGCATGAGCTGCCAGAAGCCGCTTCGCGCGTATCCGGCGTAGGTCAGCCGCTCGGTGTGCTGGACGTGCTGACCACCGCCGAACATCGGGGTGCTCTGCACCGCGACGAACACCGCGAACAGCAGCACCAGCAGCCCGACCGGGATCGCCCACTCCAGGCGGCGCAGCGTCCTGGCCGATCCGGCTGCCTCGGCGACCTGCGGCGGGCGGACCAGGGTGAAGGCGGCCCCGAGGCAGACGAGTGCGAAGAAGCCGAACACGAAGGTCCAGCGGAATAAGGTCAGACCGTCCAATCGCGGTGTGAGCGCCCGGACCAGCCCGGCGAACCCGTCGTCGGCGCCGGCGAACAGCGCGCCGAACACGAGCAGCAGCAGGACCCCCACCGCCACCGACGCAGCGATGCGCATTCCTCCGCTGGTGCGGTGCCTCCCGCGCATTCCGCGCACGCACCACGGCAGCGCGCGGAGAGCGCCTACCGGAACCGCCATGGCCGACACCGCGAACGTCCGCACGTCGCGGCCGTCGGCGACCGCCAGCGCGGCGGCGACGCAGGCGGTGAGCACGCACAGCGCGCAGAGCCACTCCGCTGCCCGGAACGCGCAGACGCCGAGCAGCAGCAACGCCGTCGCCGCCCACAGCAGTTGCATCGGGCGGACCTCGCGCTGCGCGCGGCGTCCTGCCGGCAACAGTGCGCCCGTGATCGCCAGACCGAGCAGCGGCCACCCGATGCCCGGTGTACCCACCGGCACGCACAGCGCGCCGCCGACCCCGCCGAGCGACGCGGCAAGCAGCACGACCGGGGCGTGCGATGTCTCGGGCGCGGGCCAGAAGGCGAACGGCGGGGGAACCGGTTGCACGGGAGGCCGCCGGCCACCGCCCGGCGTGGGACCGTGCCGAGCCGGAACCGAAGTCGGCATCGGAGTCCGGGCCGGGGCGGGAACCGAGCTCGGCGTCGGAGTCGGAGCCCAGGCCGGGGCCGGAGGGGGAGCCGGGTCCGGACCTGGAACGGGAGGTTGCTGGGACTCGTCCTGCTCCTGGCCTGGAGCCGGGACTTCGGAGTCCTGCGGCTGGGGTTCGCCCGAAGTCTCCTCCTGGGCGACCCGTTCGGGCACCTCTGCGGGTTCCGCGTCGGCGTCCACGCGGTCGCGGGCGCCCGGGGTGTCGTCGGGGTTGCCGGACATGATCCTCCAGTCGTTCGTCGGCCGTCACTCCCTCAGACGCATCGGAGGGCGCCAGGTTCACCGCACCGGGTGTACCGGTCCCGGGAGCTTTCCTCCTCCGCTCCAACCGGAACGGCCGTCCCACAATTGCGGCGCGGTCGTTTTCGCATCCGGGCGACAATTGGTCCGACCCGTTCGTAGTGATCTTTTAACAGTTTTCGAAGAATAGCCGGTTTTGGTCCGTTCAGAGGCGTGCGCAAACCGTTCCTGCCGCTAATCTCATCGCAGTTTCACAGCAGTGAAGTCTTGTCTGTTCGATTTTCAACGAAAGGCATTCGCCATGTTCGCTGCGCTGCCGGCCGCCGTCCTGACGGCGATGGCCGTCCTTCCCTCCACGATCATCATCGGCGACGACGTCCCGCCGCCGACCGGCCGGATCACCATCGACGTGGCCACCGTGAACGGTTCCGGCTGCCCAGCCGGAACCGCCGCTGTCGCGGTGTCCCCGGACAACACCTCCTTCACCGTCAGCTACAGCGACTACCTGGTGAAGGTGGGGCCCGGATCGGCGCCCACCGATTTCCGCAAGAACTGCCAGCTGAACCTCGTGGTCAACATCCCGCAGGGGTTCACCTACGGAATCGCAAGCGCCGACTACCGCGGTTTCGCCCACCTGGAACCGGGCGCGACCGGACTGGAAAAGGCGAGCTACTATTTCCAGGGGATGTCGCACACGGACTATTTCCAGACGCCCTTTTCCGGTCCGATGAGCGACAACTGGCAGGTCACCGACGCGACCGAGGTCGGCGCGATCGTCTACAAGCCGTGCGGTGAGCAGCGCAACTTCAACATCAACACCGAGCTGCGGGTGGACGCCGGTACCTCGGACCCGGCGAAGACGAGCTTCATGTCGATGGACTCCACCGACGGCAACATCGAGACCACCTACCACTTCGAGTGGAAGGAGTGCCCGAAGCCGTGATTCGGCGGCGAGGCTGAGATGACCTGTTCCGCCGGGGACGCGCGCCGTGCCCGGCGGAACAGGCGCGCGCGGGCATCCCGTGCGACGGCGTTCAGCGCGACACGGTGAAGGTCGGGGTGGTGCCGGTGAACGCGCTGACCGCGCCGGTGAGGTGCCGGGCGTGGCCGTGGTAGCGGACGCGGTAGCCGCCGGGCGCGGCGTCACCCGGAACGTCCCAGGTGACGGTCACCTTCGACGCCGCGATCCCGTCGCGCTCCCAGTGGAACCTCGTCGACCAGTCGCCGTCGTCGGCGACCGTGCGCCACCGGCCGTCCTCGTGGCGCTGCACTTCCAGGTAGGTGCCGCGCCGGTGCAGGTCGTTGCCCGGGTGGGCGCCCGCGAAGACCACGGAGACCCGCTCACCGGCGCGGTAGGAGTCGCGCGGCCCGGTCAGCACGTCGCCGAAGGCCCGCATCGGCTGCGGGACGTCCACGACGATCGGGGGTTGCAGGGAGAGCTGCGAGCCGGACAGGTCCGGCGGGACCGGCCCCAGCGGCAACCGCCTGCCGTCGCGCATGGCGGTCGCCAGCTCGGCGACGACCTGTTGCAGCGCGGGCAGCTGCCACCGCCCGAACAGGGTGCTGCCGCCCTCGTACTGCTGGGCGTCGTACTCCTCGGGCGTCGTCACGTAGTGGAAATAGGAGTTCGCGTAGCCGGCGACGAGGACGTCGGCGAGGTCGGCGCCGGCGATTCCGGCGACCGTCCGCCGCAGCCGCAGTCCCGCGCCGATCGTCACCTCGCCCGGAATGCCGATCAGGTGCAGCCGCCCGACGCGGACCAGCTGCACCGGCACCTGCTCCTGCACCCACGGGTATACGTGGTTCATCGCACCGACCGGCACCACGATCGCCTTGGGTGCCTGGGCGTCCCGCAGCTCGGGTGCCGGGCCGTAGACCACCGAGCCGGAAACGGCGTCCCAGAACGGGTTCTCGCCCTCGGCGAACCCCGGGAACGCCGGGCCGTCCTCGGTGCTGCCCGCCGCCATCGGCGCCCCGATCGCGGGCTTGCTCGTCCGGTGGGTCCTGCCGTCACCGGTGAACTCGGGGGAGACCACGACCTCGGAGAGGTCGACGTAGACCAGCCGCGAGTCGACACCACCGGTGAGCCGAACACCGGTCGCGCCGAGCTGGCGGACCGCGGCCTCGTACTGGCGGTGCCCGTTGACGCGGGTGCGCTCGAAGTCCTCCGGCGTGGCCGGTGGACGCAGGTCGAGGTTCGGTGACATGTCCCCGGCGTTGGTCTGCGCGAACGCGCTGACGAAGCCCGGATCGGCGTCGGCGCGGTAGTCGACCCGCTCGACCTCGCGCTCCCAGTGGTAGGCCGCGTATCCCTTGTTGTCGGCGCTGATCAGCCTGTTGTCGCCGGACATGCTGGTGCCGTGCGTCGCGAACCAGTTGACCGCGCCGACCGCGCGGCCGGCGCGCTCGATGCGCAGGAGCGAGGTCTGCGGGTCGATCGCGTCCGGGAAGTGCGCCCTGATGTCGCCGGGGTTGCGGTCGAACGCGGCGCGGGAGCGGTTCGCGCTGGCGTCGCGCAGTTCGCCGTGGGTGAGGGTCAGCTCGGCGGGCGCGAGGTCGGCGTGGGCGCGCTCGGCGGACTCCACGATGCCGTCGACGACCGCGTCGAAGGTCCGGCGGTGGAAGCCGATGGTGGTCAGGTTGTAGAGCAGGTGGTGCGAGTAGCCGCCTGGGCCCGCGTGCGTGTGGGTCGCGGTGATGAGCACGTTCTGCTCTGTGTAGCGGTCGCCGAAGCGTTCCCCGAGGCGGCGCAGCACGGCCTGGTGCACGCTCTCGAAGATCATCGGGGAGTCGACGACGATCAGCAGGACGGGGTCACCGCCGTCGGGCGTGGCGATGGCGAAGGAGCGCGCCCGCAGTCGGGTGTGCAGCCCGGCGGCCTGCTGGTCGAAGCGGCCGTAACCCATCATGCCGCACTCGGCGACCTCGCCCGTGGCGTCGGAGATCCCGCGCCCCACCAGGAAGGAAGCCGTTCCGGCGGCGTCGGCGCGCCCCGGCCGCGAGGCCGCCAGGCCGAGTCCTGCCGCCGCGGTCGCGCGCAGCACTGCTCGGCGGGATCTGGTGGGGAGATCGCTGACGTCCATGCAAACTCCTCAGTGGACAGTGGGGCGCTCTGGTTCCGGTGGATCCGCCGGTGTCATCCCGCGGTGTCCGCCCGGCGCGGGGAGGTCCGCGCTCGGCGAGCCGCAACCGGGAAAAATGCGAAAGAGAATCATGTTTTGTCGAGTTCTTACCCGTCGGTTGGAGAACGCGCAATACCCCGGGGCCGGTGCGGGTTCTGCCGTAATGTCGCCGACGCGGCGTCGGTGCGAGGAGTGCGCCTGCGCGCCGTGCACTGGAGGGAGCTGCCTTGAGCTTGGAATTCTGGCTGACATCGCTGGTCATCGTCGTGACGCCGGGGACCGGCGTCCTCTACACCATGGCGGCCGGGCTCGCGGCGCTGCTGCACACCAGCGCCACGGCGTTCCAGGTGCTCAAGTACCTGGGCGTGGCCTACCTGCTATACATGGCGTGGAGCACGCTGCGCGACAGGGGAGCGCTCGCGGTGGAGCGGGAGACCGCCGAGCGCTCGACCGGGAAGGTCGTCCTCTCGGGCGTGCTGGTCAACATCCTCAACCCCAAGCTGACCATCTTCTTCTTCGCGTTCCTGCCGCAGTTCGTCCCCACCGGCGAGGCCGGCGGTCTGCTGCGCATGGTCGAGCTGAGCGCGGCCTTCATGCTGCTGACGTTCGTGGTGTTCGTCGGCTACGGCGTGTTCGCCGCGGCGCTGCGCGACCACGTCATCTCCCGGCCCCGCGTGCTGACCTGGATGCGCCGGGTGTTCGCGGGGGCCTTCGGCGCTCTCGGCGTCCGGCTGGCGTTCGCCGACGCGTGACGCTTCCGCGCGCAGAAGAGGGGCGGGGACGCCACGACGTCCCCGCCCCTGCCTTCTCCTGGTCGCCCGCGTGCGATCGCCGCGGACCCGCGCCGGTCAGTCCTCGTCCGGCTTGGCGTGGTCGGGCACGCCGGGGTGCGGGTCGCGGGAGAGGTCGATGAGCGGGTGCCGCTCGGCGCCTTCGGGTGCGGCGTGCGCCGGGGCGCCGCTGCCGTCCTGGTCGTTCTGTTCGTTCTGCGTGCGGTCAGGTTCGGTGCTCACGGTGTTTCTCCTCGGTTCGGCGAGCGTTCCCGGAGGAACCCCCCAGCGCCATCTCCTTGCGATATCAGGATGCATGCCGCGCGTCCGGCGCGGTCCACAGGGGATGGGTCCGGCCGGAGCCGCGCAGACGCGGCGGATGTGGGTGCCCGGTGCTCTACTTGTGGCATCCACCACGGCGGCAGGAGACCGGCGATGCAGAAGATCACCACGTTCCTGTGGTTCGACGGGCAGGCCGAGGAGGCCGCCGAGTTCTACACCTCGATCTTCCCGGACTCGCGCATCGTGCACGTGCAGCGCTACGGCGAAGCGGGGCCGGGACCGGAGGGCGCGGTCATGACGGTGAACTTCGAGCTGGCGGGCCAGGAGTTCATCGCCCTCGACGGCGGTCCGCAGTTCAGGTTCACCGAGGCGATCTCGCTGTTCGTCGACTGCAAGTCGCAGGAGGAGGTCGACGAGCTGTGGGCGAAGCTCACCGACGGCGGTGAGGAGAGCCAGTGCGGATGGCTCAAGGACCGGTACGGGCTGTCCTGGCAGATCGTTCCGACGGTGCTCATGGACATGCTGAAGGATCCGGATCCGGTCAGGTCCGCGCGGGTGATGAAGGCGATGCTCGGGATGGGCAAGCTCGACATCCAGCGCCTCGTCGACGCCTACGAGCAGTAGGAGCGGTTCCCGCGCGACGGTAGGGGAATCGTTCCCGCGCCGAGGTCGGGTTCCCGTGAGTCATTTTTTGGTTGCCGTCGCGGCCCGGAAGACTCACGAGTGCCGGCACCCGGCACCGCGAAGCGACCGGAAGAAAAAGGGCGCCGTCCTCGACCGGCCTGGGGGTCACCGGGAGGACGACGCCTAACGCATCGTATCCCAACCCGTTGCCCACGTGGAGACCCACGTTCGGTGCGTATCCGCGCGATACCCCGCGCGGTCGCGGTTCCAGGAACGTTCGGGGTCTGAGAGGCCCCCAGGCCCTCTCAGACCTTGTCCACTCTAGCGGACAAGGGGGTGATTCGCGCAAGTGCTCCCGGCGGACGACTTGGCGGGAGTATGGTGGCCACTTGACGATGTGGTCCAAGCCGAGTATCCGCCAGGGCGGACGCCGGGTGGGGCTGGGCCACGGGGGAATGACCGTTGAGCGTGAGGAACCGAGGATGACCCCGGAACGCGGCGGTGAGCGCAGACCGGCCGGGTCGCGACTGGATGCGAAGCTCGACCACCTGATCACCACGCTGTACCCGGACCGGCAGTCCCGGCCGGGTTTCGCCAAGCTGGCCGCCGAGATCCGCAGGCAGACCGGCGAGCCGATGTCGAGCACCTACCTGTGGGAGCTGGCGACCGGACGCAAGAGCAACCTCACCCAGGGCACGCTGAGCACGCTGGCCAAGTTCTTCGGCGTGCCAGGTGAGTACTTCCTCGACGACGAGGTGGAGTCCAAGGTCAACGCCCAGCTCGACCTGGCCATCGCGCTGCGCAACCAGAAGGTGCGCTCCATCGCGCTGCGGGCCGACGGGCTCTCCGACGACACCCTCAGCGCCGTGCTGGCGATGCTCTCCGAGGCGCGCAAGATCGAGCGCCTGGAGCCGCTGGACGAGGAGGCGGGGCAGGCTCCGGAAGGCGGCTAGCCATGTACAACGCCCGGTGCCGGCGGCACGATGGGTTCCGCAGATGCCCGATCGGGAACGACAGCGAGACGATGGCGATGGACGGCAGCTACAGGCGGTGCCAGGAACTGGTCAACGGGCTCACCCTGCCCCGGCCGTTCTCGGCGATGGGGCTGGTGGAGACGCTGGCCGAGCAGCGGGGGCGGCCCATCCACGTGCGCACGCTGCCCGGCCGCTTCACGGTCAACGCCTGCGGCGCGTGGGTGCGCCTGGCCGACAGCGACGTGATCTTCATCGAGGCGCGCACCACCCGGCTGCACCGCGACCACATCCTGCTGCATGAGATCGGTCATATCATCTGCGAGCACGGTGACGGTTCGATGACCGGGCGCGAGATGCTGAGCCGGTTGCTGCCCGACCTCTCCCCGCAGCTCGTCGAGCGGCTGCTGACCCGCACCGGTTATTCCACGGCGGAGGAGAAGGAGGCGGAGCTGGTGGCGAGCCTGATCAGGACGGCCGCGCGCACACCGAGCGCGACGGGGGTGCTGGGCGAGCTGGAGGCGGCGCTCGGCGTCCCGGGCGGGACGGCATGACGCTGGCCGCCCTCAAGCAGCTCGGCGCCGACGCGCTGCTGGTGGGGGCCGTCGCGCTGTGGATCGCGATCCTGGTCCGGCTGCCCTCGGCGATCCGCTCGCCGCAGTCGCGCCGGTTGCTCGTCGCCGCGATCGGCATCGCCGGGTCGGTCACCGTCTACCTCGACCCGGTCACCGCGCTGTTGCGCAAGACCTACGTCTTCGCCGACAGCTGCGGCATCTTCATGAACCTGTGGGGTGTGCTGAGCTCGGCTTTCATCCTGGACTTCGTGCTCGCCGCGGTGGCCAGGCGCAGGCTGTGGCTGGTCTACGGCAACGCGGTGCTGGTCAGCGTCGCGCTGGTGGTGCTCGACTCGGTCTCGGCGCCGCAGTCGGGCTGCGTCACATCGGTGTCGGTGCCCTGGTACAGCCCGTTCTGGTGGATCCTCAGCGCCGCGCACGTGGCGGCGGTCGCCCCGTGCACGGTGCTGTGCGCCCGCTACGCCCGGCGCGCCGCCTCGTCGGGACCGCTGCGCCTGGGGCTGCGGCTGCTGGCCGCCGGGTTCGCATCCTCGACGTTCTTCTGGGGTCCGGTCATCATCGGGTTCCTGCTGTTCCGCCCGCCGTGGCTGGGTGCGCTGTTCTCGCTCAACATCGCGGTCACGACCTGGCTGATCACCGCGGGCGTGGCGTTGCCGTTGATCCTGCGCGCCCTCGCGGTGCGGACCGGCCGGCGCTCGCTGCGCAGGCTGAAACCGCTGTGGGAGCGGCTGGTCGACGCCACGCCCAGCGTCGCGCTGCCGCAGCACACCGTCGGCGGGCTGCCGAGGTGGTCGGTCGACCTGCGCCTGTACCGGCGGGTGATCGAGATCAGGGACGCGATCCTGATCCTGCGCGACTACGTCGGTGACGACGCGCTGGAGGCCGCCCGCGACCACGTCGGGACCGATCCGGTGCCGGTCGGCGACACCGAGGCCGCGGTGACCGCGTGCTGGCTGGAGGTCGCGATCGCGGCCAAGGCCGCCGGTGACGAGCCCGCCACCTCGGCGTCGGTGCCCGAACCCGAGCACGACCCGTCCGACGACGAGCTGGCTTCGGAGATCCGCTTCCTGGAGGAGGTCGCCCGGGCGCAGCGCTCGGAGTCGGTCCGGCGCTTCGCCGAGCGCCACCGCAGGAGCGGGGAGTCGGCGCGGTCGAGGCAGGAGGCGCGGTGAGCGACGCATCCGGTTACGGCGCGAGCGCGCTGAGCAAGGACCTGCCGGGGGAGCGGGAGCGACTGGGCTCCATCCAGTCCAGTGTGGACGACTTCAGCACCGGGGTGATCCGCGACCTGGGGCTCGCGCCGGACTGGCGCTGCCTGGAGCTGGGCGCGGGCGCGGGCTCGATCGCGCACTGGCTGGCGCGCCACTGCCCGGAGGGCTACGTCGAGGCGGTCGACAACGATGTCCGCTACCTCGACGCGGGGGACGCGGCCAACCTCACCATCACCGAGGCCGACGTCACCGCGGAAGGCTTCGAACCGGGGCGCTTCGACCTCGTGCACGCCCGGTTCCTGTTCTGCCACCTGCCGGAACGCGACGAACTGCTCGCGCGGGCGGTGCACTGGCTCAGGCCCGGCGGCTGGCTGGTGATCACCGATCCCTACCAGCTGCCCGCCGACACCTCGCCGTTCCCGGTGGTCGAGCGGATCATGGCCGCCTACAAGCGCAACTTCGAGCGCCACGGCGCGGACCTGACGTGGGCGCGCGGCCTGCCCGCCCTGCTCGGCTCCAACGGGCTGGGGTCCATCGGGTTCACCGGCAAGCCCGCCTGCATGGGAAACCTGGACCAGGACCGCTGGCGGCCGCTGATCTCGAAGGTGGCATCCGCCATGGTCGCCGACGGCGGGATCGACCGTTGCGATCTCGAGGAGTTCGAGCGGCTGCTGGCCGAGCCCGGCTTCGTCGACATCCCGCAGTTCACCCTCGTGGCCTGGGGCCGAGCACCGCAAGTGGCCTGACGGACCCTCGGGTGCCCGGCCTCACCGGGTTCGGCTACGGGCGGTCTCCGGGCAGCGGGGGCCGCCGCCCGGAGACCGCTCTCTCAACCGCGGACTTCCAGCTCGCTGAGCCCGGTGTGCTCGGGCCCGGCCGGTCCGGTCAGCTCCACCCGGACGTAGCGGGCGAGCCTGCCGCCGGGGATCTGCTGTCCCGCCTCGGTGAACTCCCTGCCGTCGACGGAGGTGAGCAGCCGGAAGCCGGTAGGCGCGGTCTCCGGCCACCGCGGCGTGATGCCGGAGATCCGCTGCGGCGAGCCGAGATCCACCGTCGCCGAACCCTGCGCGCCGTCCAGCGCCCAGGTGGTGGCGGTGTTGCCGTCGACGGCGGCCTCGGCGTACTTGCCGGCTTCCTCGCTGGTCGCGCTCGCGGTCTTGCAGCGCGCCAGGTTGTCGGTCGGCACCAGGTCCGGCCTGCGCGTCTTGAGAGTCAGAGGGGCGTCCCGGCTGACCACGTGCCGCCCGTCCGGTGCCTCCACGGTGAACGGCTCGCCCTTGCGCAGGAGCACCTGCGTCTCGTGCGCGCCCACGCGGACGTCGAAGGTGCGGCCCTGCCAGTGCAGCCCGGTCAGCTCGACGCCGCCGGGCAGCTGCGGCGGGAGCGTCGGGTCGAGCACCACCCGGTCGCCGCGCCACCGCAGCCCGGTCAGGCCGTGGGTGAAGACCTGGGTGTAGCCGCCGGCACCGGTGAGGAAGTTGAACGTCGGCGCGCCGGCGCCCTCACCGGCGCGCTCGCCGCGCGCCTCGGAGAACTGCGCGAACGGGTCCTTCTCGAAGGGCCGGATCGAGCGGTTCAGGTAGGTGTTGGTGGTGCACCCGGGCTCGCCGGTGGCGGCGGCGTCGATCGCGTGCGCCGAGTCGGTCATCGCCGGTCCGTCGGGATCGGTGCGCGGCGCGTAGTAGTCCAGCGTCTTGGCTGCCGCCTCCGGCGGCATCGGCCATTCCAGCGGGTACTGCAGGAGGACGGCGTCGGCCTGCTTGATCTTCTGCCCGCGGTAGCCGTCGTACTGCTGGAAGACCTGCTGCCGCGGGTCGTAGGGGATGCGCAGCCGGTCGGCGATGGTCGTCCACTCCGGCGGAGCCTGCTCGCCGAGCAGCCTCGCGGCCTCGGTCGCGTTGCGCAGGCTCACGGCCGCCCCGGCGTTGGTGAACACGCCGTCGTTGACGCCGTTGCTGTACTCGTCCGGCCCGGCGACGTTGTTGATCGAGTAGCTGCCGTCGGGGTTGGCGGTGACGCGTCCGGCCCAGTACTCGGCGATGCCGCGCAGCACCGGCCAGCCGTGCTCGCGCAGCCAGCGCTGGTCACCGGTGGCCAGGAAGTACTGCCAGGCGGCGAGCGCGACATCGCTCTGCAGGTGGTTCTGGGTCAAGCAGTGCGGCGGATCCCAGCTGTGGCAGTCCTTGCCCAGCTCACCGCTGTCGGCGCTGGTCCACGGGTAGAACGCGCCCTTCTGGCCCACGGAGGCGGCGTTGGCCCGCGCGGCCCCGAGCATCTTCTCCCGGTAGTCCACGACCGAGCGCGCGATGTCCGGGTGCTGGAGCAGCAGGCTGGGATACATCCACAGCTCGGTGTCCCAGAAGATCAGCCCGGCATAGTTGTCGCTGCTCAGGCCGGCGGGCGGGACGCTGAAGCCGTGGTCCTGGCGGATGCTGGACAGGATCGCGTACTTGCTGGAACGCAGGGAGTTCTGCAGGTCGGGTCTGCCGGGAACGCGGATGTCGCTCTCCCACAACCGCTTCCACCGCTCGGCGTGCTCGCCGAACAGCTCGTCCCAGCCCCGGTCGGCGGCCTCGCGAGAGGCGCGCACCGCCGAGGCCGTGTGGTCCGGCGTCGTCACCGAGGTGTCGACCCCGACGAACTTGCTGAACTCGTAGGTCTCACCGCGCTGCGCGGCGAAGCCGAGCCGCTGCTCGGCGTCGAGACCGTCGACCCGCTGCCGCACGGGCTCGGCGTCGACGGCGAAGTCTGCCCGCAACGTCGAGGCGACGGTGCCGGTCGCGCGGACACCGTCGGTCTCGAACCCGACGCGCACCGTGTCGCCCTCGGCGCGCCCGCCGGTCGGGTGCAGCCGGCGCGCGCCCGCGCCGTCGATGGTGCCGCTGACTTCCGCCGCGCCGTCCCAGCGCGGTGTCATCCGCACCCGCACCGCGCCGACGTTGGGGTGCGCGCGGTCGGCGACGACCTCGTAGACCAGGTCGGTGGCCCGGCCGTCGGGTGTGGTCCAGGTCAGCGACGTGCGCACCACGCCGCACTGGAGGTTGACCGCCTGGCGGAAGCCCGAGATCTGCTCCGGCGGCGTGTTCGGACCGAACGCCTGGTCGCCGACCCGGACGTTCACCGTCGACCACGTGGGGATCGCGGCGATGGCGTGCCGCGGCTGGTCGCTCTGCGAGCTCGGCCCCTCGCCGTAGAGGCCGGCGACGAAAGCGCCGTCGAAGCGCGGGGTCTCCAGCGGGAACCCGGTCTTCTCGCCGGTCGCCGCGTATCCGCTGCCGGCGGGCGGCACCCGCTGCGACAGGTAACCGTTCCCGACGAACGCGTGCCGGGTGTAGTCGGAATCGATTCGGTCGGTGGACAGTTCCCAGCCCTGGTCGCTCGCGCAGAGCCCGGACGTCTCCGCCGCGGGGGCCGCGGTCAGCGCGACGGGCACCACGGCGCCGGCCGCCACGAGTAATGCCCCGCCGACGACGCTGACGGCACGGGTCGTTCGCATCGGTCACCTCTTGCTCGGTTCAGAACGAAGTAGTCGGTGACCTAACCTCCCCGGAGACGAAGAGTCAAGAACGGGCTCGTCACTCGCGGCCGGGTCTCCAGCCGTCGGCCCGAGGTTCCGTTTCCGCGCCGCGATCGAGGAAACCGCTGGTCACGGGCTTCGGGTGGGTTGCCCGGCAGATCGTTTCCCGTCAGGTGGGCATATCGGGCGATCAGTGCCCGACGAGAAAATTCGTATGCGAGGAAATGTCCGCGCGGTGGCCCGGTGTCACCGTGCGAACCCGCCGCGTGGTCATGGGGCGGACAGCAGTTCCGAGGTCATCGCGTGCAGGCGCATCGCGTCGGACCGGTCGAACGACCGGCCTGCCAGGCCGACCGGTGCGCCGGCGTTGAACGCGCTCAGCGGCTCGGAGGGCGGCGCGTCGACCAGGGCGACCGCGGGAGCGATGCCGTCGGCGACGGACCTGCCGTTGGCCTTGGCGTGGGCGACGTGCGCGGCCGACTCCGCGTCGTACTCGCCGGAGAAGCTGGTCGACACCATGCCCGGCCCGTACAGCACGTAGCGGGTCCGGGCGCCCGGGTGGTGCGCCGCGAACGCCACGCCGAGCAGGTCGTTGAGCCTGCCGCCCTGGACCATCGCGGTGTTGCCGTGGTAGTCGCCGGCCAGTTCGAGGTCGTCCCAGCGGATCTCGCCGAAGCCGGCGCCCGGCCCGCAGAAGTTGACCACGACCGGCGACTCGGCTTTCTCCAGGTTCGCGAGCAGGCCGTGGCTGAGCACGAACCGGCTCAGGTAGAACAGCGCGAAGCCGTACTCGTGGCCCTCGCCGGTCTGCAGTCTCGTCGCCCGGTAGTGCCGGGCGCACAGCACGAGTGCGTCGATGACGGGGAAGTCGGCCGCGATCCGATCGACGAGCCGCTGGTTCTCGCCGACCAGGCTGAGGTCGGCGGCGATGAAGGTGGCCCGCTCCCGGGCGCCGATTCCGGTCGCGGTGTCGAGGAAATCCCGGCCCTTGCGCTCGTCGCGGCCGACGATGACGACCTGGTCGCCGCGCTCCAGGTAGGTCTGCGCCAGCGCGCGGCCCATGCCGTCCGTTCCGCCGGTGATCACGATGGTCTTCACGGTTCTCCGTCCGGGGTGTTCCTGGGTCCTGGGTGAGGACATGTTTTTGAACCTGCTGGTTCACCGTAGCGGCGCGATCACGCCGAGGGCAACTAGCCAGGCCAATAAATTGAACTAATCGGTTCAATCAGTGGAGCTGGTACGTGCAGTGCTGCGAACTGGGGGCGGTGGCGTGACACTCTGGACATGACGGACCCAGCAGCCTCCACCCCGTGGGTGCGGCGTATCGGGCACGGCGAGTTGCTGCTGCGCCATCGCTACGAGATGGCCAGCATCATCAACGACATCCTCATCGCCTTCTGGTTCATCGCGGGCAGCCTGCTGTTCTTCAGCCCGCTCACCACGACCGCCGGGGTGTGGATGTTCCTGCTGGGCAGCATCGAGCTGGCGATCCGGCCTTCCATCCGCCTGATCCGGCACCTGCACCTGAGGAAGGTGCAGAAGAGCATCACGCACGAGTCCGACCAGGATTTCTGATCGCGTCTACTGTGGACTGGACGGCGGCCGCCGCCGGCTGGGTGCGCTGCGGATCTTTCCGGGGCGATCCGGTGTCCCGCCGGCGGGATCGTCCGTCGTCGGCCCTACCGCCGGAATACCGGCCGCGGTGCGGAGCGTCGGCCACGGAACGTGTAACGGATTCGCGATGCCCCCGATAGCCCCCACGTCCGAGCTCGATTGCTTCCGGCATCGGACTTCTCTTTCACCGAGTGGGGGTTGGATGCAGGAGCCGATGCGGACGCCGCTGGTGCTGCCCGGCGGGATCGGTGCCCGGGGGGCCGTTCGAACGCCGGTGCTCGCCCCACCACCTCCGCGGCCGGCACCGGCGTCGGCCCACTCGACGGTGTGGGAGCGGTGGTACCGCGTCGCGGTGGTCGTCAGCGACCTGCTGGCCACCCTGCTCGCGTGCGGTTCCGGAACGGTGCTGGCCATCGCGTTCGGGCTGTCCGCGGGGCCGCGCACCGCGATCCTCGCGGTACTGGCGTCTTCGGTCGTGCTGTGCAGCCTGTCCGGTTCCTGGAGTCCGCGAATTCTCGGCGAGGGACCGGAGGAGTACCGGCGAGTCGGACGCGGAGTCTTCGCCGCGGGCGTCGCGCTCGCCGTGCCCGGACTGGCCTTCCCGTCCTGGGACGTGCGGCTGTGGGTCTTCGGGGTGCTGCCGCTGCTGGCGGTGCTCGCCGTGCTCCAGCGCTACCTCCTGCGCCGCTACCTGCACAGGGCGCGCGGCACCGGCCGGTGCCTGCTGCCGGTGATCGCAGCGGGAGACCCGCGGACCCTGCGCGACCTGGTCGAGCGGACCAGGCTGCAGCCGCACGTCGGCTGGCGCATCGAGGCGCTGTGCGTCCCGGCCGCGACGGCGGGGCAGGTCAGCGAGATCGAGGGCATCCCGGTGGTCGGCGACGTCGAAGGGCTCGCCGGCCACGTGCGGCGCGGCGGCTACCGGGTCGTCGCGGTCACCGCCGACCAGCACTGGACGCCGCGCCGCTTGCAGCGGCTGGCGTGGGAGCTGGAGGACACTCCGGCCGAGATGGTCGTCGCACCGGTGCTGATGGAGGTCGCCGGACCTCGGCTGCACGTCTCGTCGGTGTTGGGAATGCCGCTGCTGAGGGTCAGCGCTCCCGTGTTCAACGGTGCCCGCCGGATCATCAAGTCGCTCGCCGACTGGGTGAGCGCGTTGCTGCTGCTGGTGTTGCTCGCACCTGCGCTGCTGGTCATCGCCGCCGTGGTGAAGGCGACCGACGGCGGGCCGGTGGTCTACCGCCAGCGCCGCATCGGCCGCAACGGCACGACGTTCACCATGCTGAAGTTCCGCTCCATGGTGGTGGATGCCGACGCGCAGCTGTCGAGGCTCCGGGCGTCCAACGAGGCGGACGGACCGCTTTTCAAGCTGCGCCGCGATCCGCGGGTGACCAGGATCGGTGCGGTGCTGCGCCGCTATTCGCTCGACGAGCTGCCGCAGCTGTTCAACGTGCTGACCGGCCAGATGTCGTTGGTGGGCCCGCGACCGCCGCTGCCGGAGGAGTCCGACGCCTACGACTCCGAGGTGCGCAGGCGGTTGCTCGTCAAGCCCGGCCTCACCGGGCTGTGGCAGGTGAGCGGGCGCAGCGACCTCTCGTGGGCCGAGAGCATTCGGCTGGACCTGCGCTACGTGGAGAACTGGTCGCTCGCGCTCGACGCCGTCATCCTCTGGAAGACGGTGCGCGCGGTGCTCAAGAAGCAAGGCGCCTACTGACGGAGCAGGCACCTGCAGACGAACCAGGTTGCCTGCTGACGGAGCAATGCCCCGCACGCCAAGCAGAATGCCTGCTGACACAGCAGAATCCTTGCGGTTCCGCGGGCACCGTCAGGGCTTTGCCGCGATCTCGGCGATCTCCCGGCGGTAGCGCTGCGGGGCGAAGCGTTCCCGCGCGTGCTCGCGCGCCAGCTCGGCGGCGCGGATGGTTTTCTCCCAGTCGTCGAGCGCACCGCTGATGGCGTCCGCGAGCGCGTCGGGGTCGCCTGCGGGCACGACCGCGCCGAACTCGCCGTGCGCCACGGTTTCGGGCAGGCCCTGCGCGTCGGTCACGATCACCGGCGTCCCGGCGAGCTGCGCCTCCACCGAGGTGTTGCCGAACGGCTCGAAGCGAGAGGGCACCAGCGCGATGTCGGCCCCTCGCAAGGAGTCCCACACGTCGGTCTGGAAGCCGTGGAAGCCGACGACGTCGCCGAGGTCGTGCTCGCGGACCAGATCCTGGAGTTCCCGCTGGTACCACTCGTAACCGGTGAACACCGAGCCGACGAGGTCGAGGGCGACGGCCCGTCCCTGCGCGCGCAGCCGAGCGACGGCGCGGACCGCGACATCGGTGCCCTTGCGGGGAGACAGCCGGCCGACGAGTACCAGGCGCACCGGATCGTGCGGGGCGCGCGGAGCGTTCTGCTCACCGCCGGGTCCCGGAACTCCGTTGTAGACCAGGCGGATCCGCCGTTGCAGGCGGGGGAGGGGCCGCGTGGTCGCGGCCGCGGTGGCCTCGCTGTTGACCACGATGGTCGTCGCCGCCAGCAGCGGCGCGCAGAGCGCGGCGCGGACCGCGCGCGGCGCGCCTTCCTCCGCCTCGTGGACGTGCGCGACGACCGCGTGCCGGGTCACCCGCGCCAGCAGCAACCAGGTCGGCACCGTCACCGTGTTCACGTAGACGACGTCGGCGCGGGTCGATCGCAACAGGCGCAGGGTGGGTACCACCGAACGCGCGCAGTCCCGGAGCAGCCGGATGAATCCACTGGGCCGCAGGGCTGATTTGCGCAGCACGGGCGTCGGGCAGAACACGACTTCCGCGTCCTGCTCCCGGATCGCTCCGGCGAGCGGGCCGTCGCCGGGCAGCGCCACCACGACGCGCCAGCCGGACTCGGCCAGCGCGGTCACCGACTCCAGGAAAACCCGGTCGGAGCCGTAGAGCTCGGCCGAGGGATGGGCCATCAGAGCGGTCCGCAGGGTCACCGCGTCTCCGTTCGGTCGGTCGTCGCGTTCTCGGCGGGTGCTTCGTCCTGCGTCCGGCCTGCCATGCCCGCCCATGCGGCGAGGAGGAAGAGCCAGACGCAGGCGACGTTGGAGGGAGCCCCCAGTCCCTCGGTGAACATCGAGTTGGCGATCAGGCCGGCGATGAGCGCGAGCACGATCATGCGGTCCATCCGCGGCTCGGGACGCACGTCGCGCAGCCGCACCGCCCTGACGATGATGCCGCCGAGCAGGAACAGCCACACCGCCGCACCGAGCAGTCCGGTGTCCACCAGCAGGTTCACCAGGCCGTTGTGCCCGCCGCCGAGGCCGATCTCCTCCAGGAACATCCCTTGCGAAGCGGTGAGGCCGTAGCCGTAGAGCGGGCGCTCGGTGAAAGCGTCGAAGGCGTAGGCCCACAGGTCGGTGCGGGAGTTGAGCGAGGCCAGTCGCTCCGCGGACTCGCCGCGGGCGAAGAAGGACTCGATCTGCTGCCCCAGCGCCAGCCACGCCAGCACGATCCCGACCGACAGCGCCGCGGCCACCTCGATCCGCCTGCGTCCCCGCCACCGCGTCCAGGCGATCGCCAGGACGCCGACGATGGCGCCGAGCGCCGCACCGCGCGTGTTGCTGCCCACCAGGCCCGCGGCGCAGATGCCGAGAAGCAGCAGGTAGACCGGCATCGGCCAGCGCGGTCCCGGACGCGGCAGCTCGTGGCCGAGGACGTAGGCGCTCAGCAGCACGACCGCGATCGCCAGGAACTGGCCTGCGTCCACCGGGTGCAGGTGCAGCCAGGTGAACCTGTCGGGCTGGGTGGGCAGGCGCGGGAACGGCACCACGACGCCGAAGACCACCGAACCCGACACCAGCACCGCGAACCAGTGCGCGACGCGGTGCGGTGCCTCGCGCGGGCAGTGCCGGGCGATCGAGCGGGTCAGTGCCAGCACCACGACCACCTGGCACGCCCGCACCAGGGCGAGTTCCCGGTACGGCGAGTAGAGCGCCGAGAGCACCAGCACGGCGGCGTAGGCGTAGGCCGAACAGGTCAGCCAGTCCGCGCGCCGGATCCGCGACGTCGGTCGGAATCGGAAGAACAAGTAGGCCGCGACCACCGCGTAAGCCGCGATCTCCAGGACGATGAAGACGTCGGGCGAGCCCGAGACCGACTCGTCGTTGGCGCGCAGCCGGAACTTGTACTCGCTGGCGACGATGAGCGCCAGCACGCAGACCGCGGGCCAGCGGTGTGCGGCGGAATCGCCGTCGTGGCGCGGTGTGCGCGCGCGGCGGCGTGCGGTGCTCCAGCTCACGGCCGGTCCTCGGTCGAATGGGTTGGTGTGCGCGGAAGGCGCGGAGGTGGCGCGGTGTAACGACAGCGCGCCTCCGGCATATTACTAGCTGAGCGCACATGTGCGTGAGCCGGACGAATCCGCGCGTCGCGGCGCTGCGCCCGTGCGAGAACGGGCCCGTGGAAGAACGGTGGAGCCGTAGGAATGCGGATTTCAATGATCGGTACCCGTGGCGTGCCCGCGCGCTACGGGGGATTCGAGACCTGCGTCGAGGAGGTCGGCCGGCGGCTCGTGGAACGAGGCCACGAAGTCACCGTGTACTGCCGCAAGGCAGGCGGAGAGCCGCCCGCGGCGGGCAGCCACCTCGGGATGCGGCTGGTGCACCTGCCCGCGCTGCGGCGCAAGACCCTGGAAACCCTGAGCCACACGGCGCTTTCGGCGCTGCACGCGCTGATCGACCCCGCCGACGTCGCGATCGTGTTCAACGCGGCCAACGCGCCGCTGCTGCCGTTGCTGCGGATGCGGCGCACGCCGGCGATCACCCACGTCGACGGGCTGGAGTGGAAGCGGGCCAAGTGGGGCAGGGTCGGCTCCCGCTACTACCGGACCGCCGAAGCGCTCGCCGTGCGGTGGTCCGACGCGTTGATCGCCGACGCGGTCGGCATCCAGGACTACTACTCCGACCGGTTCCGCACCGACACCGACTACATCCCCTACGGCGCCCCGGTTCTCGGTGAGACCGGATCCGACCGGCTCGCCGAGCTCGACCTGCTCCCGCACCGGTACCACCTGGTCGTCGCGCGCTTCGAGCCGGAGAACCACGTGCACGTCGCGGTCGAGGGCTACCTGCGCAGCTCGGCGCGGCACCCGCTGGTCGTCGTCGGCTCGGCGCCCTACGCCGACGAGTACACCGCGCGCGTCACCAGGCTGGCCGCGGGGAAACCGAGCGTGCGGTTCCTGGGAGGGGTGTGGGACCAGGCGCAGCTCGACCAGCTCTACGCCAACGCCCTGACCTACATCCACGGGCATTCCGTCGGCGGCACGAACCCGTCGTTGCTGCGCGCGATGGGTGCGGCCGCCGCGACCTCGGCCTTCGACGTGCGTTTCAACCGCGAGGTCCTGGGTTCGTTCGGCCGGTTCTTCACCACCGCCGGCGACCTGGCCGCGCTGTGCGACGACGCCGAGGCCGACCCGGCGGCGACCGTGCGCCGCGGGCGGGAGCAGGTCGCGTCGCTCAACCGCTACACGTGGGAGGGCGTTACCGACGACTACGAGCGGCTGGCCCTGCGCGTCATGCGGGCGGGCGGCCGTGAGGGCGCGGCGGCCGGGCCGCGTGGTGGCGGATCCGCGTGGAAGCCGTGGAAGGCCAGGAGCGTGGGCGCGGCCGTGGCGGCCACCCCACCCGAGAGCGAGGAAGTGCGATGAGACGGGGAAGCAAGGCGCTGTGCGCCGCGGTCGCGCTGGTCGCGGCCGGCGGTTCGCTGGTGGCGTTACCGGTCACCGGAGCCGCCCAGCCGCCACCGCTGCCGGTCCCGGCGACCGCGGGCGCGCTGCCCGCACCGCAGACCGACGGCATCGTGTTCTCGGTGGCGATCGTCGGCAACACCGTGGTCGCCGGGGGCAGGTTCACCAAGGCGCGGCCCGCGGGTGTGGCGCCGGGCGGTCCGGGCGAGGTCCGGCGCGACAACCTGCTCGCGTTCGACCTGCACACCGGTGAGCTGCTGCCGTGGGCTCCGGTGGTCAGCGGCAGCACCTTCGCCGGGCAGGACCCGGGACCGTTCTGCGAGCCCGCCGGCGGCGGCCGGTGGGTCTGCGACTCGGTGTTCCGAGTCAAGGCGTCGCCGGACGGGCGCAAGGTCTACGTCGGCGGTGACTTCGACAAGATCGACGGGCAGTGGCGTTCCAGGGTCGCGGCGTTCGACGCGGTCACGGGTGCGCTGGACCCGGCGTTCCGGCCGCAGGTGGCGGGACGCGTGCGGGGCCTGTCGGTCACGGCAGACACCGTCTACCTCGGCGGTGGGTTCAACGCCGTCGGCGGCGTGCCGCGCACCCGGCTGGCGGCGGTCTCTGCGAACGACGGCGCGCTGCTGCCGTGGGCGCCGGCGGCCGACCGCGAGGTCTTCGCCGTGCTGGCGGCCCCGGAGCACGGACGCGTCGTCGTAGGCGGGGCCTTCGACCACGTCAACGGCATCTACCAGCACGGGCTCACCGCCGTCGACACCGCGGGCGGGGCCGGCGTGGCGTGGCAGTGGGTCACGCCGTCGGATGCGGACACCATCACCGACCTGGTGACCGACGGCACCGGCACGGTGTACCTGGGTTCCTACAACTGGCGCGGCGGCAACCCCCGCCTGGAAGGGCGGGGCGCGGTGGAGATCGCCACCGGACGCCCGCTGTGGCTGGACGGCTGCTACGGCGACACGCAGGGCGTCGCGGTCGCCGACGGCGTGCTCTACAGCGCCTCCCACACCCACGACTGCTGGGCGATGAACGCGATCCCGGAGAACGGGCCGGTCGACTACCACCGCCTGCTCGCCGAGACCACCGTCGCGACCGGCGCGGCGCAGCGCGACGTCAACCACGTGCGCCGCGGCGACCCGATCCCGGAACTGCTGCCGTGGCTGCCCAACACCAACGGCGGCCCCTCGACCAGTCCGTGGCTCAACGGGCCGTGGACCGTCGACGCCAGGAGCGGCTACGTGGTCGTCGGCGGTGAGTTCACGGTCGTCAACGGCGTGCCGCAGCAGTCGCTGACGAGGTTCGCGGCGCGCGGCGTGCCGGGCGCGGTGAACAACGGGCCGCAGGTCCCGTTCCCGGCCCCGCGGCTGAGCCGCAAGCTCTTCGGCGGCTACAACATCACCTGGACCGGCACCTGGGACGCGCAGAACCGCGAGGTCCGCTACGAGGTGATGCGTGCGGGCACGCCGAAGCCGATCCACGTCACGACCGCGCCGTCCTGGCCGTGGACGGTCTCGGAGATGCGCTTCACCGACCAGCGCCCGCCCCAGGGCAGGGTGGAGTACTGGGTCCGCGCCGTCGACGCCGACGGTGCCGTGCTGAGCAGTCCGCACAGCACCATCGGGTAACCGCGAACCGGCAGAACGCACGAACAGGGCCCGGCGGCAACGGCCGCCGGGCCCTGTTCGCATGTCGCGGGCCTTCGAGGCTGTCGTTGGACTCGCTTTGCTTGGTGGTTCCGGTGGCGGAACCTCAGGCGCCCTCTGACTCCGGGATCTTTCTCTCGCGTATCACCGATGCGGAGGTCCGGCCGTGAGTGCGAACCTCGGCGGGCGGCCCCGGAGGGCCGCCGTGCCGTGGCAGGTCCCGGCATCAGCTCCGCGGGCCGGTGAGCATGCCGATGTCGGGATGCTCGGTCGGGGCCAGGCCCAGCACCTCGGCGATGTCACGGGCCAGCGGCCGCCCGGCCCGGTACCCCGGCGCCTTCTCCCGGAGGCGGTAGTCGCCCTTGCCCGGGTCGCGGAACGGGTCGGGCGCGGGCGGTGCCTGCAGGCTGTGCCGGTCGTGACCGGTCGTCTGCAGGTGCGCCAGCGAGTTGATGGTGACGATCTCGCCCTTGCCCAGCGACCAGGTGGCCAGCGGCCCCTTGCCCTCCTGCCACAGGTAGGCGTTTCCGTCGCTGACCGAGACGAACGGAGCGGGCGGCTTGGGTTGGGGCTTGTGGTCGGCGGACTCCACGAACGGGTTGGGGCCGATGAAGAAGTTGCCGACCAGCTCGGTTCCCGAGGTGATCCACGACAGCCCGAGCTGCTCGCTGTAGGGGTCGGAGCTGGGCGAGCGCGGATCGTTGTAGATGCCCAGCGCCACCGCGTTGCCCACCATCGTGTTGTGGTGCAGGCGAACCCGGTCGGAGCTGGAGATCTTGACCCCGCGCGCCCGGTTGCCGACGACGGTGTTGGACGCGATGATCGCGCGCGCCGACACCTCGTAGTAGATCCCGTTCACCGCGTTGCCCCGGGCGAGGTTGCGGATGACCACCGCGTCGGTGCAGCCGAGGTCGCACCACCACCCGGTCGCGAAGTTGTCGACGAAGGCGTTGTCGGCGACGTACGGGTGCTTGCTGCGGGTGATCTTCGCGCCCGCCGCGCCGATCGCCTCCCCGGAGAGCGCGAAGTGCTCGTTGTTGTTGCGGGCGAAGGTGTTGCCGGTCAGCCGGAGCCGGTCGGCGCGGTTGGCCATGAACCCGACCAGGCCGTTGTCCAAGAACTGGTTGCCCTTGACGGTGCTGTCGGGCTGGAACACCGCCGCGCCGGTGGAGGCCGAGGCGGCGAAGGTGTTGTTCTCCAGCGTGACCGACGGCGCGTTCACCACGACCATCGCACCGCGCTGCCCGTACTCCTGGTTCGAGCCGTAGTGGGCGATCCCGATCCCGCGGATCGCGCTGTGCGCGGCACCGGGCCCGTCGAACTGCAGCAGCCACGGGAACTCCGCGGCCTCCACGAGCTTGCCGCGCGGGTTGTCGCCGATCAGCAGCTCCTTGCGCTTGACGTCGACGTGGAACGTGCCCGCGGTGACCGCGCTGCGCTCACCCACCTGCCGCAGCGGCCTGCCGTCGACGAACACCATGTCCGGCAGGCCCGCCAGCGGGTGGGCGGGGTCGATGATCTCGGGCAGGTAGCAGGTCCGGCACAGCGGCGGGTCCCAGCCGGTGTGCCGCCAGGCGTTGCCGGAGGCCGACCACCGCGAGATCACCCGGCTGCCCTTGAGCCAGACGCGTTCGCGCGGATAGGGCTGGATGGTGAGCTTCTTGCCGACCAGGCCCAGAGTCTCGCGGTAGGTACCCTGCCGCAGCACGATCGTCGTGCCCTGCGGCGCTCGCCGGACGGCCTCACCGAGGGTGCGCAGCGGCGTGGACTCGCCGCCCTGCGCGGAGTCGTCGCCGTCGGTGGCCACGAAGAGGGCACCGGGCGGCACCCGGTACTCGGTCACGGCGACCCGGGCGGGCGGCGTCCCGCCGGCGGGACCGGCCTGGTCCGCGGGCGCGCAGGACATCAGCAGCAGGCCGGCCAGCGCGAGGCACGGCAGCGGTCGCAACGTCGTTCTCATGCCGGCCCCGGTTCCACTTCGCCCGGCACCGGCGCGGTGGCCAGCGAGAGCCGCCGCCGCAGCAGGGTGCTGGAGGTGTGCATGGTGTAGGGGAAGTAGCGGACCTCGGCGCCCACCGCGGACAGCTTCGACTCCAGCTCCCGGGCGCGTGAGGTGCCGCGCCAGTCGTCGCCCTTGAACAGCACGTCGTAGCGCAGCTGCTTCCACATCCGGAACTTGTCGAGGTAGCGGTCCGGGACCGCGTCGGCCACGCAGCGGATGTTGCGCACGATCTCCAGCCGCTCCTCGAACGGGATGACCGGCTTCTTGCCCTTCGCGCGCAGCACGACGGCGTCGGTGACCACCCCGGCCACCAGGTGGTCGCACTCCTGGCTGGCCTGGCGCAGGATGTTCAGGTGTCCTATGTGGAACATGTCGTAGGCGCCGGGCGCATATCCGATGATCGGCACGCTCACCGCCCCCGGCCGGGCGCGACGGGGTCCAGCGACCTCATGTCGCCGAACCACTTCGGCAGCGCCGCCACCAGGAACAGGGCGTTGCACGTGAAGAGCACCCCGTAGCCGGCGGCGAACGCGGCGGGCGACCCCAGCAGCAGGAACACCAGGCACAGCAGCCCGTAGTCGGTCGGCACGACGAGAAGCGAGCGCAGCGTCGACGGGTGCCCCGGCTCCGGCGCCCGCGTCCCGGTGGTCGCCCGGTGCACGCGGCGGAGCTGGTCGTTGAGGATCATCGCGAAGAACATGACGCTCTCGACCGCGCCGTAGGCGATGGGCACCAGCAGCCACGCGGTCGGCAGCTCGGAGAACCGGAAGGCCGAGACCAGCACGGCCACGTGCAGCGTCGCGATCTTGGCGCTGTCGATGACGTGGTCGAGCCACTCGCCGGAGACGCTGCTCGTGCCGCGCAACCGGGCGAGCTGGCCGTCGGCGGAGTCCAGCGCGTAGCCGAGGACCAGGGCCAGCGAGACCGCGATGCCCAGCGGCCACGACGGAGGCAGGAGCAGCACCCCGGTGATCCCGGCGAAGGTGCACAGCGCGCTGACGGCCGTGACCTGGTTCGGCGTGGCACCGACCCGGTAGGCCAGCACGGCGAGATAACCACCCGCCCGGCGGTTGACGAATCTCGAGTACGCCGGGGCTCCCTTCGCCGTCTTCTGCGCTGAGGGCAGCCGCCGTAGCGTTGCGGTGAAGCCGCTTTCCGCGGCGTCGGAGCTGCTCATCTGGTCCTCTCGTCGACGCGTTCCGGGGTGGCCGGATCCGTTGTGGCGGCAGGGTTTCGCCGCCCTCGGTAACTTGACAGGCGATCCGCGCGATCTGAATACTGGAGAATCAGTTTGTCTTCCTCCTGGTTTTCGCGCGCGAAGACTCCGCCCGCGTGCATCGGCTCAGCCACCGGCACCAATCCGGTGCCGGTCGTTGCGCTCAAGCCGTAGTCGCCGCAGGGGCCCGGTGCGTTACCACCGGAGCGCGGACTCACCGGGGGTTTCCTCGTGACACAGAGCGGAATTGACACCGATGGACGACACTGGCCCGGGACCGACGATCTTCGGGGCGTTGTGGCGGTACCGCCGCAGCTCGCTGGCGATCGTGGCGGTGGCCGTACTGGTCAGCTTCGTGGTGGCGCTGGCCGCGGGCGACGGCCGCACGGCCCGGGCGCGCATCGTGCTGCGCGCGCCCGACCAGACCGGCGCGCTGGGCATCGAGCTGACCAGTGAGGCGAGCTTCGTGCGCTACGTCAAGCAGCGCGCGTTGTTCGTCACCTCCGACCGCGTGCTCGGCGCGGCCCGCACCCGTCTCGGCGGACCCGAGACGCTGGAACAGATGCGCTCGGCCATCGCCGCCGAGTCGTCCTCCACCGGTGAGTCGATCGAGATCACCGTCGACGGCCCCGGCTTGGAGCGCTCGGTGCTGATCGCCAACGCGGTGATCGCGGCCTACCAGGACGAGTCGCGCGCCGAGGTGACCGCGGCGACCGAAAAGGCGCTGGCCACCCTCAACACCCAGCGCGGCGCGGTCGTCGCCGAGATCCCCGCGGGCGGCGCGATCGCCACCGCGGCGGGTCAGACGCTCAGCGAGATCGACAAGCAGATGAGCCGCATCGGGGTCGTGGCCAGCCAGTTCGACGACGGTGTGTCCTTCGTGGACCACGCGACGGCCGGTGCGGTCGGCCCGTGGCGCGGGGTCCTGCGCGATGTCGCCATCGGGCTCGCCGTGGGCCTGGTCGTCGCCGCCGCGGTCGCCTGGTTCCGCGCGGACCGCGACCGGCGGGTGCGCCACGCCGGCGACCTGGCGGGTGTGGTGTCCGAGCCGCTGCTCGGCGAGATCGAGACGCTGCCCGCCCAGGCCGTGCCGGCGCTGAGCACGCCGGGCGTGCCACCGCTGCGGTCCTACCAGCTGGTGGCTTCCGGGCTGCGGACGATGGTCGGAACCGGCGTGGTCATGGTGACCGGCGCGTCGTCGGGGGAGGGCGCCACCACGACGACGTTGCAGATCGCCGGTGCCGCCGCCCGCGACGGCCTGCGGGTGCTTGTGGTGGACGCGGCGGTGCGCTCCCGCGACCTGTCCCGGCTGCTTGGGCTCGCCGACTGGCTCGGGCTGACCTCCATCGCCACCGGCGCGGCGTCGCTGGAGCAGGCGACCCACTCGGTGCACATCGGCGACGGCGTCGGTTTCAGCGTGGTGCCCGCCGGGCACGCCCACCGCTACTCCCGCGACCATCTGCGTTCCTCCTCCCTGCGCAAGGTCATCGCGGACATGCGCGCGCGCTACGACCTGGTGCTGGTCGACCTGCCCCCGCTGTCCTCGCAACCGGAGACCACCTCGCTGATCGGGGTCTCCGACGGTGTGCTGGTGACCGTGCGCCGCGAGGGCGACCTGCGGTCGCTGCGCAAGCTGCGCGAGCAGATCCACCTGTTCGGCGGCACGATCACCGGCTACGTGCTCACCTTCACCGGGGCGGACCCGACGCGCCGCGTGGCGGAACCCGCCGTGCCGCAACCGGTTCGGTGACCGCGCTCGCGGCGCCGCTGCGCCGCATCCGGAAGGTCGCGGGCAAAGGTGCGGCGCCGGTGCTCTCGCAGGGCATCACCGCCGGCACCAGCCTGCTGCTGCAAGTGGTGGCGGCCCGCGTGCTCGGGTTGGCGGAGTTCGGTGCCTTCGCGGTGTTCCTGGCGCTGCTGGTCAGTGCGAGCGCGCTGTACACGGGCTGGGTCGGCGACAGCCTCGCCGTCCTCGACCGGCACGACCCGGACACCAGGGCGGCGCTGGTCTCCAGCGCGGCGGGCGGCTGGGCGCTGTTCTTCGCGGCCGGGTGCGGCGCGGGCCTGGTGGTCGGCGACGGCGGGGCGGGCACCGCCGTGGTTTACGCGGCGATGCTGGTCTGCTGGCTGGCCGAGGAAACGGTCCGGCGGCTGCTGATGGCGAGGCTGCGGTTCTGGCAGCTCGTCGTCAACGACGCGTGCTATCTCGTGGGGACGGTGGCGGTGCTGGCACTGCTCGCCGCGACGGGGGAGATCACCCTCGCGTCGCTGTTCGGCGCCATGTGCGCCGGAGCGTGCGCGGCGGTGGTGGTCGGGATCGGGCAACTGCCGCGGGACGAACTGCGGCAGTTGCGTCCCGGACTCGCGGGCATGCGCGCGGTGGCGTCGTTCGCGGCGTGGCGGTCCCTCCAGGCCACACTGCGCCCGGCCGCGCTGCTCGGCTCGCGGGTGCTGGTCTCCGGCGTCGTGTCGCTGGCCGCGGTCGGCGTGCTGGAGGCAGGACGGCTCGTCGTCGCACCGCTGCAGGTCGTCATCAACGGTGCGGGCAGCTTCCTGCTCGCCAACTTCGCCGCCAGGCAACGCGGGGGCGGCGGCACCCGGCTGTCGGCCGACCGCGCCGCCCTGCTGCTGGCGGGCGCCACCGCGGTCGGCGGGACGTTGCCCGCGGTCTTCGCCGGCCCACTGGGCGAGCTGCTGATCGGCCAGCCGGTGGACCCGCTGCTCGTGCTGGGCTGGGTCGCGTACCTGACGGTCTGGGCGGCGGGTCTGCCCTACGTCACAGAGGCAGTGGCGCGGCGGATGTCCAGGCAGGTGTTCACCATCCGCCTGGCCGATTCCGCGGCGGGTCTCGCCACGGCCGCGGCCGTGCTGGTGCTGGGCCTCGGGATCGCCGCGGTCCCGTGGACCATGGCCTGCGGCGGCGTGCTCTCGGCGTGGCGGTTGCGGCGGTCGGCCACGTCCGACGGGCCGGACCACCGCAACCGCTGACGACGACCGTCACCGCAGCTCGACCGCGGCGGTGCCCAGGCCGCTGGGGCCGCGCAGCAACGCGGACAGACCGTGCGACACCGCGTCGTGGCGCAGGTCCTCGTCCTTGTAGCGGACGCATTCCCGGTGCCAGTTCAGGATTCCGGCCATCCAGTCGCGCAGTTCGGCCGCGTACCGGGTGAGCATCGCGCGGGCTTCGTCCGACAGCCCGAAGTCCTCGCACAGCACCGGCAGCTCGTCGTCCACTGTGTACTGGAACTGCTTCATGCGCGCGGTCATCAGGTCACCGACGATGTCGAAGGCGCGGTCCTGGTCGCAGTCCAGGAAGTTGCGCACCACCAGCACCGAGTTGTGGACCTCGCCCTCGTACTCGATCTCCTTGCGGTAGGAGAAGACGTCGTTGAGCATGGTCGCGTAGTCGATCGCGGAGTTCTCCATGTTGCGGATCGTGCGCGTCCGGTAGATCTCCGGCGGCACGGCCTCGCCGTGGGAGAACTTCGCGAGGCTGATGGTGAGGTCCGAACCGAAGGTCCGGCGGCGCATCTCGAAGTAGTCGACGGGATCGGGGATGCGGTTGAGGTGCTGGTTGTGCAACTCCCACAGCCAGCTGTCGATCATCGTGTCGACCGCGGCGCGGAACCTGCGCCGCGCTTCGACGGGCATCGGTCCGGCGGTGCGCTCCCACAGGTCGGCCAACCCCCGCTCCAGCGGAGTGACCGGTGCGGTGGCCGGCACGGACTCGACGGGCATGAGCTCCTTGAGGCGCGCGGTGCACGCCCTGGCGCCGGCCATGTCGAAGGTGCGGCCGAAAACCCGAGGGTAGTAGTCGTCCCCGTAGGTGCCCCACGTCAGCCATGCCGCCGAGAGGTCGAGTTCCTCCGGGGTGGCGTCCGGGTCGAGCCCGGCCGAGCACAGCGGGAGGTCGTAGCCCCGCATCTGGTCCTCGTCCCAGATCCGCGGGACGTCGTCGAAAATGCCCATCGCCCGCGCCCACGCGGCGGTGTTCTCGCGGCAGTCGTCCAGGTGCGGGCTGAGCGCGAGGTCGAAGGGCATGTAGATCTCGGGCATCCGGATCGGGCCCACGGGCTCGTAGGGCACGTGGCTGAAGCTGCGGATGCGTTGCGGCGCGGTGGAAACCAGCGAGTGCACGATGCGTGCCGCGGAGGTGCCCAGTCCGGTCGGCCCGCCGAGCACGGGTTGTGCGGCGGGCGCAGTGTGACCGTCGGGCGTCGGCTGCCCGACTCCCGGTTGGCCCAGAGCTGGTTGGCCGAGTGCTGGTTGGCCGGCGAGTGCGGATTGTTCGACCAGGCCCTCGTTCATGTACCTGCTCGAGCGGATGTGCCACTCTTGCCCGCCGGACTGCCAGTCCTGCAGGCCCTTGACGTAACCGAGAACGGCCAGCCTGCCCTGCGGGTCCACGCCGTTGTCGTCCAGCAGCGCGGGAACCTCGGTCAGCGCGGTGTGCTCGAACTGGTGCAGCCGCGAGGTGAGCAGGTCGTTGACGGTGTCGGCGGCCTGCTGGGTGGAGCAGCCGAGGAACTCCTCGAAGACCAGCACGCTGTTGCTCAGCTCGCCCTCGTCCTGCACCTCGCGCTGGTAGGAGAACAGGTCGTTGCGCAGGTGCACGGCGTCGGAGAACGTGTCGCGCAACACTTGCATCGGCCGTTCGGCCGCGATCGCGGCGGGGACCTCGGCGTCGACGGCGTGCTCGACGAGGTTCGCCGACCACGGGGCGCCCCCGACCTTGCGCCGCATCTCGATGTACTCGATGGGGTTGGAAAGCCGGTTGCGGCTGATGTTGGACAGCTCCCACAGGGACTCGTCCAGCAGGTGCTTGGTGTTCTCGGCGTAGCGGCGCCGCCAGTCGGCGGTCCTGGCGGGCACCGTGCGCTGCCAGAGGTCGGCGAGCCCGCGCTCGACCGGGTTGGCCGGCTCGGCGGTGACCGGGCCCTCGACCGGCATGAACGCGGGCAGGCGGTCGAGGTACTCCTTGGCGCCCGCGAGGTCGGGGTTGCGCTTGTACAGCTCGACGAAGTGGTCGTCGAAGTAGAAGACCCAGACGTACCAGTCGGTGATGAGGTCGAGCATCGGTCCGTCGGCGTCAGGATGGGTGTAGGCGCACAGCAGCGCGTAGTCGTGCGAGTCGAAGTCGTTCTCGTCCCAGATGATCGTCCCCTCCTGCGGGACGTCGATCATGTCCATCGCGTAGGCCCACGTCTTGCTGTGGTCCCGGGCCCGTTCCAGGTTCGGGTTCAGACGTGCCGGGTACGGCATGTAGAACTCCGGTTGCTGGAAAGGCTGCATCGCACGCACCTGACCCTTCTGCTGGCGTCACCGACGCAGGGGACGAAACCAGCCGTTCGGGGGGTGGGCCAATGCCCGAACGAGGTTCCACACGATCGTGAGATCACCATCGCTGAACCGGCCCAGCGGGCATGAACCCGCGGTGCACGGACCTCCGGGTCGCGCGGATGTGATCGATGCGTCGTGGTGTGCGGCGAATGGGTGCTCAATGCGCTGTTGGTGGTATTCAGGCCGAATCTTCGAGGTCCGGCAGCATCGCCGACAGTTGTGCCTCGACCCACGCGGACTCACGGTCGTCCCCGCAGTCGGCGAAGGCGTTGCGGGCGTGGGTCCAGCATTCGGCTACCAGTGAGCGACTCTCGCCGGCTGCCAGGTGCGTCAGGCCGAGGTTGAACAACGTCTGCCCCTCGCTGTACTGGTCACCGAACTCGCGGTGCAGATCGAGCGCCTGGCGCAGGCACTCGACGGCATCCGCGTGGTCGCCCGCGAGGCGGTGGTCGTTGCCGATGTTGTTCAGCACCTGCGCCTGGCCGCGCAGATCACCGATCTCGCGATGCAGCTCCAGCGCCTCGGTGTCGTGTTCGAGCGCACGCCGGAGGTCTCCGCGCTGCCGATGCGCACTCGCCAGGTTTTTCAGCGTCGTGGCCTCGCCGAGGCGGTGTCCGAGCTCGCGGTGGATCTCCAGGGCCTCCGTGCACAACCGCAGCGCCTCGTCCGGCCGGCCGAGGTGGCGGTGCACCGCGCCCATGTTGTTGAGGGTGACCGCCTCGCCGCGCCGGTCGCCGACCGCGACCCGGATCTCCAGCGCCTGCTTGTAGTGCGCCAGAGCGGTGTCCAGCTCCCGCAGTTGCTGTGCGATGTTGCCGAGGCCGTGCAGCGACCGGCTCTCCGCCTCCGGATCGCCGAGCCGCCGGGCCGCCGCGAGCGCGAAGCGCTGGGTGAAGGCCCAGTCGTCCCACTTCTTGCGGAGGTCGAGGTAGCTGGAGAGCAGGAAGGCCAGCGCGCACGTGTCGGTGTCGTCGCCACTGTCGTGAGCCAGGCGCACCGCCTCCACCAGGCACATCCGCTCGGAGTCGAGCCAGGCCAGCGCCTGGGCGCGGTCGGCGAAGCGCCACGGCCCCGGGGCCCGAACCGAGACGGGGCGCAGGAAGTCGGCGGCTGCCGCGGCGGACTCGACGTAGTGATCGAGGAGCCGTTCGACGGCCGCGAGCCGGGCGGCCGGCTCCTCGCGCTGCGCGCGGTCGAGGGCGTAGAGGCGCAGCAGGTCGTGCAGCCGGAACTCGCCCCCGTTGTCGCCAGGCAGCACCATGTGCGCCCTTCGCAGCGAACGCAGCAGCTTGCGCGCCGTCCGCTCCTGCACACCCAGGAGCGCGGCGGCCGCACCAGCGCTCACGTGCGGCCCGGTGGACAGGGCGAGCAACCGGAACAGGCGCTGCTCCTCGGGCGGAAGCAAGGCGTAGGAGAGGTCGAACGCGGCATGCACCGCCATGCTGTCGCCGTAGGTCAGCTCGCCGAGCCGGGTCGACGCGTCCCGCAGATCCTCGACCAGATCGCCGACCGGCCGCTGCGGATCGTCGACGAGGATCGCCGCGGCGATGCGCAGCGCCAGCGGGAGGTGCCCGCACAGCACCGCCAACTCACGCGCCCCTCCGGGATCGTCATCGATGCGAGTGTCCTGCGGCCAGGCCGTGCGCAGCGCCGTGGCGAGCAGGTCCAGCGCGTCCCGCGGGGCGAGGACGTCCAGCCGGAACTGCCGTGCCCCGGCGAGGTCGGCGAGCACGTTGCGGCTGGTGACCAGCGCGCGGTTCCCCGGGTGTGCGGGCAGCAGCGGGCGGACCTGTGCGGTGGAGGAGGCGTTGTCCAGCACCACCAGTACCTCGCCCTCGGCTGCCGCGCGTTCGGCGAGGCGCGAACGGTAGAGCGCCTCCCGCGCGGGCGGTTCGGACGGCAGGTGCTCGCGGGCCACGCCGAGCTCCTGGAGCAGTGCCGCCAGCGCCGCCCCACCATCGACCGGCCCTGCGGTGTCGTGCCCTCGAAGGTCGAGGAACAGGATCCCGCCGGGAAACCACCCGTTGTCGCGCGCCTGGTGCGCGGCGCGCAGCGCCAGCGTCGTCTTGCCGACGCCCGCGAGCCCGGCGACGGCCGTGATCAGGACGGGACTGGCGGTCGTGGGCCCAGGGGAAGTGGTGGGTTCGGGAGAAGCAGAAGCAGGTGTCGCGGACGGCCCGGCGAGCAGCGCGAGCAGGGCGTCGAGCTCGGCGGTCCGCCCGGCGAACTCGGCGGGAGCCGCGGGAAGGCCGCTCAGCGCCTGCGGGGGCTGAGCGGCTAGCACCACCTGGTCGATGCGGCCTGCCTGCACCACATGACCGTCGCGGACCGTGCCGCCGAAGTCGTTGCGGGTGCCGACCACCGGGAAATCGTAGCGTGGTGGGGCGGTCGGGTGGGGCGGGCGAGGAATCGGGTTGCGGGTATGAGCGCGGAGCGCCGGATCAGGTCGTGGACACCGAGACGACGAGTTCGCGCAGCTCGTAGCCGCCGATGGCGTCGTTGAACGTCACGCGCGGTGGCGTGCGCATCGCCAGTCCCGGCAGGGCGAACAGCTTCCTGAGGAAGGTGTCGGTCTCCATGATGGCGATGTGCGCGCCCGGGCACTTGTGCGCGCCGTCGCCGAACGACATCCCGTGCGCGTAGGCACCGTCGGACAGCTCGCGACCGGGGCACAGGCTCTCCGGCCGCTCACCCATCACACGCTCGTCGAGGTTGGTGGCGCTGACCACGATGTCGAGCACCTCGCCGGCCGGGACGGTGACCTCGGAATCGCCGTCGGGGACGCGGAGCTCGGCGTTGGTGCGCCGGCGCAGGTGCCCGACGACCGGCTCCAGCCGCAGGATCTCGTGCAGGATCGCCAGCCGCTCCGGCTCCTCGGCGGAGCAGTAGCGCTCCCGCAGCGCCTCGTCGGTGAACAGGTGCCAGGCGGCGAGGTTGACGAACTCCCGCGTGGTCACCATCCCGGCCGCGGCGAAGGTGATGCACTCGCCGAGGATCTCGGCCGAGGAGCAGCCCTCGTCCAGCAGGTGCGAGATCAGGTCGTCCTGCCGTTGCCGCTTGCGGGCGCGGACGGCGGGCCGCACGTCGCCGAGGTAGATGCCCACCCAGTTGCGCAGCTGCCGGAAGATCCAGTAGATCCCGTTGATGCTGGTGAAGCCCGGCTCGCCGAACTCCTCCGGGAAGAAGCGCTCCAGCCGTGCCTGGATGCCGGGCCTGCTCTCGGTCAGCCCGATCACCGAGGAGGCGACGTCGATGGCCAGGTGGAAACTGAGCTCGGACAGGTGCGCCTGGCCGTCGGCCCGCAGCTTGGCCAGCTGCTCATCGGTGACGCGCTCCATGATGTCGCGGTAGCGCTCGTCGACCCGGCGCGGCGTGAAGTACTTGGCGGTCTGCTTGCGGTGCTCGCGGTGCTCGGAACCGTCCCGGTAGAGGACAGGACGGCGGATGCGGGCGGGCATCTTCTCGACCGTCTCGACGCCGAGCCCGGCCTGGACCGTGTCGGCGCTGCGCAGGACGGCCCGCGCGGAGGCGTAACCGCGGACCTCCCACACCCCGTCGGGCCGACGCTGCACCGGGCAGCCTCCCCCGGCTTCACCGCGGTCGATCTTGCGTGCGTCAGTGCTGTCGGTCGGCATCCGGGACTGGTCCTTTCCACGGCCGGTGTTGGTACCGAGATTCTGCGACTGTGCCAGAGAGCAAGATCCACTTGGGTTGCGTAGTGGTATCAGTCCGGGAGCAAGACGGGGAGGGGAGCGGACTTTGAGGGTGGTGGCTTTCGGTGGGTGGGTGCGGGGGGTTTCGGAGGCATCCTGCGGCTCGCATCTGGCGGGCCCCTTGATTCGGTCCGATCGGGCTGGCGCCAGGTCGGCGGGCTGAGGACCACAGCACCGATGGTGGGGTGTTTCCCCTGTTCAGTGGCTATGTTCGGGGGAGTCGGGCTGGGCGCATAGGATGCCTGGACGAGGTCGGCACGGAGGAGTAACGCAACCGTATGTGGCATTTCGGGCCCTATCGGGTCGAGGGGTTGATCGCTCGCGGCGGTATGGGTGAGATCCTCCGCGCGTACGACACCAGGCACGACCGCGTGGTGGCGCTCAAGCTCCTCGCGGAGAACCTCGCCGCCGACGACGAGTTCCGCGAGCGGTTCAAGCGCGAGGCCCATGCGGCCGCGCGGCTGCGTGAGCCGCACGTGATCCCCATCCATGCCTACGGTGAGATCGACGGTCGGCTCTACCTGGACATGCGCCTGGTGGAAGGCGGGGACGTGGGTGCCCTGCTCGCGTCGCAGGGGCCGATGCGGCCCGCCGACGCGGTCGGCGTGATCGAGCAGGTCGCCCGGGCGCTGGACGCCGCCCACGCCGAGGGGCTGGTGCACCGCGACGTCAAGCCGTCCAACATCCTGCTCGGCGATAGTGGTTTCGCCTACCTGGTGGACTTCGGCATCGCGCACTCGATGCAGGCGGGCACCCTGACGTCCACCGGCTTCACGGTCGGCACGCTGGACTACATGGCGCCCGAGCGCTTCGACGACGCGCCGGTCGACCACCGCGCCGACGTGTACTCCCTCGCGTGCGTGCTGTACCAGTGCCTGACCGGCGCCAAGCCGTTCTCCGGTGACACCGCGGCATCGTTGATCAACGCCCACCTCAACCACCAGCCGCCGCTGCCCAGCTCCGCACGCCCGGACATCCCGCGCGAGTTCGACCGGATCGTGGCGCGGGGGATGGCGAAGAACCCCGCCGAGCGCTTCTCCAGCGCCGGTGAGCTGGCCAGGGCCGCGAGGCAGGCGCTCACCACGATGTTTCAGGTGTCCGCTGCGGAGCCCGCGCGCCGGTCGAGGCGGTGGGGCTTCGTCGTCGCCGGTGCCGGTGCGGTCGTCGTGCTGGGCGCCGGGACGGCACTGGCGCTGACCGCGATGCGCACCGAGGCCGGCAGCCCGGTCCCGGCCGAACCGACCGCGCCGCGGTCGTCCGCGCCGGCTCCGCCGCAGCCCGTGACGTCGTCGACCACGTCGGCGCCCGCGCCGTCTCCGACGGCGCTGCCCTCCGCTCCGCCGCTGCCGCCGCCCGCTCCGCCACCGTCGTCTGAGTCCCCGAAGCCGCCGGGTGGCACCAAGCAGTGCCGGACGATCGTGTTCGAGGGCAAGGAGCGGGGCGTCGGCTGCTTCGACCCGAACGGCGACCACCTCTACGCCCACGACACCGCGCGTGACGGCATGTGGATCCGCACCGACCTCGCCACGGACTACGGCCGCACGGAGGAGTGCAAGGACCTCAAGAGCGAGGGCGGGCCGATCGACTGCCGGCTCGACCTGAGCGAGCAGGGCCGGGTGCGGTTCCAGGTCGAGCTGTGGGACGCCAAGAAGCGCGTCACCGAAACCCCCTGGACCGACTACTTCCCGATCGCGCAGTGAGCGGTGGTCGGGTGCGCGCGAGGCACCCGACCACCGGGTTCACTCGTCGGACAGCGCCTCGGCGGGAGCGGCCTTGGCCGCCCGGCGCGCCGGCAGCACCGATGCCAGCACCCCGGCCAGCACGGCGCAGCCGAGCACCAGCAGCAGCCTGCCGAACGGGACGTGGAAGCTCGACTCGAAGCCGAGCTGCCCGAACAGCGCGGTGGCACCCGCCCACGCGAACAGCACACCCAACACCGCCCCGAGCAGTGCGCCGACCAGCGCAAGAAGCACCGCCTCGAAGGCCAGGGTGCCGCGGAGCTGGCCGCGGGTGAGCCCGAGCGCCCGCAGCAGCGCCGACTCGCGACCCCGTTCCAGCACCGACAGGCCCAGGGTGTTGGCGATGCCGACCACCGCGATGATCACCGCGACGCCGAGCAGCCCGGTGACCACCGACAGCATGATGTCGAGCACGGTGCCGATCTGCGCGCGCATCGGCGCGGCGCCCGACAACTGCACCGAACCGCCGCCGGAACCGGAGTAGAAGCCGCTCAGGTTGTCGACGAACACCTTGGTGTCGACCGAGTCGTCCGCGCGCAGCCACACCGCGCTCACCTGCGTGTCCGGTGCGATCTTGGCCAGATCCGACTCGGCCAGCACGATCTGGTCGTCCTGCGCCAGGTCGCTGGCCACCAGCCGGACCGCCACGGTGCCGCCGTCGCGGGCCGGGATCCGCAGCTGCTCACCGGCCTTGACGTCGCTGTACTCGAGGTCGGTCGGGTTCATCAGCGCCGTGCCCGGCTTCAGCGCGTCGCCGCCGTGCCGGGCGATGTCGCGGAACTTCGCCGGGTCGGCGCCGAACACGCGGTGGCTGGAGTAGTCGATCTCCACGTCGGCCGCGCGCAGCTCCATCGCGGCCGCCACGCCGTCGAGGTTGCGCGCCTTCTGCACCACCTCGGGTGGCAGGGCGCCGGTCTCGCTCATCACCATCGCATCGACCGGGAACCGCTCGTCGACGCGCGCGGTGGCCGTCTCCTGCGCCGTCGCGGTCCCGGTCAGCAGCGTGACGATGAGACCGACGCCGATCATCAGCGCCGTGCTCGTGGACGCCGCGCGGTAGGGGTTGCGCACCGCGTTGCCGGTTGCCAGCACGCCGGTCGGACCGGCGAAGCGGAAGAGCCCGCCGAAGAGCGTCGCGACGGCCGGGATCAGCGAGGGTGTCCACAGCAGCACACCGATCGCGGCGAGCAGCGCGCCCGGCACTGCCATCGCCAGCGAACCACCGAACGCCCCGGCCAGCAGCAGCGCCAGTCCGATGACCGTGAGCACGAGCGCGAACACCAGGCGCACCCGTCCCATCCGCCTGGCCACCGACGTCTCCACCACCGGCCGCAGCGCCGCCAGCGGGCTGACGCGCGTCGCGCGTCCCGCCGGGGCCAGCGCCGCCAGCAGCGTCACCAGCACCCCGACGACCGGCGGCACCAGCAGCGAGGCCGCGGTGATGCCCAGCGAGCCGAAGTCCACCGCCGACTTGGTCAACCCCAGCGGCCAGCCGACCACCGCCGCGACGAACACCCCGAACGCGGTGCCCACGACCGAGGCGACCGCGCCGATGATCAGCGCCTCCAGCAGCGCCGAGCCGCGGATCTGCGACCGGCTCGCACCGACGCACCGCAGCAGCGCGTACTGGCGGCTGCGCTGGGCGAACAGCACCGAGAACGTGTTGACGATGACGAACCCGGCCACGAACAGCGCGATGGCCGAGAACGGCAGCAGCATCGCGTTGATGACCGCCGACATCGGGCCGAGCTGATCGGCCGCCTCCTTCGCGCGCTGCTCACCGGTCTTGACCGAGAAGCCCGGTCCCATCGCCTCGCCGATCGCCGAGCGCACGGTCTCGACGTCGGCTCCTTCGTCGACCAGCACGTCGATGCCGCCGACGCTGACCAGCCCCAGTTCCTCCAGCTTGGCGGGGGCGGCGAACAGCGAAGGCGTCGAGCCACCGGTGACCAGCGTGCGGCCGGTGTCGACCAGGCCGGTGACCCGGAACTCGGTCTGGACCTCCCCGGTGCCGTAGCTCAGCGTCCTTGCCGTGATGGTGCCGCCGACGCCGAGTCCCGCGCCGCGCGCGGCGACGCTGTCCAGCGCCACCTCGTTGCCCGCGCCGGGCAGCCGGCCCTCGGCGAGGGAGAACCACTGCAACCGCGGGTCAGGCGGTACGACGAACACCGACGAGTACCCGCTGCCGCCGTTCCAGAAGGTCTCGGCGTTGTCGTTGTAGCGGAACTGCGACACCGCCACCCCCGGCACCTGGCCCACCTTCTGGGCGTCGCCGGTGCGGAAGCTCTCCGACTCGGTGCCCACCACCAGGTCGGCGGCGAGCTCCGGTGCGGCCACCGCGCGCGAGGTGGAGCTCTCGAGGGTGCCGGTGAACACCAGCGTGGCTGCCACGAAGGCCACCCCGAGCACGATCGCCAGCGCCGCGGCCGAGACCCGGCCGACGTTGGCGCGCAGCTGGTTGAGCGTGTTCTGCAGCATCGGGTATCAGCCGCCCAGCCTGCGCAGCGCGTCGAGCACCGCTTCCGGGGTGGGCCGCTCGATCCGGCCCGCGATGTGGCCGTCGGCGAGCAGCGTGACGCTGTCGGCGTAGGAGGCCGCCACCGGGTCGTGGGTCACCATCACCACGGTCTGGCCGAACTGGTTGACCGAGGCGCGCAGGAAGTTGAGCAGGTTCGTCCCGGACTTGGAGTCCAGCGCGCCCGTCGGCTCGTCGGCGAAGACCACCTCGGGCCGGGTGACCAGCGCGCGGGCGACGGCGACGCGCTGCTGCTGACCGCCGGAGAGCTCGCTGGGCCGGTGCCGCAGCCGCTCAGCGATCCCCAGCGCCTGGGTGATGGTCTGGAACCACTGCGGGTCGGCCTTGCGGCCCGCCAGCTCCAGCGGCAGCAGGATGTTCTTCTCCGCGGTGAGCGTGGGCAGCAGGTTGAACGACTGGAAGATGAACCCGACGCGGTCGCGGCGCACCTGCGTGAGCTGCTTGTCCGGCATCCCGGTCAGCGAGATCCCGCCCAGCGTCACCTGACCCCGGGTGCCACGTCCAGCCCGGCGAGGCAGTGCATCAGGGTCGACTTGCCCGAACCAGACGGGCCCATGATCGCGCTGAACTGCCCGCGCGGGAAGCCGACGTTGACACCGCCCAGCGCGTGGACCGCCGCCGGGCCGATCCCGTACACCTTGACCAGACCGGTCGCAGCCGTCGCGTACTGCGGCTGGCCCGGCACGGGCTGTCCCGGCGGGGACATCGGCCTGCCGCCCGGCGCGGGCACGGCCTGACCGGCCGGACCGCCCGCGTGCGGTGCGCCGGGCATGGGCCCGGTGGGCGCCTGTGGTGCGCCCTGGTTGACCGATGGCACGCTCATGTGAGTCCCCCCAGGAAGTTCGACGTGCGGGAAAGCAGCTCACAAGCTAGTTGATCGAAGTGCCCGGTGTGCGCGGATCACTTCGGCCCGGATGTGAAGCCGCTCATGCGCGGAGGAGGGGGAGCGGGAGAGGTCCGGTGTGGACGGAGCAGCAGTGGCCGCGGCGGTGTCGCGGGTCAGGGCTTGCGGGCGAGGCCGCAGCGCGAGAGCACCTCGGCCGGCGAGCCGTCGTCCTCCGGCCGCCACTGCGCCGCGGGCACCAGGCCGGGCTCGACCAGCTCCAGGCCGTCGAACAGCGACGCGAGCTGCTCCGGGCTGCGCAGCCGGTAGGGCTCGGTGCCGCTCTCGTTGTAGGTGTCCTGGGCGCTGACCTGCTCTGGCGCGAGGTTCGTGCCGTCGCCGACGAGCAGGTAGCTGCCGGGCACCAGCGCGTCCAGCAGCTCCCCGATGATGCCGCGGAGCTCGTCGTCGCCGGCGATGTGGCCGGCCACGCCCATCAGCATCACGGCCACCGGCTCGCGGTAGTCCAGCAGGTGCGCCGCGCCGTCGAGGATCGCCTTCGGTTCGCGCAGGTCGGCTTCCAGGTAGTCGGCGGCCCCCTCCGGCGTGCTGGTGAGCAGCACGCGGGCGTGTGCGAGGACCATCGGGTCGTTGTCCACGTAGACGATGCGGCTCTCGGGCGCGCGACGCTGGGCGAGCTCGTGGGTGTTGTCGGCGGTCGGCAGCCCGGTGCCGATGTCGAGGAACTGCCGGATGCCGCTGTCGACGAGCAAGCGCACGGCGCGCGCGAGGAACTTGCGGCCCGCCAGCGACATGTCGACGATCTCCGGGAACGTCCGCCGGTAGCGCTCGCCCGCTTCGCGGTCGACGGCGTAGTGGTCCTTGCCCCCGAGCCAGTAGTTGGTGATCCGCGCCGAGTGGGGGACGCTGCTGTCGGTGCCGCTCAGCGGCTGCTCGCTCGGAAACGCCTGGGAAACCTCGTCCGGCACCGGTACCACCCTCCTCGACCGGTGAAGATCATATCGCCCTGGATTTCGGCACACCGGAAAACCCCAGGTCCTGGGCTGTGTGGAGGAAGGTGGTGCCGCCGAAAGCCGCATCGTCGGCGGCTCAGGTGCCGGAAATCGTGTCGACGATAGCGCGGGTCGCGGTCTCGGTGTCGCGACCTCAACTCTCGACCGTGGCGGGCACCTCGTCGGCGTTGCGAGGCCGCACCCAGATCCAGTGCACGACGGTGAGCAGCAGCAGCCAGGCGACGCCCACGACGAGCGCCACGCGGGTGTCCTCGCCGAAGGCGAGCAGCACGAACACACCCAGCATGAACGTGATCGTGAGGTACTGCCCGTAGGGCCAGAACGGCACCGGGAACTTCAGCGCCGCGGTCTGCTCCGCGCTCATCCGGCGCCGGGACCGGACGTGGGACAGCAGGATCATCAGCCACACCCAGACGGTGGCGAAGGTGGCGATCGAGGCGATGATCACGAAGACCCGCTCGGGGATCAGGTAGTTCAGCAGCACGCCGCCCAGCAGCGCCACCACCATGATCACCACCGTCATCCACGGCACCCCGTTGCGGGACACCCTGGCCACGATCGCGGGCGCCTGCCCGCGCTGCGCCATGCCGTACATCATCCGGCCCGCGCCGAAGATGTCGCTGTTGATCGCCGACAGGGCGGCGGTGATGACGACGACGTTGAGCACCGTGGCCGCCGAAGTCAGGCCCAGGCCCTCGAAGATCTGCACGAAGGGGCTGCCCGACGAGCTGATCGACTGCCACGGCATGATCGACATGATCACCCCGAGTGTCAGCACGTAGAACAGGATGACCCGGACCGGGACGGTGTTCACCGCGTGCGGGATCGTCCGCTCCGGCTGCTGGGCCTCACCCGCGGTGATCCCGATGATCTCGGTGCCGCCGAACGCGAACATCACCACCGCGAAGCACAGCACGAAGCCCTCGGCCCCGTTGGGGAAGAAACCGCCGTGCGACCACAGGTTGCTCACCCCGACCGCGCCGCCGTGCGCGCTGCCGAGGACGATCAGCGCGATGCCGCCGGCGATCATCGCGATGATCGCGACGATCTTGACCAGCGAGAACCAGAACTCGACCTCGCCGAAGACCCGGACGCTGAGCAGGTTGACCAGGCCGATCACCAGCAGCGCCCCGAGCACCCAGATCCAGCGCGGCACGTCGGGGAACCAGAAGCCCATGTAGACGCCCAGGGCGGTCACGTCGGCCACGCAGACGATGACCATCTCGAACGTGTAGGTCCAGCCGGTCACGAAGCCGGGCAACCTGCCCAGGTGCCTGCTGGCGTACTCGCCGAACGACCCGGGCACCGGGTCGCTGACGGCCATCTCGCCGAGCGCCCGCAGGACGAGGTAGACCGCCGCGCCGCCGATCAGGTAGGCCAGCAGCGCGGAGGGGCCCGCCTGCGCGATGGCCTCCGACGAGCCGTAGAAGAGGCCGGTGCCGATCGCCGAGCCCAGGGCGATGAACCTGATGTGCCGCGCGTTGAGCCCTCTGCTCAGCGCCGCCGTGGCTGCTTTCAACGTGTCCTCCTCCGGGAACGGCGGTGTTCCCCGTCGTGTGGCGACTCCGCGGCCCTGGCCGGTGCTCGGGCGGTGACCGGGCGACCCATGGAGTGTGGCGACCGGACGTCCGGGACCGGGCCGGCGCACGCCCGGAGTGTGCTCCACGGCACAGCCGGACGAATGAAAAACTGTATAGCCCTGTATATACAGCTGGCAAGAGGAACCGTGAACGCTGACCGGACCCCGTCGCTGCGGTAGCGAGACCGAGCGGCGGCCCGCCGGTCACTGCGGGTCGAAGGCGCCCTCCAACCGGTACCGCGAACCCGGGTGCAGCAGCCTCGCCGCGCTGACCAGCACCCCTTCCGACCACGTCCGGCGGTGGATCAGCAGGCAGGGCTCGGAGGGGTCGATACCCAGCGCCGCGCAGTCCTCGGCGGTGCCCAGCACCGCCTCCACCACGTGCTCTCCCCGGCCCAGCGGCGCGATCCTCGACAGGTAGTCGTTCGGTGTGCGCTCGGTGAAGTCCTGGACCAGGTAGCCGGGGGCCAGCGCCGGGTTGACGTGCCGGTCCTCCAACTGGATCGCCACGTCCTCCTCGAAGTGCACTATCCGCGAGTGGAAGACCGGGCCGCCCTCGGCGATGCCGAACAGCCCGTGCACCCTGGCGTCGGCGGGCTCCTGCCGCACGAACAGGACGTCGGTCCGGTGCCGGTGCCCCCGGCGGCTCACCTCGTCGGCGATGTTGCGGACCTCGACCAGCGCCGAGCTGCCCTTGCGCTCGGCGACGAACGACCCGACGCCCGCATGGCGCACGACCACGCCCTCGGCGCTCAGCTCACGCAGGGCGCGGTTGATCGTCATCCGTGACAGCCCCAGCGACTGCACCAGCATGCTCTCCGAGGGCAGCAACGCACCCTCCGGCCACCGGCCGGTGCTGACCTGCTCGACGATCAGGTCCTTGAGCCGCCGGTAGGCGGGGGCGGCTCCGGGCGAGCTCGCCCTGAACAGCGCGGCGACGTCCATCGCGTCGATGGCCACACTGGATCACCGCCCGGCTGCTCGGTCACGTCCGACCGGGTGAGTCTATCCGTCCGGGCGGTGCGGTGGGCTGACGCGGCGGTTCGGCGGACCGGTCTGACAGGCGCGGCCAGGGGCGCCACAGTGGACGGAATCGGCGCCGGTGTCAGAAGCCGTAAGGCACGACGAGCGGCAGGTCCCGGTCGCGGAGGCGATCGAGCACCATCCGCTCGTGCGGGACCGTGGACTCGGGCAGCGAGTCCAGCGGGAACCACCGCAGCTCAGCCGCCTTGTTCGGCTCGAGCCGGCGCGGTTCACCGCCCCACCGCCTGCACTCGAAGAAGAAGTCGACGCGTTCGTCGATCGGCCGGCCGCGTTTGGTGCGGTGCATGACGGTGAGCGGGACGAGGTCCTCGGGGTCCACCGCGATACCGAGCTCCTCGGCGGCCTCCCGGCACGCCGCCTCGGTGGCCGGCTCGCCCCTCTCCACGTGCCCGGCCGCACCCCACGCCCAGTGGCCGTCCATGTAACCGGTGTTGTGCCGCAGTTGCAGCAGCACCTGCCCCGGGTGCTCCCCGCTGCGGAGCAGCACGTACACCGACGGCACGACCTGGAAGCGCCTGCGCATGACGACGAGCCTAGACGCGGTCGGGTCCTCGGCGGACGGGGCGAAGCGGGTGAATCGCGCGGTCGGGTGCGGAGACCGCCCGCGAGATGACCTGTCGTCGACCACGGCGAAGCGTGATCGGGCAAAAGGCCGTCCTGTTCATCACTGATGAACAGGACGGTGCGAAAACCCTTGTTGTGACACCGAAACCTCGGTCTTACGCTGCGCCGCTTCACGGTGCTTTCCCGTTCGGGGAGGGGAAAGCACCGTGAAGCACGGCGACCAAGCGCCGGGTTCACGCCCCGGTCAGCAGGGTGCCCTCGAAGCTCTCCAGCGCGGTGCGGAACGGCCCGGGCTCGACCCCGAAGGGGCCGTGCAGCGGGTGCATCAGCTGCAGCGAGACGAAGATCGTGAAGCCGAGGGTGAGCGTCAGCAGCACCATGGTCGCGATGTTGGCCGCGGTGGGGCTGATCCCGATCAGCAGCGGGAAGGCGACCATGATCAGCGCGCCGATGATGCTGGCCACGAGCAGCACCGTGTTGAAGACCTGGCCGTCGGTGGCCTGCTCGACCCGCTCCCGGTGGTTCTCGTCGATCACGCGGATGTTCTGCAGGGCCTGCTCCCGCGCGGACTTCTGCTGTTCGGTGTCGGCGGGCAGGTCGATGACCTCCGCGCGCATGGACGCCAGCACCGCGTCCACCTCCGGGTCGGTGCGGCCCTGGTCCAGCGCCGCCCACTCGTGCTCGGCGACGCGGGTCGCGTAGCGCGCCGCCAGCGACCGGATCGTCGACGCCGCGGGCTCGGGTGCCGAGCTCACCTGCCAGTACGTGTCGGTGAGCGCGTTGGCCTCGGTGGTCGACGCCTTCTCGACGTCGTCGCCGTCCTGCCAGGCGAACACGATGTAGAACGCGAGCACGACGGTGAACAGCGCGTTGAGCACGCCGCCGACGAACGACAGCGAGTCGGAGTCGGAGTCGGATCGGGCCGCGCCGGCTCTTTTGCGGCGCTTGTCCAGGACCAGCAGTCCTGCGACGAGCAGGGCGGGCAGGACGACGACGAGCAGCATGAGGAACAACTGAGATCCCGGATTTCTCGTGCAGACGGGGGAATCACGGCGGACGAGCCGATGCGCCGTGCGGTCGCGGGACGCGCGACACCGCGATGGTAGACCCGGCCGGGAGCCGGAAAAGCCTTGTGCGGCACCGGATCCGCCAACTTCATCAGTTCGAGTGATCTTGAAGTGCGCTCCGGTGCACGACGTCATCCGGACCGGACCGACGAACCCGCGAAAACGGCCCGGGAGCTGGCCATACGCCTTCGGCGGTGCGGCCAAACCCGGCTGCGGACAAAGGGTTTTCGGCGGATAACGTCACCCGCGTCGACTTCCCAGAAGACCCGTCCCCGGTGCTCCGGCAGGTGCACCCGGCGTGGTCGCGTTCCGAATCAGGGGCTCGTTTCCGGTGATCCGTTCGAGGAGAACACGTGCGCTGACAGCCCGCGGTGTCCGGCTGTCGCTGGTGCTGCTGGCGAGCGCGTTCATGGTGGTGCCGGCGACCGCGTCGCGGGACGTGCCGGTGCGCAGGCTCGACGAGGGCCACCACACCCGCACGGGCTCTGTGACGGCGGGAGAGCGGCTCGGTGGTCGTGGCTCCTCCTCGGCGCGGCTGGACATCCCGGCAGGCGCGAGGATCGTCGAGGCCGACCTCAGCTGGACCGGCACCGGCGCCCACTGCGGGACCGGGGCCGGATGGCTGTTCTCCACGGGGCAGCAGGCCCCTTCGGTGGTTCTCGGTTCGACGCGGGTCAGCCCGCAGAGCGTCGTCGAGGGAACCGGTGGGAGGCCGTCGTCGGCCCGCGCGGACGTGTTCGACGAGCTCGCCCGCCTCGTCGGCGACCACGGAGTGACGGTGGTCGTCGGGGGACCGTCGTGCGTGGAGGGGTGGTCGCTGCACGTCGTGTGGACGATCGAGGTTCCCGACCCGGAGATTTCGGCCGCGGGCCGGATCGACCGCGGCGCGGCGCACCCCGGGGACGTGGTGAGCCACGACGTGGTGGTCACCAACACTGGCGGGACGGAGCTGCACGACGTGCTGGCCGAGTTCGACATCGGCTCCGGATGCCGCAAGCCCCTCGGGACCCTCGCGCCAGGAGCGGCGGTCGCGGTCGCCTGCGCCGGCGCTGCCGGCGAGCGCGACGCTTCGGTGACGGCGCGGGTCAGGGGCACCAGCGCCGACGGCAGGACGGTGACCGCCCGGACCGCGGACGTCGTCCGCGTGCTGCGCCCGGCGCTGGAGCTGGCGGTCGCGCGGGAGCACGGCATGGTGCTGGAGGGTGACGACGCGGTGCACGAGCTGGCGCTCCGCAACAGCGGCAACACCGAGCTTTCCGGGCTGGCGCTGACCGGAGACGGGGCGCGGTGCGACCCGCTGCCGGCGACCATGGGCCCGGGCGAGCGGCGGCAGGTCCGCTGCGCCGTCCGGGCAGGTTCGGGTGATGTCGTGAGCAACCTGACCGCCTCCGGACGCGACGCACTCGGTGCGATGGCGGTGGATTCGTCTTCGGTCACGACGAAGGGCGTCCGGCCGAGCATCGCGCTGGAGGTCTCCGAAGCCGGTACCGGGACCGACCGCGACGGCCGGGCCGAGGTCGACGTGCGGGTGCGCAACACCTCGCCGATCCCGCTGGACCACGTCGTGGTCGGAGGCGAACCGGCGGACTGCCGAGAGGACATCGGATGGCTCGACGCCGGTGAGAGCTCCGAGTACCGGTGCCGGGTGGCCCGGGGCACCGCCGTCGCGCTTTCGGTGTCGGGGCGACCGGTGATCGACGGCGTGGTGGCCGACGTTAGCCACACCGTCCGGACCACGACGGTCCTGCACGTGACATACGCGGTGAATCCGGGCCGTGCGGGCCGCCCGGCGGCGGCGCTCGCGCAGCGGGAACGCGAGCGCGCGGGTGGCGGCGGCGGACCGCTCGAATCACCCGAGCGGACGGCGGGTTTCATCGGCATCCTCGGCGCGCTGGTGATGATGGTGAGCGTCGGGGCGCTCTCGACTGCGAGCCGCGCGAAACGGTGACCGGTCCACCCGGCGGCGTATCGGATTGCTCCCTGTTCTCAAGAGGTTTCTGTTGTCGGCTGCCGCTCCCGGCAGCCCTACAAGGAGGTGGATGCATTGCAGCGCAAGTTTTCCATGGTCGCGGCTCTCGTGGGTGCCGTCCTGCTCACCGGGGTCGCCGCCACGGCCGCTTCGGCCGCCACGGGTGAGGTGACGGTCTTCGAGACGGAGACCACGCGGCTCACCACGTACGCGGATCCCTCGGGGTGCTACAAGCTCCCGTTGGCCGCGCACGTGCTCAACAACCACACGGACAGGCCGGTCCGGATCTACGGCGACCCGTTCTGCGCCGGCCCGAGCGTGACGGTGCAGCCCGGGTTCGGTTCGCACGTCGCGCCGGGCAGCGGCAGCTTCTCGGTCTGATCCGCGATTCGCGTCCAGCGGTGGAGCGCCCTGCAGCGTGCGGCGCTCCACCGGTACCGAAGTTCAACGCGCGAACGCGCGCACTCGATCGAGGGGGAACCGTGGCAGACGTCGATCTGGTCGTGGTCGGTTTGGGGTACGTGGGGCTGCCGCTGGCCAGACGGGCCTGCGAGGAGGGTCTCTCGGTGCGTGGACTCGACGTGCGTGCCGAGGTCGCCGAGGGGCTGAACGCCGGGCGTTCGCACGTCGACGACGTCCCGGACTCGGCGGTCGCGGAAATGCGGGCCGCCGGCTTCGCGGCGACGACCGACACCGCGGTGATCTCGCGTGCGGAGACGGTGGTGCTGTGCGTGCCCACCGGGCTCACGGCAGACGGGAAACCCGATCTGGGTTCGGTCCGCGCGGCCGCACGCGCAGCGGCGCCGCACCTGCGGCCCGGGGTGCTGGTGGTGCTGGAGTCGACGAGCTACCCGGGCACCACCGAGGAGGTGGTTCGGCCGATCCTCGAAGCAGGCAGCGGACTGCGCGTCGGCGAGGACTTCCACCTGGCCTACTCGCCGGAGCGCATCGACCCGGGCAACAAGCGCTTCGGGCTGCGCAACACGCCGAAGGTCGTCAGCGGCTGCACCCCGCTGTGCGCGAAGTCGGCCGTCGCCTTCTACGGCAGGTTCGTCGACACCCTGGTGGTCTCGCGCGGCACGCGCGAGGCGGAGATGGCCAAGCTGCTGGAGAACACCTACCGCTACATCAACATCGCGCTGGTGAACGAGGTGGCGCTGTTCTGCGACAAGGTCGGCATCGACGTCTGGGACGTGATGCACTGCGCAGCGACGAAGCCCTTCGGGTTCGCGCCGTTCGCGCCCGGGCCCGGGGTCGGCGGGCACTGCATCCCGGTCGACCCGCTGTACCTGTCGAGCAAGGCCGAGGCGGAGGGCTTCACCTTCGACATGCTCGCCGCGGCACGCGGGATCAACGGGCGGATGCCCGGGCACGTGGTGGACCGGGCGGTGAGCATGCTCTCCGGGATGGGCAAGTCCGTGCGGGGAGCCGAAGTGCTGTTGCTCGGCGTCGCCTACAAACCCGACATCTCCGATACCCGCGAGACTCCCGCGCTGCCGGTGGCGCGCGAGCTGGTGGCACGCGCGGCGTCGGTCACCTACCACGATCCGCACGTCACCGACTTCGCGGTCGACGACGTGCAACTGCCGAGAGCTGAGGAATTGTCGGCGGCTCTGAAGAATTGCGATCTGGCGATTCTTCTGCAGGACCATTCGAGTTATGACCACGCGGTGCTCGCCGCCGCGGAATGCGTGCTCCTCGACACCCGTGGCCAGGTCGCGGGTGAACGAGTCACTTTGCTGTGAGCTCAGTACATCGTTCTGTCCGAGGTGGACGTTCCTCCGGATCACCAGAACGTGTTAATGACGGGATCTGATCAAGGAATATAGGCTTGCGCTGGGCTTCGTGGGGAAGTTCAACGCGAGGCGGCGTCCTCGTCGATCCGGCTGATCGCAGTGGTGTGGATCTGATCGTGGACGTCGTTTTTTCGCAGTACTATCCGATGGGAAAGGAAGTTCTGGTTCTATGACTACGGCCATCGCCAGCGACCGTCTGAAGAAGCGCTTCGACAGGTGGGACTTCGACGGCAACGGCGCTCTGGAGCGGGCGGACTTCGAGAAGGAGGCCCAGCACATCGCGAAGGCCTTCGGCAAGGACGCCGGTGCCGCTGAGGTCCAGACGCTCAAGAACGCCTTCGGCGGGCTCTTCGACTACCTGGCCAAGGAAGCCGGTGTCGGCTCGAACGGCTCCCTCACCGAGGAGCAGTTCATCCGCGTCACCGAGAACCTCGTCTTCGAGCAGGGCGAGGCCAGCTTCAACCGCGTCCTCGGCCCGGTGGTCAAGGGCATCGTGGGGCTGTGCGACAAGAACGCCGACGGCCAGATCAACGCCGACGAGTTCGCGGCGTGGCTGACCGCGCTGGGCATGAGCAAGGCGGAGGCCGCGGAGGCCTTCAACCAGGTGGACACCAACGGCAACGGCGAGCTGTCTCTCGACGAGCTGCTCACCGCCGTGCGTGAATTCCACTTCGGACGGCTGGACGTCGAGCTGCTCGGCTGATCCTGCCGACGGCTGCGCGGGAAGACTCCTGAACGAACAGCGGCCGGTGTTCCCGGATTCGGTCCGGGACACCGGCCGCTGCCGCATTCAGCGGGGGTTGGGGCCTGGGCTGGCGGCAATTCGGCGAGGTGGGTCTCCGGGCTGCCGGCGTACTTCGACGAGGTGGGGCGCTCGATGCAGCCTCTGCCATGTGCGGCCGTAAGACGTGCGGCACAGCTCGGCTCGGGGCAGCGCCCGCCCGCAGCAAACTGAGGAAATCCGGCGGATCAGCGAAACCGCTCGCCGTGAAGGCACGAGGAAGCGGAATCCGGCTTGGCAGTGGGCATGGGCACGATCAGACCGGCATCTCAACAGGCACGTCAACCGGAGCCCGGAGAGGTCGGTGCGTCTGGTGTGGGTTCTGTCTCCTGCCACTGGGGCGAGCGATCGTGGCGGGGGAGCAGGAGCGGCGTCGCCAGGATGAGCAGTCCGGCGACCGCGATCGCGGTGCGGGGGCTGGTGGTGCTCGCCAGCACGCCCCACAGGGCGGTCATGACCGCGATGGTGAGGTTGCTGGTGACCGACCAGGCGGACAGGGTGCGGGAGACCCGGTCCGGTGCGATCTGCTCGAGACGGTATGTCGCGAGGATTGGGTTGAACACTCCCACGCACGTGATCAGCGCGAGCTCTACGACGATGACCAGGGCGAGCCCGGTGGTACCGGGGTGGACGAAGGCCAGCCCGAGCAACCAGCACGCGCGCAGCGCTCCAGCGGTGAGCATCGTCCGGTGCCGCCCGAACCGCGCGACCAGAGGACGGGCGAGCCGTGCACCGATGAGACCACCGATGCAGGGCACGCCGAATGCCAGGCCGTACTGCAGGGGCGTGAAGCCGAGCCGGCCGAGCATGAGCACGGCGAGCAGCGGCGCGGTCGCCATGATCAGGCCGTTGACCAGGATCGTGTTGAAGAACAGAGGGCGCAGCGCCGAGTGGGTCAGGATGTAGCGCCAGCCTTCGAGAACGTCGCGCGGACGCAGCCGTGACGCCTCGGTTCGCGCGGGGTGAGGCTCCCTGCCACCGATGGCGCGGATTCCCACTGCCGAGAGCAGGTAGCTGACCGCATCGGCCAGCACGGTCGTCACCGGACCGAGCAACCCGATCGCGGCTCCGCCCAGTGGCGGGCCGAGCGCGGTCGCGGTCCAGGCCGTGGACTCGAATCGCCCGTTCGCGACGAGCAGGTCGTCCCGCCGCACGATTGCTTTCAGGCACGCTCCGCTGGCCGCCCTGAAGGCGATGTCGGCCGCGGCGACGACGACCGACACCACCAGGAGCTGTGCGAAGCTGAGCAGGTCCAGCGCGAACGCGGCTGGAACGCTCACCACCGCCGCGAACCGGATCAGGTCCGCCGCGATCATCACGGGCCGCTTCCGGCGGAACTCCACCCACGGGCCGAGCGGCACCGCCACCACCGCGCCCACCGCCATCCCCGCCGCTGCCAGCGCCGACACCTCGGTCGGCCCGACGTGCAGCACCAGGACCGCGATCAGGGGGAACGCGTCGAACGCGAACCGCGTGCCGAACGTGCTGACCGCGTAGGCCGCCCAGAGCCACCCGAACTGCCGCCCCAGCGACCGCCTGCCCACCATCCCCGCGCCCCCTTGAGGAACCACTTCTGAGAACCTGCGGCGATGCGGGCTGAGTCCCACACCGCAAGCGGCTGACGCCGCTTCCGGAAGAGTCCCTCGCCGACTCGCCTTCGTGGCATTCGACCAGCGACACCGAATCGCGCGGCGGGCGGGTGGAAATGGGCGTGTTCGTCGCTTCAGCCGACGGGAACCAGTGCCGGGGCGAAGCCGATCGGGAGTTCCGGGCGAAGGTCCAGGTCTGCGCCGGTGACCGGTGACGTGGTGCTGATCAGGATGTTGTAGTGGTTGGGGAAGTGGCACGCGTCGAAGCCGAGCACGGTGCCGACGACGGTGTCGCCCACCCAGAACTGGTCACCGCGGTCGATCACCCCGGCGCAGGCGATCTCGGCGAACCCGAGGAAGCCGACCCGGTCGATGCGGGCGCCGGGCGCGGTCTCGCGGTGGTCGGTCGTGACCAGCTCGTGCACCTCGCCGCGACGCACGCACCGGCTGGCGTGCGGTTCGAGCGACATCCCGCGGTCGTCGCGCCGGTGCAGCAGCACCTTGACTAGCGTTCCGCGCACCGCGCGCTTCGCGCCGTCCTCGTCGTGGTTCATGATCCCTCCAGGTTCGGTAGTGCCGTGCTCGGGCGCTCGGCGCGGTATGCGGCTTCGACGAGTTCCAGTGCCGCGAGGCCGCCGTCGCCGGTGCGCGGTGCCGCGAGGGTGTCGCTGAAGTCGTCGAGGATGCCCGCGTACTCGTGCCAGAGCGACGACTTGAACTCGGGGTGGCCTGCCAGCATGTCTGCGTGCAGCGTCGAACCGTTGTCCAGGACGAGTTCGACGTCCTTGGTCTCGCCCGGATGCGACCAGTCGAGTTCGACCACCGCCTCGACGCCGGTGCCGGAGCGCAGAGCGACGCGAGCCTGCCGGTCGGTACCGGTCCCGTCGCGGGTGATCTCCGAGCCGACCACCTCGACGTCGCCGAGGAACAGACGGACGAGGTCGAAGGCGTTGGGACCGTTGTCGGCCACGCAGCCGCCGCCGCAGCGCTCGGCGTCGAGGTACCAGGTGTCCTGCCCGATGTGCTCCTCGATGAGCTCCAGGTAGCGCACCGCCATCGACCGGATCGGCGCTCCGGTGGCGCGTTGCCGGGCGAGCAGGGCCCGCACGTTGCGGTTGTAGCGGCGGTGGAAGGCGGTGAAGAGCGCGACCTCGCGCATGCGCGCCAGCGCGTCCAGCTCCCGCCCTTCGGCGGCGGAGAGCGTCAGCGGCTTCTCCACGCACACCGCGAGTCCGGCCAGCAGCGCGTCGCGGCAGATCGCGCCGTGCGCGTCGTTGGGCACCGTGACCACCACCGCGTCGAGCCGGGCCTGCGCCATCATCGTGCGGTGGTCCTCGTAGCACGTGACGGTGTCGCGGTGCGGTTCGAGCGCGGCCTCCCGGACGTCGCACACGGCCGCGAGCTCCCACGTGCGGGACGACTCGATGGCAGCCAGGTAGAACCTGGAGATCACGCCCAGCCCGACGACGGCGATGCGCCTGGCCGTCACCGGTGCTCACCTGCCGGTTCGACGCCGAGTCCGAGCCCGACGAGATCGGTGTGCAGGCCCGCTGGAACCGGCACGCCCTCGCGCAGGCGGCTCTGCGCGCGCTCGGCCTCCCACCAGCCCGGATACCGCACGTCGGCGTGTCCGGGTGCCGGTGGGCACGCGTTGATCGTCTCGAACAGTGCCTCGGCGGCGCCGGTGAAGTCGCGGTCGGGGCGCAGCAGCCGCGGTGCGATCGCGAGGGCGGAGAAGCCGATGTCGTCGTCGCGGCCGTGCGGACGCCCGTCGCCGGCGAGTGCCTCGGGTGCGGGACCGAGTCCGGCGCCGGGCAGCAGCGCGCCGAGCAGCTCGACCACGAGGCCCAGGCCGAAACCCTTGTACGCGCCGGTGTCCTGGTCACTGCCGAGCCAGTTCAGGTACGCCTCGCCGCGGTCGAAGGCGGCCGGATCGGTGACCGCGGCGCCGGAGGAGTCCACCAGCCAGCCCGGCGGGACCGGCTCGCCACGCGCCGCGGCGGTGCGGACCCGTCCGGTGGGCACCACCGTCGTGCTCATGTCTAGCACGAACGGATGCCCGGGCAGCGCCGGGGCTGCGACGCTGAGCGGGTTGGTGCCGAGCATGGCCAGCGCCCCGCCCGGCGGCCGGGCGATTCGCTGGCCGCCGCAGTTGCCCAGCAGCACACCGATCATGCCGCGTTCGGCCGCCCGCGCGGTGTGGAAACCGGCGCAGCCGAAGTGCGTGGCGTCGCGCACCGAGACCAGTCCGATGCCGTGCCGGGCGGCCCGGTCGGCCGCCGAGTCCATCGCTTCGGCCGCCGACCAGAGCCCGAGCGCGCGGCGGGAGTCGACCACCGCGCACGCGCCGAGGTCGGTCAGCACGCGCGGTTGAGCGGCGGGGTCCACTCGGTCGCTGTCGAACAGCGGCAGGTACAGGCGGGTCAGGTTGAACAGGCCGTGCGACTCCAGGCCGGTGAGGTCGCCGTAGCAGAGCGCGCTCGCGGCCGTGTGCGCCCGGTCGGCCGGGACACCTCTCTCGGTGAACAGCCGGGTGGTGAACGAGAGCAGGTCGGCGTAGTCGACCCGCACCACGCCGTTCCGGCGTGCCGCGGGCACTTCGTGCGTCATGGGCGGTTTCCGTTCGGTTGGTCCTTGCAGTCCTTCACGAAGTCGACGAGCACGTCGGCGACGGCCGACGCGAACTCCTCGAGCTCGGCCAGCTCGGCGAACTCGCCTTCGGCGTGGGCGTTGTTGCGGTCGAGCGATCCCGGCCCCAGCACGGCGGTGGCGGTGCCGGGCACGCCGTCCATCCAGATGGCGTCGCAGGTGAAGGCGGGCTCGTCGTCGGGCCAGCGGCGCAGTCCGGACCGTTCGAGGAGCTCGGCGGCCCACGGCTCGGTGCCGCGCAGGCACGGCAGGCCGCGCTTGTGCCATTCCAGGGTGGTGATGTCGGCGCAGTCGGCCGCGGTGCGGCCGAACTCCCTGCTACCGGCGAAACGGCGGGTGAAGGCGTGCAGCCCGCCGCGCAGTGCCCCGGCGACCGCCTGTTCCAGCTCGACGCCCTCGGCCGAGGTCGCGTACGACAGGTTGAGCAGCAGCCGGCCCGAGCCGTAGACGCGGTTGTGCATGTCGCCGGTGTGCAGGCCCGCGACGCACACCCGTCCCGGCCGAGACCCCGGGTCGAGCTCGGCGGCGAGGTGCTGGGCCAGGAACCCGAGGAGGACGGTCGCGTTGTGCCCGGTGTCGGGCCGGTCGTCGATGGCGCCCTCCCCGTCGACCCGGACGCATGCGGTCATGGCGGCCGTGGACCGCGTCAGGTAGCGCAGCCCGGTCGGCTCGCAGAAGACGTTGAGCCGGCCGACGAACCCGGACTCGACCAGCGGCCGGGTGCCGAAGGTGCCCATCGCGCCGCCCTCTTCTCCCGACACGACCTGCACCAGCACCGCGATGTCGCGGCCCACGGCGCTTTCCCGCGCCAAGGCGGCGCGGATGCCCGAGAGCAGAGCCACGGCGGGCCCCTTGGCGTCGATGGCGCCACGTCCGGTGAAGCGGGAACCGTTGAACGACACGGGTTCCATCCCGGAGACGGTGTCCAGGTGCACGTTGAACATCACCGTGCGCTCCACCGGCAGCGCCGCGCCGAGCCGCATCACCAGGCTCGGCTGCTGGGACAGGAACGACGGGTCGCGCGCGGCGTCGCGGACGGTGAGCGGCACGTCGGGACGTGTCACCGCCGCGAGCGGAGGGCTCGCGTGGCGCACCCGGCGCAGGCCGATGGCCTCGGCCGCCCGCGCGTACTCGTCCTGCGCCAGCCACATCCGGGTCTGCTCGGCGCCGGAGGCGGCCTCCAGCGGACCGACCGTGCACGTCGAGAGCAGGCTCAGCAGCAGCTTGCGGTCGGACTCGGCCAGCAGGCCCACCACTACGCCACCCCCGGGTCCCGCGACTGCGCCGCGGAGGTCGTCGTCTGCCGGACGAGCTGCCGGAGCCGCTGCCCGGCACGCACGAACAGCTCCGCGGAGTCGCCGTGTGCCCGCAGTCCTTCGTGGGGCCTCGTGGCCAGATGCGGTTCCAGCGACAGCCACCCGCTGTAGCCGGCGTCGCAGAGCATCCGCAGACATTCGGCGACGCCCGCGTCGCCCTCTCCGGGCAGCGTGTAGCCGACCCCGTCCGGTGTCGTGACGGCGTCCTTGACGTGGACGTGCGCGACGTGCGGCAGGACGCGGCCGAGCATCGCGACCGCGTCGTAGCCGTGGGCAACCCCGTTGCCCGTGTCGAAGAGCAGCCGCAGCGCCGGGCTGCCGACCTCGTCGAGCAACCGCAGCATCCGGTCGGCGTCGGAACCCGCCCAGCCCGAGCAGTTCTCGTGCAGCAGCACCAGCCCGGCCTGCTCCGCGCGTTCGGCCAGGTGCTTGATCCGGGTGACGACCCGGTACGCCCAGTCCTGCTCGTCGAGCCCTCCGCCGGGGTAGGACATGATGCGGACGTACCGGGTTCCCAGCGCCGCGCACTGCGCGGTGAGCACGTCGAGCTCGGCCAGGTCGTGGTGGAAGGAACCCGTGATCGGGCGCGCCCAGTTGCCGATCCGCGACGCCAGGCACACCACTTCGAGCCCGGCCTCGCGCACGGCGTCGCGCACCGCCTCGAACTGGCGCGGGTCCAGGTCGGCCATCGCGACACCGTCCACCGTGCGCAGTTCGATCGCACGCCAGTCGAGTCGGCGCAACGCCGATATCTGCCCCGCGAGGCCGACGTCGGCTTCGTCGCCGATGCCGGTGAGCGGGATTGCGTTGTACGGGTGGGTTTTCACGTCGAGATCTCCTCCGGGGTCGAGCCGCGCGCGGTCTCCTTGGCTTCGCACATCAGCCGGATCGCCTCGCTGTGGAGCTGGAAACCGGCCTCGGCCGAGGGTGCACCGGACTGGAAGGCCCGGTAGGTCGCGACGACGAACGCGGTCAGCGCGTCGTCCCGGAACACGTGGTGCGCGCGCTGCGGACCCTCGACGGTCAGCTGCGCGTGGTCGTCGTTCTCGCTCAGCGGGTAGTGCCCGGTGGCCGAGCCGCGCTCGAACTCCAGCCGCACCCTGCGCTGCTGCACCGGCGAGGTGAGGTCGGAGAAGATCTCGCTGACCACCCCGGACTCGTGCCCGAGAGCGAGCCGTGCGCTGCCCATCCCGGGCAGCACGACGTCGTCGCCGACCCGCATGTCGGTCCGCTCGGCAGAGAGCAGCCGGGCCGGGCCGGCGAGGCGGAGCACGACGCCGAGCGAGTGCGGCACCTCCACGTCGAAGGCGGTGGGGTGCCCGTTGGTGCTCAACGAACGGGAGAAGCGGGGTTTGTGCTGCGTGAAGGTGATCGAACGCAGCGCTCCGAACGGCTGGTCCCGCACCAGCTCGGCCAGCCGGCGGGTCAGCTCGGAGGCCAGCCAGTGCGCGACCACCACCACTTCCAGCCCCAGCTCGCGGCGCAACCGGTCGATGCGCAGCAGCTCGTCCACGCCGGTCGCAAGCGGTTTCTCCACCACGAGCTTGCGGACCCCGAGCGCGCCGAGCTGCCTGATCACCTCAAGCCGCGCGACGGGAGGTGTGCAGACATGGGCCACAGTGGACTCCGGATCGGTGGTGGACACCGCCGCGGTGAGGGAGTCCCGCACGCTCAGGCCCGGCACCTGCTGCCCGGCGTCCTGGCGCGGGTCCCAGGCGGGTACCGGGCCCGGGGCGATGAGCCCCTGCTCGCACGACCGGGCGCGGGCCAGCACGCGCAGGTGCAGGCCCACCCCGGCGCGGCCGAGTCCGACCACGAGTGGTTGCAGCATCGTTCTCCGTAGACGTCGGCGTCAATTCGGGTGAAAGGAGAAAAGGTGCGCCCGGTTGTGTTGTCGGCGGAAACCGGAACGCGGTTGGCGGGAGCCGCGAGGCGGTCCGGCCGGACACCATAGCGAGTGTTTTCCGAGGCGCCGCAACCGACTCCGGAACGAGCGACCGATCCTCACCGCAACGGGTGAAAAACCGCGTTGTGAGCGAAGTTTGCTTTTCAGTGCGAGCGGGCGTCCGCTAGCTTCGTCGGCGAAGATCAGCTACTGGGTGTGGAGTGTGGTCGAATTGTCCCGCTGGTTTCGCGGGCAGGACTCTGCTGGGTCGGACACCGAGGACGCGGAGGTCGATGACCCGGGATCGGCGGCCACCGCTGTGCGGGCCCCGGAGCCGGTTCCCTTCTTCTCGCAGGCCGCGTCGTTCGAGAGCGCGTGGGCGCTGATCCGGGAGCGGATCGGCGCGGTTTTCGACAACGGGAAATTCTCGCACGGCGCGCAGGTCGCGGAATTCGAGGAAGCGCTGGCTGCATATACCGGTGCGCGATATGCCATCGGGGTCAACAGCGGTACCGACGCGCTGGTGCTGCTGCTGCGCGCCTGCGGGCTGCGGCCCGGCGACGGGGTGGTGGTGCCCGCCTTCTCGTTCGTGGCGACAGCGTCGTCGGTCGTGCTCGCCGGAGGCAGACCGCAGTTCGCCGACATCGATCCGGCCACCTACGCGCTGGACCCCGCCGAGGTCGGCAGGACGGCCGGTCCGGACAGCCGTTTCGTGCTGCCCTCGCACCTGTTCTGGCAGATGGCGGACATGACGGGACTGGCAGAGGCCGCCGCCGCGCACGACCTGACCGTCGTCGAGGACAGCGCCGAAGGCATCGGCATGCGCCAGGGCGGGGTGCACGCGGGCCTGCACGGCGCGGGCGGTGTGCTGTCGTTCTTCCCGAGCAAGACCCTCGGCGCGATCGGCGACGCGGGCGCGGTGCTCACCGACGACCCCGAGGTCGCCGAGCTGGTCTCGGGACTGCGCCACCACGGGCGGTTCGGCCGTACGCTGGACAATTTCCCCGGAATTTCCACCGAGACCGCGCTGCCGGGGATGAACAGCAAGATGGACGACATCCAGGCCGCGGTCCTGCTCGCCAAGATGACATTCCTCGACCGCGACATCGCGCGCCGCGCGATGCTGGCCGAGGCGTATCGGCAGCGGCTGCACGACATGCCGGGAATTGTGCGGATTCCCGAATTGGCCGAACGCGGACCGGGCTCGAACGCCGTTTTCTACGTGTACCTGATCGAGGTCGAACGTCGCGACGAGCTGGTCGAGCACCTGGCGTGGCGCGGAATCGGGACCGAGACCTACTACCCGGTCCCGCTGCACCTGCAACCCTGTTTCGCCGAACTCGGCCATGCCGAGGGCGATTTCCCGCACGCCGAGGCCGCCTGTTCGCGAGCGGTCGCGCTGCCGCTCTACCCGGATCTCGGCGTGGACCAGGTCGACCGGGTGTGTGCAGCCATCGGCGAGTTCTACACCGGGAGGAACGCGTGAATTCCGACGAGATCCCGTTCTTCCCGCCCGACCTCTTCGAGGGCGACCGCAAGGTGCTGCTCAACCTGGTCCGCGAGATCGGCACCTCCCGCGACCAGCGATTCATCCTCGGCGACCGGACCGCGGCGTTCGAGGAGCAGCTGCGCGCGCAGCTCGGTGCGGCCGGCGTCGTCGCGTGCGGCAGCGGCACCACGGCCCTCACGCTCGTGCTGCGGGCGATGGGCATCGGCGCCGGGGACGAGGTGGTCGTCCCGGCGTTCGGCTGCGCCCCGCTGGCGTCGTCGGTGGTGAGCGTGGGCGCCGAGCCGGTGTTCGCCGACATCGACCCCGACGCGATGGTGCTGGACCCCGGCCACGCGGAGGAGGCGATCTCGCCGCGCACCAGGGCCGTGATGCCCGCGCACATGTTCTCGGTGATGGCCGACATGCCGCGGTTCGCCGAGCTGGCCGACCGCGCCGGCCTGCGGCTGGTCGAGGACTCGGCCGTCGCGCAGGGCGCCGTGCTGCACGGCACCCCGGCGGGGCTGTGGGGCGAGGCGGGCGTGTTCTCTTTCGTGCAGGTCAAGTCCTTCGGCATGCCAGGGGAGGGCGGCGCGGTCGTCACCCGCGACGACGAGATCGCCCGCGCGGTGCGGATGCTGCGCAACCACGGCCAGGACGGCAGGCAGCGCTTCGTGCACCACGTCGTCGGCTACAACAGCAGGTTCGACGAGATCCAGGCCGCGTTCCAGTCCTACCGGCTCGCGGGCTTCGCCGCCCGGCTGGAACGCCGCGCCGGAATCGCCGAGTACTACACCGAACGGTTCGCCCCGCTGGCCGAGGCGGGCGTGGTGCCCCCGCCGGCCGGCCGTGAGGGGCGTTGCTACTACGTGTACTCGGTGCAGGCCGAGCGCCGCGACGAGCTGCGCGAACACCTCGCGTCGCGCGGCATCGCCTCGCACGTGTACTACCCGGCGCCGCTGCCGATGCAGCCCGCGTTCAGCCGCTACTCCGCGGAGGGGCAGCGGTGGCCGAACGCGGAGCGGGCGAGCCGGCGCATCCTGGCGCTGCCGGTCTACCCGCACCTGACCGACGCTCAGGTCGAGCGCATCGCCGACGCGGTGTGCGAGTTCGCGGGCGAGCGGTCGGAGGCAGGGGCGCACGCATGGTTCACCGCTTCCGAACCGGGGCTGGCCGGTGAGCTGGTTTCCGACGGCGAACCCGGCCACGGCGCCGGAACCGCGGGGGACGACGAGGACGGCAACGGCGCCGAACCGCAGGCAGAACAGGACTTCACCACCGATCCGGCGGTCGCCGAGCCAGGCCCGTCCGGTGGTGGCCGGACACGAGCAGACCAGAAGGAACCGAGCAGCACATGACGAGCGGTACTGACGTCGCACGGCCGGACACGGCGGTGCGGCCGGAGAGCAAGGTGCGGAGCTACGCCCGGCTGGGCAAGCTCGACGTGTACGACTACTACCTGAGCTTCCTGGTGGTGCTTTCGGCGCTGGTCCTGCCGGTCGGCGCGCTCGATGCGGGTACCGCGGTGATGGTGCTGGTGTACCTGCTGGGCGCGGTCTTCACGATCGTCGCGATGGTGGCGTTCGACGACCTGACCGGTTACCGCGACGGCAGCGACATCAGGAACTACGGGCCGGACGCGCCGACCCGCAAGAAGCTGCGCAAGCCGCTGGTAGCGGGGACCCTGACCCCGCGCGAAGCCCTGTTGTTCGGCTGGATCACCGCCGCCGTCGGCGGGGTGCTGTGGGTGGCGGCGGTCGCACTGGCGCCGCATCGTCCGATGTGGACGATCGTCACCATCGCGGCCACGTTCGTCGTCTCCCTGCAGTACTCCTACGGCGTCAAGCTGAGCTACCACGGGTTCCAGGAGGTCTTCCTGGTCGCGCTGGGCGCCTCGCTCGTGCTGTCGCCGCTCGGGCTGGCCACCGGTGCGTTCTCCGGGTTCCTGCTCGTGCAGTCGGTGCTGTTCGGGCTCGGGCCGCTGATGTTCGGGGTGTACTCCAACACCAACGACGTCGAGGGCGACCGGAGTGTCGGACGGCCCACCGTGGCGTCGCTGGTCTCGCCCAGGGGCAACGCGGTGTTCATCGGCGCGCTGTCGGCGGCGGAGTACCTGATCGCGCTGGTCGCCTCGGCGACCGGGATCGCGCCGTGGTGGTTCGCGGTGCTGATGCTGCCCGCCGCCGTGCTGCGCGCCCGGCAGTTCCAGCTCGGCTTCGGCAAGGGCGACATCATGCGCGCTCGCAAGCTCGGCTTCGCCGTGCACCGCGTGACCGTCGTGCTGCTGGTCGCGGCCAACCTGCTGGTCGGACTGGGAATCGCGGTATGACGCCGGATCTGGACGTGGCAGTGGTCGGCGCCGGCATCGCCGGGCTGACCGCCGCCCACGAGCTGCAGCGGTCCGGACTCGCCGTCCGGGTCTACGAGGCCGAGCCCCACGTCGGCGGCCGGATGGCGAGCTTCCGCTACGAGGGCTACACGATCGACCAGGGTGCCGAGCAGATCTCCCCGCGCGGCTACCGCGCGACGTGGGAGCTGCTGCGCAGGCTGGGTGTGCCGCTCGACGAGATCCCGCTGATCGGCAAGTCCATCGGCATGTGGCGCGGCGGGAGAGCGCACCCCGGTGTCGCCGAACGCGGCGCGCTGCTGACCGGTGCCGGGTTGTCCGCGCGGGCCCGGCTGGACCTCGCGCGGTTCCTGGCCTGGGCGTCGCGGCGCAGGCGCGAGTTCGACCCGGATCACCCCGAGGCCACGCCCGCGGGAGAGGCCACGGTCGCCGCGTTCGCCCGGCGTTACCACCCCGACCTGCACGACTACCTGTTCCAGCCGGTGGCGGGCAGCTTCTTCGGCTGGGACACCACGCGTTCGGCCGCGGCGTCGATGCTGAGCCTGCTGGTCGCGGTCGGCGATGCCGCGTCCTGGCGCACCTACCGCGACGGCATGGACACCCTCGCGCTGCGGCTGGCCCGCGAGCTGGACGTGGCGGTCGGGCGCATGGTCGGCGAGGTGGTCGCCGACCGCGACTTCGCCCGCCTGTCTGTCGGTGGCGAGGTGGTGACGGCAAGGACGGTGCTGCTGTGCGTGCCCGCGCCGATCGCGGCGCGGCTGCACGCCAACCCGCCCCCCTCGGAACTGGCGTTCCTGCGGGCCTGCACGTTCACCCCGGCCCTGAAGGTGAGCTGCCTGCTCGACCGCCCGCTCGAGCCGGAGTCGAGCAGGCCGCTGTACGTGCTGCTGACGCCGGAGGCCGAGGACGACGTGCTCTCCGGCATCATCGTCGACCACGCCAAGCACCCCGGCCGGGCGCCGGCGGGCCGTGGCCTGCTCAGCCTGATGGCCAGTGCCAGGACGATCCCGTCGCTGCTGGAGGCGCCGGAACAGGAGGTCGTCGCGCGGCTCACCAACGCCGTCCCGCGCTACCTTCCCGGGTTCGGGGCAGCCAACGTCGCCAACTTCGTCCACGGCTTCCGCTACGGGCTGCCCGAAGCCACTCCGGCGGCGCTGCGGGCGCGCGCCGGGTTCATGGCGCGGCCCGTCGGTTCGGTCGACTACGCCGGTGACTGGGTGATGCTGCGCCCGGCGAGCGAAGGAGCCGTGCGCGCGGGCGTGCTCGCCGCGTCCCGGACCCTGAGCAGGCTGGGCACATCGCGACCGGCCACACGAACCGCCGCATGAACCGCGCAGGTCGGTCGCGACCCCCGGAGGCGCCCGAGGTCGCGCCGGGCGACCCACTGCGCAGGCCACTTCCGAAGAACCCAGGAGACGAGAGCGCGTGAAACCGCACGACATGGGTGTCCTATTCGACGAGTGCGCGCAGCGCGGGACGGACACCAGGGTGCACCTGGACCGCCCCTTCGACATCGCCCCGGACAGCGGACGAGACCACGACGTCGCGTCGCTGGCCGCGCTGGTCCGCGACGCCGCCGGCTGGCTCGCGGCGGCCGGCGCGCGGCGCGCCGACCGGATCGCGATCGTCAAGGCCGACCACTGGGACTACGACCTGCTGGCGTGCGCGGCGGTGCGGCTGGGCGCCGTCCCCGCGCAGCTGTCGGCGCACCTGTCCGGCGAGTCGCTGGGCGTGCTGCTCAAGCGCCTGGAGCCCGCGGTGCTGGTCACCGACGCCGCGATGCTCGAGCGCTGCCGCGAGCAGGGCGTGGACATCGCCTCCTTCGCCCGCGTGGTGCTGGCGCTGGGTGATCCGGTGGAAGGTGCGCTCGCGCTGCACGACGTGCTCGGCGCCCAACCTCCGGCTCCGCGCAGCCGGGACGATGCCGCTCCGCTGGTGATCCACCACACCTCCGGCACGACCGGTGTGCCGAAGCTGGTGGTGCACTCGACCCGGACGATCATCGGCAAGCTGGCGCGCTTCGAGTCCAACCGGATCCCGCGCATCGGGCTGCGCACCGACGACACGCTCCTCAACGCGAACACGTTCGCCCACGGGCGCACCTTCTGCTGGACGGCCAGCGCGATGTGCCTGGCGCCCAAGCGCATCACCATCCTCACCGACCACGACCCCGACCGCGCCGACCCTGTGCTGCGCGCGCACCCGCCGACGGTCGTGGAGGCGTTGCCGGCCACCTACGTCCGGCTCCAGCGGCTGACCGAGCGGCTGGACAACCCGTTCCGCCGGGTCCGGCTCTTCGTCAGCACCTACGACGCGATGCACCCGCCGGCGATCCGCGCCTACCTCGCCGCCAGCCGCCACCGCAGTCCGCTGTGGATGCAGGGGTGGGGGCAGACCGAGACCGGTCCGCTCACCTTCCGCTTCCACACCCGCGGCTCGATGGTGTCGAAGTACAGCCGCAAACCAGGCACCCGGAACCTCGGGCGGGCGGTTCCCTTCAAGACCGGCATCAAGGTCGTCGACCCGGACACCTTCGAACCGGTCCGGCGCGGCAGGCCCGGCCTGGTGTTCACCCGCACCGAGGCGCTGTGCCTGGGATATGTCGGGGAGATGCGGCGCTGGTCGGCCAAGCGCGTCGGGGACTGGTGGAACACCGGCGACATCGGGGTGCGCAACCGCGACGGCAGCGTGCTCCTGCTGGACCGCGAGGTCGACCGGGCCGACGGGATGAGCTGCCTGGAGATCGAGGACATCCTCGACGACCGGCTGCGGGAGGTGCAGGAGTGCGTGGTCCTGGCCTGCCAGGACCGTCCGCCGCTGCCGGTCGCGGTGACCGAGGACGGCGCGCTCGACCGGGCGGCCTGGCAACGAGCGGTCCGCGACCTGCCGCGAATGCAGGACCCGGTGCCGCTGACCTGGCAGCAGGTTCCCAGGACCGGCACCGGCAAGGTCCGCAGGCTCGACCTGCTGGAGCAGCTCACCGGGTGCGCCGACACCTACGGCTCGGGCCGCTGGACGTAGGCGCGCCGTGCCAGTCACCGACACCGGCGAGCAGGCCGGTTACGTCTTCGACAACGACAACGCGCACAGCGGCGGCCACCACCGTTTCCTCGCCTCGGCGCACGATCCGATGACAATCGCGAGGCTGGCCGAGACCGGCGTGGGCTCCGGGTGGCGGTGCCTGGAGGTCGGCGCCGGGGGCGGCAGCGTCGCGGTGTGGCTGGCCGAACGGGTCGCGCCGACGGGCAGCGTGCTGGCCACCGACGTGAAGCCGCAGCGCATCCCGCGGCGTCCCGGGCTGACCGTCGTCCGGCACGACGTGACCAGCGATCCGCTGCCGGAGTCGGAGTTCGACCTCGTCGTCGCGAGACTCGTGCTGCGCCACCTGCCGCAGCGAATCGAGGTGCTGGGCAGGCTCGTCCGCGCACTCAAACCCGGGGGACTGCTCCAGATCGACGAGTTCGACACCTCCTACGAGCCGCCGCTGGTCACGCCGGACGAGCGGTCGCGGCAGGTGTACGAGGATTTCATCGCCGCCAAGGACGCGGTGATGCGCGCGGCGGGAGTCGAGCCCGCGTTCGGCAGGCACGTCGCCGCGGCGATGCGCGACGCGGGGCTGGTCGACATCGACCCGCGGCCGTTCATCCAGCTCCGCCGCGCCGGATCGGCCGATCTGGAGCAGTTGGTCAACCACACGTTCCACCTCGGGGACGCGCTGGTCGCGGCGGGCATGACCGACGAGCGGCTCGCCGAGGTCAGGTCCGCGATGCGCGACCCGTCCTTCCTCGCCGCCTCCAGCGTCATGTACTCCGTGCACGGCACCCGCCCACTGGACGGTGCGTTCCGATGACCCTCTCACCCACGTCGAGCGGTTCCCGCTGCGCGGTGGCCTCGGAGGTCGCCGCGCGGAACCTGGCGCTGCTACCGGACCTCCCGCCCGACGAGCCCGAATGCGAGATCGACTGGGCGGGCCCCGTGGACCTGCCGCTGGGCGGCGAGACCGCCGTGCAGGCCGCGTGCGGGATCATGCACGTCCACGGTCGTGCCTTCGGCCGACCGACGCCGCTCGCGGTGGACTACGCGTCCGCGACCGCCGGCGTGCTCGCAGCCCAGGGCGTTCTCGCCGTGCGCATCGCACGGGCCAGGGGACTGGAGCTGCGCGGCGTGCGCACGTCGGTGAGCCAGGCGGCGCTGATCGCCGTGTCGCAGTACCTGGCCGCGGCCACTGCCGACGATCCCGAGGAGCCCCGGCCGGCCGGAGCACCGGATTTGCGCTCGTCCGACGGAGTCTGGTTCGAGATCGAGACCCTCGACGCACTGGACTGGCTGCGGTTCTGGAGCGTGCTGGAGGCCGACCCGGGTGCGGTGCGGCGGGGCTGGCGGCCGTTCCAGCAACGGTTCGCGACCGCCACCTGCGCGCTTCCCGCGCCGCTGCGGGAGACCGCGGCGAGCCGGACCTTCGCCGCGATCACCGAGGCTGCGACCGCCACCGGCATCAGCGTGCTGCCCGTCCGGGACCGGCCCGGCCATCCGGCAGACGTCCCCGCGTGGCGCATCACGCCGATGCCGGAAGGCGAAGTCCGCCCATCCGGGCGGCCCGGCGCGCTGCCGCTGGAGGGTCTGGTCGTCGTGGAGTCGACGCGGCGCGTCCAGGGCCCCGTCGCGGGGCATCTGCTGCGGCTGCTCGGCGCCGAGGTCGTGCGCATCGAGCCACCCGGAGGCGACCCGATGCGCGGCATCCCGCCGATGGCGGGGGACTGCTCGGCGCGCTTCAGCGCCCTCAACGCGGGCAAGCGGGTCGTCGAACTGGACCTGAAGTCCGCCGCCGGGCGGCGGGGCGTCCACGAACTCGTCGCCGACGCCGACGTCTTCCTGCACAACTGGGCGCCGGGCAAGGCCGAGCAGCTGGGGCTGGACGCCTGCGACCTGGCGCGCAGCCGGCCAGGTCTGATCCACGCGTGGGCGTCGGGCTGGGGTCCGGAGTTCGGGGAGGACCCGCCGCTGGGAACGGACTTCCTGGTGCAGGCCCACAGCGGGCTGGCCGCGGCCGTCGGTCCGGACGGCGCGGCACCGCGGCCGTCGCTGATGACCCTCACCGACGTCATGGGCGGTCTGGTGTGCGCGCAGGGCGTGCTGGCAGCACTGCTGAACCGGCTGCTGACCCGTCGAGGCGCCAGGGTCGACTCGTCGTTGTTCTCGGCCGCAGGGGTGATTCCCCGGGCGAGAACCACTTCTCGCGGTCCATTGCGGACAGCGGACGGATTCCTCGTGTTGGAGCCGGAATCGTGGGGCCAGGTCGCCGCCGCGCTCGCACCGGGCGCCGGGCCTGAAGACGTCGAGACGCGTTGCGCTGCCGCGCCGACCGTCGCACTGCAGGACGTCCTCCGCGCCGCGGGCGTCAACGCGACCGCGGTGTGCACCGACCTGCGGGCGTTGGCGGCCGACCCCCGGTTCGGCCGGGCGCTGGGTAGCGCGGAGCACGCCTTCCCACTCGCACCTTGGGAGTTCTCATGAGCACACCGTGGGTTTCGTCGAACGGTGTCGAGATCCGCGATCTCGTGCCCGCTGGGCTGCGCAGGCAGTGGTGCGACGAAGGCCGTTGCCCCGACCGGGACCTGTACTCGTCGTTCAGCGAGCACGTGCGCCGCCATCCCGATCGTCCCGCGTTGATCGACGCCCGCGGCACCCTGGACTACGCGGGTCTCGACGCCCGCGTGCGCGGCATCGCGGCAGCGTTCGCCGCGGCCGGACTGGGGGAGCGCGACATCATCGGCATCCGGCTGCCCAACGGACGCGACATGGTCGCCACCGAGCTCGCGGTCGCCGCGATCGGTGCGGTGGCCCTGCCGTACCCGGCGGGCCGCGGCAGCCGGGACACGCTGAGCCTGCTCGGCCGCTCCCGCGCCGGCGCCGCGGTCTTCGCCGACCCCGCCGACGTGGCGTCGCGTGACGAGCTACCCGACCTGCGGGCGGTGTTCACCTTCGGGCGGCCGGTCGCCGGAGCGAGGTCGCTGGGCCTGCTGCCCGCAGGCACGCGGTGGCGTCCCGGGCGCCACGACGCCGAGTCACCGGCGCGGATCCTGGTCTCTTCCGGCTCGGAGGCGGAGCCGAAGATGGTGGCGTACTCGCACAACGCGATGACCGGCGGGCGGGCGAACTACGTGCGCGCGCTGCACGGCGGAACGGAACTCGTGCGCGATCTCGTGCTCGTGCCGCTCGCGTCGTCGTTCGGCTCCTGCGGTACGTCGGTGACGATCGCCGCGCTGGGCGGCACGCTCGTGCTCGTCGACGCATTCGACCCCGGCACCGCGCTGCGCGCGATCACCGAGCACCGGCCGACCCACGTGTTCGGGGTGCCGACGATGCTGCGCAGGCTGGCCGACCACCCGCCGGCCGAAGGCGAGGACCTGTCGAGCCTGCGGGCCCTGGTCTCCAGCGGGGCGGCGCTGCCGGAGGCGACCGCGCGGGCGTGCCGGGACCGGTTCGGCCGCGAGGTTATCGCGGTGTACGGGTCGTCGGACGGCGTCAACTGCCACACGGCTCGCACCGGGCTCGCGCCGGACACCGGGACCGGACTGCCCGACCCGGCGGTCGCCGACATCCGCATCACCGACGAGCGAGGCGAGCCCGTCGCCACCGGTGAACCGGGTGAGATCTGCGCGCTGGGCCCGATGACGCCCCTGTGCTACGTCGCGAGTCCGGAGCTCGACGACCGCTACCGCACCGCCGGAGGCTGGGTTCGCACCGGAGACCGGGGTTTCCTGGACGGTCGCGGCCGCCTGCACGTGCTCGGGCGGATCAGGCAGGTCGTCGTGCGCGGCGGCCTCAACATCAGCCCCGCGGAGGTCGAACGGGAGCTCGGCACGCACCCGGCGATCGCGGACGCGGTGTGCGTGGCCGTCGCCGATCAGGAACTGGGGGAGCGGATGTGCGTGTGCGTCACCCAGCCGACCGGTTTGCCGCCCGTCACGCTCACCGAGATCACCACTTTCCTGGAGCGGGAACGCGGCCTGGAACGCAGGAAGCTCCCCGAACTGCTGCTCGCCGTCGAGGAGATGCCGCTCGGGCCGACCGGCAAGATCTGCCGCCGCACGCTGTCCGAGATGGCCGCAGGACAGCAGCGAACCTCCGAGGCCGCGGTCTGAAACGCTTTGAGTGCGTGTCTTCGACCTCGTCATGCGCGGCGGTGCTGGTAGCGGGGGCCAAGCGGCTGCGACGCTTCAGCACCCGAGGACAACCTTTCAGCGGCGGCTTTCGCGCAACGCCTGGACCTCGAGCCGCAGGGAACGCAGCTCCGCGAGCAGTTCGGACTCGCCGTGCGAGCGCGGCGCGGGGATCTCGGCTTCCTCCTCCTTGATCTGCGACTCCATCGCGTTGACCACGACCGCGATGAACAGGTTCAGCACGGTGAAGCTGGAGATCAGGATGTAGCCGACGAAGAACACCCACGCCAGCGGCTTGGTCTCCATGACGCGCTGCATGGTGTCGGCCCAGCCGTCACCGGTCATGATCTGGAACAGCGTCAGCAGCGAGGTGCCGAGGGCGCCGAAGTGCTCCGCGTCGGCCTCGGAGAACAGCTTCGTGGCCATCACGCCCGCGACGTAGAGCACCAGCACCAGCAGCCCGACGATGGAGAAGACCCCCGGCAGCGCCTGCAGCAGGGCGGCGACGATTCGCCGCATGCTGGGGACCGTGGACAGCAGCCGCAGCGCGCGCAGGATGCGCAGGGACCGCACGACGGAGAACGCCGCCGAAGCGGGCAGCAGCGACAGCGACACGATCAGGAAGTCGAAGTTGTTCCAGTGGTCGCGGAAGAACCGCCAGCCGTAGGCGTAGACCTTGGCCGCGAGCTCGAGCACGAAGATGACGAGCGCGGTGCTGTCCACCAGGCCGATCAGCCCGCCGTAGCCTGCGGTCAGCGCCGGGGACGTCTCGCAGCCGAGCGCGAGCGCGTTGACCACGATCACGGTGGTGATCGACCACTGGAACCCGCGGGACTCGAAGACCGACCGCAGGCGCGCACGCAACGTCACTGGTTCTCCTCAGGAGGGAGGAAGGATCCGGAACACTACGGGCGATACTAGTCCGCTGTGAAGGGGAATCCCGTTCCGGTGAATGTCTAGTATGGACTGTCCAGTGCGGTGACTGAACGTGTTCGTCCCGGCGATCCGGCGACCCGCGCCGCGGGTTCGGCGTGGGTGCTCGACACGGCGCCTAAGCTCGGTGCATGGCGAAGTACATCGACGTGCACCCGGAGAACCCGCAGCGCCGGGCGATCGGCCAGGTCGTCGACATCCTCGACCGCGACGGCGTGATCGTGTACCCGACGGACTCCTGCTTCGCGCTGGGGTGCCGCCCGGGCAACAAGGAGGGGATCGACCGCATCCGCTCGATCCGGGGCCTCGACGAGCGGCACCACTTCACGCTGGTGTGCCAGAACTTCGCCCAGCTCGGCCAGTTCGTGCACATCAACAACGCCGTATTCCGCGCGGTCAAGGCGTCGACGCCCGGCAGCTACACCTTCATCCTCCCGGCGACCAAGGAGGTGCCGCGCAGGCTGATGCACCCGAAGAAGAAGACGGTGGGCATCCGCATCCCCGACCACGTCGCCGCGCAGGCGCTGCTGTCCGAGGTCGGCGAGCCGCTGGTGTCGAGCACCCTGCTGCTGCCGGACCAGGAGGATCCGCTGACCCAGGGCTGGGAGATCAAGGAGCTGCTCGACCACGCGGTCGACGCCGTGGTGGACTCAGGTGACTGCGGTGTCGAGCCCACCACGGTCGTCGACTTCTCCGGCGACGAGCCGGAGATCGTGCGACGCGGGGCGGGTGACACCTCGCGGTTCGAGTGAGCGAGCCGCTGCCGGCCGGCTGCCATCGTCCCCGCGCCCGCGCATCGCTCGATGCCTTGCATCGCCGGTCGTTCGGCGGAACGTGGGTCAGATCCGCCGGATCCTGGCCAGCCAGGCGGGCAGGTCGCCCAGTTCCCGGCGGCCGGGGTCGTCGGGGTCGGTGGCGCCCACGACACCCCGGTAGGTGCTCGCGCGCACGTCCTCGACGACCCATCCCTCGCCGAAGGCCGCGCGGATCTCCTCCGCGCTGACCTGGGGCCCGTACCCGGGCCCCTCGTCGGACAGGGCCAGCACGTGGACCAGCGCGCCCGGGTGGCAGACCCGTTGGAGTGCTCGCGCGTACCGGAGGCGGTCGACGGCGTCGAAGACGTGGAAGAGGGCGCTGTCCACGACGGTGTCGAACCTCGGTGGACCCTCGAGTGCAAGCGCGTCGGAGACCTCGAACCGGGCCGAGGAACCGTGTTCCACAGCGTTCAGCCGGGCTTGTGCAACGGCGATCTCGGAGAAGTCGGTTCCCAGCACGTCGTGGCCGAGCGAGGCTAGGTGGATGGAGTTCTCCCCGGTGCCGCACCCGGGATCGAGCACCGCGCCGCTGACCCGGCCGTCGCGTGCGAGGCCGACGACGACAGGTTGCGGCTCGCCGATGACCCACGGGGCGCTCCCGGCCTCGTATGCCTGGTCGTACACCGCGGTCGGTTCCGCCTGTTGCTGCGAGTCGGCCAGTTTCTCCCGCGCTTCGGCGAGGTCGTCCTCGGTGGGGGCGTCGTCCTGGGACAGCGCGAGCCGCCAGTATCCGGCGAAGTCCACGGCCCGCTTGTCCATCCCGCGCTCGCCGACCAGGTGGCGACGCAACGAACGCACCACCCCGGCCTCCCCGGCGAGCCAGGCGAACACCGGCCCGTCCGGGATGTCGGCGGCGCGCACGGCATCGAGCAGCAGCGTCGACCGCCCGGGCGGCGTTGCTCCCCGGTGCAGCCAGTGCACGGTGAGGTCGGCGCGGGTGTCGAGGCGCTGTTCCTCGGCGTTGTCGGCCACCTCGAGGTAGGCGACCGCGCGGGCGCCTTCGGGCAGTGACTCGACGAGGGTGCCGACGGCGGGCAGGGCGGTCTCGTCCCCGGCCATCAGAACCAGGTCGCTGCCGGCGATGGTGGTGCTCAGCGGGACGCGCCGCGCGTAGTCCGCGGACGGGCCGAAGACGCCGATGGTGTCTCCGGGGCCTGCCGACAGCGCCCACCGCGTCGCCGGGCCCGCGTCGTCGTGCAGGACGAAGTCGATGGTGACCAGGTCGCGCTCGCCGTCGTGTGAACGGATCGTGTAGCTGCGCATCCACGGGCGCTGGTCCTCGGGTATCTCCAGGAACGACTGGTACCAGCGCATCACGTCGCCGTCGCCGTCCGGCTCGGGCAGGCGCGGGCGGTCCTGCCCCGGCCTGGGGAAGTACAACTTCACCTGCTGGTCGGGTTCGTCGCCGATGGCGGCGGCGAGTCCGCCCGCGGCGAAGGTGATGCGCGCCGTGCGGGGCGTGATCCTCTCGACCTCGGTGACCTCGACGAGCGAAACCGGCAAAGACTGCTGCAACTCGGTTCTCCTGTGCGCGTTGGTGCGTGCGGTATCCGGCACACGTGTGTCCACTGAGGACCGGTGCCGGACTGTGGCCGTCTCCCGCCGGGCTCCGGGGTGTGTGCAGCGTCGTAGGGTGCGCCGATCTGCGGGCGTGCGCGACCGGCACCGAGCCGCCGCGGCCCCCGGCTGATAAGCTTACAACGTAAGGAGATGACTCGGGCAACGTTACTTTATGGTGTAAGGAGTCGCAAGTGGTCGTCTACGCCGGGCAGGGGGACCCCCGTCGTTCGATGTCGCTGCTGTGGCGGGACGCCGGTCCGGCGGCGGCGCGGACCGGACCCGGCCCGAAGCCCGGTCTCAGCGTGGACCTCGTCGTGGACACCGCGATCGAGCTGGCCGACGCCGAGGGCATGCCGGCGCTGTCGATGCGCGCGGTGGGCGAGCGGCTCGGCCGCACCGCCATGGCGCTCTACACCTACGTGCCCGGCAAGAACGAGCTGATCGACCTGATGTACGACCGGGCCCTCGCCGAGCTGCCGACCGACTATCCGGCGGACGAGGGGTGGCGCGGCGCGGTGAACGCGTGGGCCGACGACCTCTGGGGGTTCTACCTGCGGCATCCCTGGGTCCTGCAGGTGTCGCAGGCGCGTCCGGTGCTCGGGCCCAACGAGTACGGCGTGCTGGAGGCGCTGGTCCGCGCACTGGACGGGACCGGGCTGGCCGCCGGTGAGCTGCGCCGGGTCGTCGGCACGCTGTTCCACGTCGTGCGGGGTGCGGCGCAGACGATCGCCGAGTCGCGCCACGCGGCGGCGGCGACCGGTGTGTCCGACGAGGAGTGGTGGTTCGCCCGCGCCGGCGTGCTGCGCGAAGTGGCGCCGGACTTCGCCGAGCGGTTTCCGATGGTGCTGCGGCTGGAGGCCGACCAGGCGGCCGGGTGGGAGGACGACGGCTCGCCGTATTTGGAGCGCGAGGCGAAGCGGACTTTCGAGGCCGGACTGGCGGTGGTCCTCGACGGAATCGAGGCCGCGATGGCAAGGACCCAACGAGACGGGGCGCGGTGATTGTCTTTCAGCCCTTCCGGGGTCGTTGCGTGCAGTAGTCGACCGCGCACCGAAAGCGGGTTCGGCGGTCTTGCCGATCATCGCGGCAAGTGCGGTGACCTGGAGTCCTGCGCTTGCACGGTGGTGTGAACGCGCGGTGACGGCCGGGTGGGCGAACATCGCGAAATCCTTTTCCGCCGTTATCGGGGGAGATTTCCGGGTAAACCTGGCCGAGTGATCGGCACCGATATTCGCTCGCGCCACGAAGCCCTGCCGGTGGAAGCGCTTCGTTCTCTGCTTCAGAAATTGTTGTTATGCCGTTTTGGGGCAGTTTCCAGCGCTGCCCACGCCGATTTGTGGTTGCACGTTTTTCGGCATCCTTTCGGTGGCTCTACTTTCGGATCCGCCCGTGTTGCGGAACCGGATCGTGCTGGCTCCTGCGGCGAGAAACATGTGGTAGATGGGTTGCGAGAGCTGTCTGGGCCTGTGGTGGCGCCTCCCGCGGTCAACTGCGGAGATCCAACCGCGCCGAACTGATCCATAGCAGGGCACCAAGTCCTGTTCGACTTGCGCCGAAGAAGTCGGGCCGCGTTGCGAAAGATTAGTCGCTCTCTGTGTTGGGTGATTGCGCAGCGTGTGCCGCCTGGGTATTCCGGTCTTTCGTTACCACTCGGACGGGTGAACCGGGAGCGCCATTGTTGCGCTGTCTTCCCGGGCGTCGACTTATTGTGCGTTACGGCTCATCGGAGCTCAGCGGAGAGAAAGTTTTAGGTTTCATGGAACCCAGGACTTTGGACCCTGGGAATGGACAACCCGTGCGCGCGACGGGGCCATCCCATGGTCGACTGCACCAATTCTTCACCGCGACCTGCGACCGGGTACCCGGCAAGGTCGCGCTGGAGGCCGGTGACGTCCGGATGACTTACCGGCAGCTCGACAGGCGGGCCAACCAGCTCGCGCACCACCTTCTGACCCTCGGTCTCGGCACGGGCTCTCGCGTGGGGATCCTGCTGGAGCGGTCCGCGTGGACCTACGTCAGCCTGCTGGGAGTGCTCAAGGCCGGCGCGGCCTTCGTGCCCATCGACGCGGTCTCCCCTTCGGACCGGGTCGGCTACATCTGCGGTGACTCCCAGCTCGACCTGGTGATCACCTCCGGTGACCTGGCCGGGAACGTGGGCGGAGCCTGCCCGGTGCTGGACGTCGACCTGGTCGAGACGACGCTGGACCACACGCCGTCCACCAGGCCCGAGCTGCCCGACACATCCGACCCGCCCGCCTACGTCATCTACACCTCCGGTTCGAGCGGCCGCCCCAAGGGTGTCGAGGTGTCGCAGTCCAGCATCTGCAACTTCATCGACGTGGTGCCCGCGATCTACGACGTGCGCGAGTCCGACCGCGTGTACCAGGGCATGTCGATCTCGTTCGACTTCTCCATCGAGGAGATCTGGCCGACCTGGGCGGTCGGGGCGACGCTGGTGGCGGGCCCCAACGACTCGCGCAGGCTCGGCGAGGAGCTCGCCGAGTTCCTCGACGACAACGGCGTCTCGGTCCTGTACTGCGTGCCGACGCTGCTGGCGACGATCCACCGCGAGCTGCCGAAGGTGCGCAGCGTGCTGGTCGGCGGCGAGGCGTGCCCGGCCGAGCTGGTGGAGCGCTGGAGCACGCCCAAGCGGCGCATCCTCAACACCTACGGGCCGACCGAGGCCACCGTCACCGCGTCGTGGTGCGAGCTGCTTCCCGGCAGGCGGGTGACCATCGGGCGCGCGCTGCCGACCTACACGGTGGTGCTGCTCGACGAGGCGTTGCAGCTGGTGCCCGACGGCGACGTCGGTGAGATCTGCATCGGCGGACCCGGCGTGGCCAACGGCTACGTGGGCCAGCCGGAGAAGACCGCCGACCGGTTCGTCGAGCACCCGCTGGCGCCCCGCGGCGGACGGCTGTACCGCACCGGCGACCTGGGCCGCACCACCGAGGACGGTGAGATCGAGTACCTCGGCAGGGCCGACGCCGAGGTCAAGATCCGCGGCCGCCGGGTCGACCTGGGCGAGATCGACAACGTGCTGCTGGAGCACCCGGCGGTCTCCGGCGCGGTGACCGTGCTGACCGCCGACGGGATGGCGCTGGCGTCCTACCTGACCGTGCGCGAGGAAGCCGGCGACGAGCTGATCGCCGACCTGCACGACCGAGCCCGGGCGAAGCTGCCGGAGTACATGGTTCCCGCATTGGTCGACGTGCTCGGCGAACTGCCGACGATGCCCAGCGGCAAGGTCCACCGCGCACGGCTGCCCGCGCCCAGCGGGAGGCGGTTCAGCGCGGTCGCCGGCGAGGTCGTCCCGCCCGAGACCGACATGGAGAAGCAGGTCGCGGTGGTGTGGGCGGAGGTCTTCGGCCTCGACCCGCGCGAGCTGTCGGTGGACGCGGACTTCTTCGGCGACCTCGGCGGGCACTCGTTGCTCGCGGCCAACGTCGTCTCGGCGCTGCGGGAACGGCGCATCGGCGGCAGCCCGGCCGTGCGCGATCTCTACGCCCATCCGACCGTGCGGTCGCTGGCCCACCACCTGGACCTCGCGCCCACGCCCGGCCCCGCACCGGCGCGCCGGGTCGAGGCGGCGGTGCACCGGCGGCGGCGCACGGTGCCCGCCGGGCTCGCGCAGCTGGCGTTCCTGTACGTGTTGCTGCTGGTCGGGGTCGTTCCGGTGGCCTTGGTCTACAGCCGCTACGACGGCGTCGTCGGGATCTCCGGAGTCCTCGGCGAGCTGGCGCTGGCGGCCCTGACGACCTACGTGGTGCTGCGGTGGGTGCTGCCGGTGCCGCTGGCCAGAGCGCTCGCGGCCGGGATCCACCCCGGCCGGTACCGGTTGTGGGGGCTGACCTACCTGCGGCTGTGGGCGCTGGACCTGGTGCTGAACCTGGCGCCGCTGCCCGCGCTGAGCGGGTCGCCGCTGTACGCGCCGTACCTGCGGCTGCTCGGTGCCCGCGTCGGACGGCGCACCCAGATCGCCACCAGCGCGATCTCGCTGCCCACTCTGCTCGACATCGGCGACGACGCGAGCCTGGGCTACGACGTGCAGGTGCAGCCCTGGGTTGTCGACGACGGCTGGGTGGTCGTCGAGCCCATCCGGGTCGGCGAGGACGCCTTCGTCGGCTCCAGCACGGTGCTGGAACCGGGGGCATCGGTGGGAGCGGGCGCGGGCATCGCCGAGCATTCGGCGGTCGGCGGCGGCCAGGCCGTGCCACCGCAGCAGTGGTGGGCCGGTTCACCGCTGGTCGAGGTGTCCGCGCCGGAACCGATGGTGCAGGCGATGGCCGAGCTGCCCACCGCGCCCGGCTGGCGGGCCGGGCCGCTGCTGGGCGCGGCGGGCGGGCTGCTGCTGCTCGAGCTCACCGTCATCGCCATGGTGCTGCCGAGCATCGTGATGGTGTGGGCGCCGCTGCTGCTGTGGGGAACGCTCGCCGGACTGGTCGCCGCGGCGCTCGTCGGGCCGGTGTTCGTGGTGACGGTCTGCCTGCTCGTGGCGTTCATCCGCCGGCTCGTGCTGCCGCGCACCGAAGTCGGCATCCACCACGCGCGTTCCGGTCTCGGGGTGCGCAAGTGGATCGGGGACAAGCTGCTCGAGGCCAGCCTGGTCGCCACCAACTCGCTGTACGCGACGCTCTACACGGTGCCGTGGCTGCGGCTGCTCGGCGCCCGGGTCGGGCGCGGTTCGGAGGTCTCCACCGCCGCGTACTTCGACCCGGCGCTGCTGACCCTCGGCGAGCAGAGCTTCGTGGCCGACATGGCCAGCATCGGGTCGGCGCGCTTCTACAACGGCTACGTCGGGTTCGCGCGGACCGAGATCGGGCGACGCTCGTTCGTGGGCAACGCCGCGTTCGTGCCGTCGGGCACCTCCACCGGCGACGGCTCGTTGCTGGGCGTGCACACCGTGCCGCCCGCGGCCGAGGTGCCCGCGGAGTCCTCGTGGCTGGGCTCGCCGGCGATCTTCCTCCCGCAACGCCAGTCCAGCGGATCCTTCTCGGAGCGCACGACGTTCCGGCCGCCACCGCGGGCCGTGGTCGAGCGGCTGGCGATCGAGTACTTCCGCGTCACGATGCCGGCCTCGGTGCTGGCCGTGGCGGTGTACCTGACCCTGCTCGGGCTCTCCGAGCTGGCGGGCGCCACCGGCGCGCTGGCCACGCTGCTGCTGGCGCCGGTGCTGTTCGCGCTGGGCAGCGTGCTGGTTCTGCTGTTCGTCGTCGCGTTCAAGTGGGTCCTGGTCGGTGCCTACCGGCCGCGCATCGAACCGCTGTGGAGCAGGTTCGTGCGGCGGACCGAGCTGGTGACCGGGGTGTACGAGGCCGCGGCGGTGCCCGCGCTGCTGGGCACGCTGACCGGCACGCCGCTGCTGCCGCCCGCGTTGCGGATGCTGGGGACCAGGATCGGCAAGTGCGCCTGGATCGGCACGACCTACGTCACCGAGTTCGACCTGGTCCACATCGGGCAGAACGCGACGGTGGGCAAGGGCGTGTCGTTGCAGACTCACCTGTTCGAGGACCGGGTGATGAAGATGTCGCAGGTGCGCGTCGGCGACGGCGCCACGGTCGGGGAGCGTTCGATCGTGCTCTACGACGCCGAGGTCGGCGTCGGCACCGCGCTGGAGTCGCTGTCGCTGGCGATGAAGGGCGAGCAGCTCACCCCGGGAACCCGGTGGCGGGGCATCCCGGCGCAGGGGGTCCTGTGATGCGCGCACCGGTCTCGCTCAACCTGATCGACCTGGACCGGGCACCGGTCCCGGCCGGTCGCGCCACCGCGCACGAGACCGGTGGCCCGGTGCCCGCGCGCCGCTCGCTCGCGGCGCGGGACGCGTTGCTGGACGTGCTGTCCGGCGTCCTCGGCCGCCGACCCGACGAGGCGGCGGTCCGGCCGGGGACGCCCTGCGACGGGGTGTACTTCAGCGAGGCCCGACGCGACGAGCGGTACCTTGTCGGGACCTCGGCGTGGTACCCGCTTGGTGTGGAGTGCAAGTCCGCGGTGCCCGGTTGCCCGCCCCCGCTGGTGGAGCGGATGCTGCCGGCCGGGGAGCGACGTGAGGTCGCCAGGCTCCCCGCTGCCGCGCGTCCGCTGGCGTTCGCGCTGTGCTGGTGCCGGATGGTCGCCGCGGTCAAGGCCTGCGGCGCGACGCTCGACGACGCGGCGCACTGCATGGCCGCGACCTCGCAATGGGCCGCGGTCGTCGCCCCGGGGCTGGTGGCGGGCGCGGCCGTGCTCACCGAGCACGGGATCGACGTGCGGTGGCGCACCACCGCGTGGGAGAAGGACGCGTCATGAGACGACCACTGGCACTGGTGTACCGGGGACCCGCGGCCAAACCGGTGGAGTGCTCCGAGGCGGCGGCCGAGCTGCTCAGCAGCTCGCCGCGGCGCTTCGACATCCGCTACGTCGGTCCCAAGGAGCGGCTGGAGCTCAGTCCGCGGACGCTGGCTTCGGCGACGCTCTACATCCAGCCCGGCGGGGGCGGGCTCAAGCGCGGCTACCGCGCGATGAAGTCCTACAAGAAGGCGATCCGTGAGTTCGTCGGGGACGGCGGCCGTTACGTCGGGTTCTGCCTGGGGGGCTATCTCGCCGGTGCGTCACCCGGTTTCGCACTGCTGCCGGGGGATACCGACCAGTACATCTCGACCTGCGGCGCGACCGTGAGGTCAACTGACGAGACGGTTGTGGAGGTGCTCTGGCGGGGCCGGGCGCGCTACCTGTACTTCCAGGACGGTGCGATGTTCCTGCTGAGCCCGGACGCCCGAGGTGTCGATGTCCTGGCCCGCTACCGCAGCGGGGAGATCGCCGCGCTGGCGGCGCCCTTCGGCGCGGGACGGGTGGCGGTGGCCGGACCGCACCCGGAGGCCACATCCGACTGGTTCGAGGACGCCGGGCTGCACATTCCGGGAGGGTCGGGCTTCGACCTCGGGCACGACCTCATCGAGGCGGTGATGGCTTGAGATGACCAGGACCTCCAGGGGGCTGCTGGCCATCGGTTCCGCCTGCTTGCTGGTGACCGCGGTCGCCTGCGCGCCGGAGGGCAATGACCAGCCGTGGCCGCAGCGGCCGGTGGTCGACCTGGACTACCGGGTCGCCGACGACCTGAGCTCGGCGACCGGGCGGGAGCGGGTCGTGTTCACCCCGGACATGCGGGTGTGCGAGCTGGTCTTCCGGCTGTGGCCCAACGAGCCGACCGCGGCGCGCACCGGTACCTCGATCGTGGTGACCGGTGCTTCCGTCGACGGCAGGCCCGTGGCGCCGCGGCCAGCGGCGGACGCCGCCGCCGGATCGCAGGGCACGCTGGTCGAGCTGCCGCTGGGCCGCTGCGTGCAGGCCGGTGACGCTGTGACGGCCGTGTTGGACTTCCGGTTGACCCTCGGCCGGGACTCCGGCGAGCGGTGGGGCTACCTGCCGTCCCGCGAGATGGCGTGGTTCGGCAACGGCTTCCCGCTGCTGCCGTGGGTGCGCGGGCAGGGCTGGGCCCGCGACGCCGCCACGGTGATCCCGGGGGAGACGGCCACCAGCGAGGACTTCGAGCTGGCATCGCTGTCGGTGACCGCGCCGTCGCGGCTCACCGTGTTCGGCACCGGGACCCGCAGGGCGGCCGAGGCGGGTCGGGCGCCCGGCACCACCATCCACCACTTCGCCGCCGACGCCGTGCGCGACGTCCTGGTGACGGTCGGGAACTTCGACGTGCTGGAGCGCACGGTCAGCGGGGTGCAGATCCGGCTCGCCACGCCGAAGCCGGGCCGCAACGGCGACGGGGACGGCAACGGCGACGGGAACGGGAACGGGAGCGAGGAAGGCGAGGGGAACGGCAACGGCAGGGGGACGAAGGTCTCCCCGCAACGGTGGATGGAGGAGATCTCCGACGAGCTGCGCGCCCTGCAACACCTGCTCGGGCCGTTGCCGTACCGGGACCTGTGGGTGACCGTCGTGCCGACGATCGGCGACGGCGTCGAGTTCCCGACCGCGCTGCTGTTCGGCGACCTGCGGCGCAAGGAGGTGCGCTCGCTGGTCGCCCACGAGCTCGGACACCAGTGGTTCTACGCGCTGGTCGGCAACAACCAGGCGCGCGACCCGTGGATCGACGAGTCCTTCACGACGTTCGTGCAGGCGCTGGTGGTCGACCAGCAGGACGACTACCGGCTGGAGGACGTCCCGCGGGGCGTGGTCGGACACCTCGGCGAGCCGATGGACTACTGGGGGCGGACCGGCGGCTACGACAACTACGTGGCCGGTGTGTACCAGCAGGGGGCGGCGGTGCTGCTGGAGGCGCGCAGGCGGGCGGGACCCCAGCGGTTCGACCGCACGCTGCGCGACTACGTGGCCCGCTCGGCGCACCGCGTGGTCGGGCCCAGGGACGTTCTCGCCGCGTTCCACGACCTGCCGCAGGTGACCGACCTGCTCAGGCAGTACGGAGTGCGTGAAGGGGGAAACAGGTGAACACGAGGCTGCTGGTGTCGGACGCGGAGCACTTCCGGATCGACTACGAGATCAACCCGTACATGACGACGGACAACCAGCCCGACACCGCGCTGGCGGTCGCCGAGCACAAGGCGATCATGGAGGCCCACCACAACGCGGGCCGGTTCCTGGAGCACGTGCCGTCGGAGCCGGAGTGCCCGGACATGGTCTACGTGGCCAACTCCGCGCTGGTGTGCGGTGGGCGCGCCGTGCTGAGCAGCCTGCCCGCGGCCCGCAGGCCGGAGACCCGCCACCACCGGCGCTGGTTCGAACGGCTGGGCCTGGAGGTGGTCGACGCGCCGTTCGCGTTCAGCGGCCAGGGCGACGCCCTGCCCTGCGGCGGGTTGCTGTTCGCGGGAAGCGGGTGGCGGACCGATCCCCGCATGCACGGCTTCCTGCGCCGCAGGCTCGGCTACGAGGTCGTGTCCCTGCGGACGGTCAGCGACCACTGGTACGACATCGACCTCGCCGTCGCGGTGCTGGACCAGCGCACCGTCGCCTACTGCCCCCAGGTGCTCGACGAGCAGAGCAGGCGACGCATCCGCGGGCTGGGCCTGGACCTCATCGAGGTGCCGGTCGCCGAAGCCGAGCGCTTCGCGCTGAACCTCGTCAGCGACGGCGCGAGCGTCACGATGGCCTGCGGCGCCCCGGAGTTCGCGGGCGAGCTGCGTGCCCGCGGGTTCACCGTGTTCGAACTGGACATCACCGAGCTGGCCAAGGGCGGCGGGGGCGTCCGCTGCACGTCGCTGACGCTGGACAACCCGTGACAGGACGGTGGGGATGAACCTGGACGAGACGACCCTCTCCGGTCGCAGCCACCCCGCGCAGCCCAAGGCCCGGCGCCTGCGCGGGGTGGACGCCACCCGCGGGATCGCGCTGATCGGGATGATGGGCGTGCACGCGCTCTACACCGGCGACCTCGATGAGGGCCCCGCTCTCTGGTACTCGGTCGCCGGTGGACGCGCCGCGGCGACCTTCGCCGTGCTCGCGGGGCTGGGCATCGCGTTCAGCACCGGCCGCCGGCGGATCGAGCCCGGCGTGCGGGGCTGGGCGACCGCGGCGTCGCTGACCGCCCGGGCGCTGGCCATCGCCTTCATCGGCCTGGCGCTGGGCTTCTCCGATCCCGACATCGCCGACGTGATCCTCACCTACTACGGCGTGCTGTTCCTGCTCGCGATACCGCTGGTGTTCCTCAGCACCCGCGCGCTGGCGGTCACCGGCGTGGCCATCGCGCTGCTGATGCCGGTGGTGAGCATGCCGCTGCGGGTGCTGCTGCCCGCGCCCCGGCTGGAGAACCCGACCTTCGCCTGGCTGTTCTCCGACCCGCTCGGGCTGCTGGTGGAGATTCTGCTGACCGGCGTCTACCCGGTGCTGCCCTGGACGACCTACCTGTGCGCCGGGCTGCTGCTGGGGCGGCTGCGGCTGTCGACGGTGCGCACCGCGTGGCGGCTGCTGGTGGGCGGCACGGCGCTGGCCGTCGGCGCGTGGCTGGTGTCCTGGTTGCTGCTGCGGCCGCTCGGCGGGCTGGAGAAGATCGCCGAAGCCGGCGAGGCCGCGGGCATGTCCTCCGGCGCCGTCGACTACGTCATCGACTTCGGACCCACGGGCAACCCGCCCACGTCGTCGTGGTGGTGGCTCGCGCTGAGCTCCCAGCACTCGGCGACGCCGTTCGACCTGCTGCACACCACCGGCGTCGCGGTCGGGCTGCTGGGTCTGATGCTGCTGCTGGCGCACGTGTCGAACCCGAACTACCGGCTGGCGCTGGACGCCTTCATCGAGCCGCTGGCCGCGGCGGGATCGATGACCCTGACCCTCTACAGCGCGCACGTGGTGTTCATGAACTCGCCGTTGGACGTCTTCGACGAGGAGCTCAGCCTCGCGATCCAGGTCCTGGTCTCGGTGTTCTTCGCGCTGCTGTGGCGGCACCACGTCGGCAGGGGGCCGCTGGAGTCCGGCGTCACCTGGCTGTCCACGAAGGCGCGCACCGCCGTCGAGCGCCGGGCATGACCCGGTCCGCCCACCGCCGGGCGCGGTGGGCGGACCGGGCGCGGCGGGTCAGGCGAGCGCCACCGCGTGCGAGGCGACCGTGCCGAACAGCGACTCCGACCGCAGAGCGGCGTAGCCGGGCTTGATGACCTCGTTGATCAGCGCGAGCCGCTGGTCGAACGGCAGGAACGCCGACTTCATCGCGTTCACCGTGAACCACTGGAGGTCGTCGAGGGTGTAGTCGAAGCACTCCACCAGCTCGCCGAACTCCCGGGACATCGAGGTCTGGCTCATCAGCCGGTTGTCGGTGTTGACCGTCACCCGGAAGTTCAGCCTGCGCAGCAGCGCGATCGGGTGCTCGGCCACCGACGGCACGGTGCCGGTGTGCACGTTGGACCGCGGGCACATCTCCAGCGGGATCCGGCGGTCGCGGACGAACGAGGCCAGCCTGCCGAGCCGGGCCGTGCCGTCCTCGCCCACGGTGATGTCGTCGACGATGCGCACGCCGTGGCCGAGCCGGGCGGCGCCGCACCACTGGATCGCCTCCCAGATCGAGGGCAGCCCGAAGCCCTCGCCCGCGTGGATGGTGAAGTGGCAGTTCTCCCGCCGCAGGTACTCGAAGGCGTCCAGCGAACGGGTGGGAGGGAAGCCCGCCTCCGGCCCGGCGATGTCGAAGCCGACCACGCCCGAGTCGCGGTACTTCACGGCGAGCTCGGCGATCTCCCTGGCGCGCGGCTCCTGGCGCATCGCGCACAGCAGGACGCCGATGCGGATGCGCCTGCCCGCGGCGGCCGCCCTGGCCGCGCCCTGGCGGAAGCCGTCCAGGATCGCCTCGACGACCTCGTCGAGGCTCATGCCGCGCTGCGTGCTGAGCTCGGGCGCGTAGCGGACCTCGGCGTAGACCACGCCGTCGGCGGCCAGGTCCTCGGCGCACTCGGCGGCGACCCGGCTGATCGCGCCCGGGGTCTGCATGACCCCGACGGTGTGCACGAAGCGCTCCAGGTACTCCTCAAGCGATCCGGCCGTGGTCGCCCCTGCGAACCATTCCGCCAGACCGTCCACATCGGAGGTCGGGAGCGCGTCGTAGCCGGTTTCCTCGGCGAGCTCGGCGACGGTGCTCGGCCGGACACCGCCGTCGAGGTGGTCGTGGAGCAGCACCTTCGGGCTGCGGCGGATCTGGTCTTCGGTCGGCACGATGTGCACGACTGCTACCTCCTGATCGTTCTCGGTGGGGTCAGTTCTCGGTTGCGGGGCGGATGAGCAGGGCGGTCAGCAGGGCCAGCGCCACGAAGACCGCCGACGACCACAAGGCGGCCTGGAAGGCACCCGCGGTCGGCGGTCCGCCCGCGGTGGCGGCGGTGACGACGCTGGAGGAGACCGCGATGCCCAGCGACGCGCCGACGCCGAAGCACGCGCCGTTGAGCCCGGGCAGCGAGCCGGGCTTGTCCGCCGGGGCGGAGGCCACGGCCAGCCCGTTGAGCGCGGTCAGGCTGTAGCCGGTGTAGGTGATGCCCAGAACGGCCAGGGCAGCGCAGGCCACCCAGGGCGACTGCGGGAACAGCACCAGCGGGACGAAGGCGGCGGCGGTGCCCACCGCGCCGATCAGCACCGAGCGCCGCCAGCCCAGCCGGGGTGCGAACTGGCCGGCCAGCGGGGCGGCCAGCAGGCCCAGCGCCGAGGCCGGGGTGAGGAACAGCAGCGCCGAGGTCGTGGCCGACATCCCGTAGCCCGCGCCGGGGGTCTGGGTCAGCAGCGGGATGGTGAAGTTGAGCATCCCGAACACCCCGGCCAGGGTGAACACGGTGGTCAGCAGCAGCGGCCACACCTGGCGCGAGGCGAGGACCGAGGTGTCGATGATGCCGTCGCGCGTGTGCTTCTGGACGAACCCGAACAGCACGAGCGAGGCCAGCCCGGCGAGCAGCAGCACCAGCGTGGCGGGGGAGGTCCATCCCCACGCACCGCCCTCGTTCAACGCGAGCAGGACACCGGTCAGCCCGATGCCCAGCAGCGCGGCGCCCCGCCAGTCCATCCGCCCGGAAGCCGGCACGCCGGATTCCGGGACGGCGAAGTGCACCGCGACGGCGGCCACCGCGGTGACCACCAGGGTGATCAGAAAGATCCCCCGGAAGCCGACGCTGTCGGCGACGGTGCCGCCGATGACCGCGTCCACCCCGGCGATGCCGCCGTTGACGGCGGTGATGACGCCCAGGGCGCGGCCGAACCGCTGCGGGGACAGCGACTCGTGCAGGATCAGGTATGCGAGCGTGAACGCGGCGGAGGAGATGCCCTGCAGCATCCGGCCGACCACGAAGACCTCGATGCTCGGGGCCAGCACGCAGACCACCTCGCCGACGATCAGGATCGCCAGCGTGACCAGCAGCATCCGGCGGCGGCCGAGGTGGTCGCTCAGGCGCGCGATCGTCACCTGGCCGATGGCGGCGAACAGGAAGAACAGCGTCTGGGACAGCCCGGCCGGGCCGCTGGTGGTGTGCAGGCGCTCGATCACGTCCGGCAGTGCGGGCGTGAGCATGGTGGCGTTGATCTGGAAGCCGGCCACCGCGAGCACCAGCGCGGCGAGCAGGCCGGCCTGGCGCGTCGGTGGCGCCGCGGGTGCCGGCTGGTTGCGGATCGTGGTCATGAGAGCCTCCGCCTCGGGGAGAGGGCATGGGAAGGTCGACCGCGTTCGGGTGGGCGAACGGCGTGGAGGAGTCGCGTTCCTGGGTCGAACCCGACCGCTCTTGTCAGACATGTGGATGTGTTGAGCGAAGGGTCTACCCGCTCCGCGGCGGCGAAGTCAATAGCCGTGCATCGGAAAATCCTGGTCGATCCCCTGAACTTCCGGTGTCCCGGTAGTTGACTTGCCCGCCCTCCGTCTTTAGCTTGTCTGACATCAACTGGAAGGCAGGGGGTGCAGCGTGGCGGCCAGAAGACCGCAGCGGCGGCCGGTCGTGGAGCTCTACGAGCGGATCGTCGACGCCATCCGGGAGGGCAGCTACCCGCCCGGCTCGACGCTGCCGTCCGAACCCGAGCTGGCAGGCGCTCTCGGCGTGAGCAGGCCCGCGCTGCGCGAGGCGCTGATCCTGCTGCAGGAGGACGGTGTGATCACCGTCCGCCGCGGAGTGGGCCGCACGGTCAGCGAGCGGCCCGCGCGGCGCGGCTTCGAGCGGTTGCAGCCGATCGAGGTCCTGCTCGGCCAGGACGCCGCCAAGGTGCGGCCGCTGGTGCGCGACATCGAGGAACCGACCGACCTGGTGATGCAGCACCTGCCGGTGCCCGCCGCCGGTGAGGTCCGGTTCTGGGAGAGCGCCGTCGACGTCGACGGCGTGCCCGCGTGCCTGGCCGAGGAGTGGTGCGTGCACGACGCGGCGCTCGCCGCCGTCGACCCGGCGCTGCCGGAGGCGATGACCGCCGGCGCGCACGAGCCGAGGACGATGCTGCACGCCCTGGCCGCGGCCGACCCCTGCCTGCCGCTGAGCGGGGCGAGCACGGTCACCGCGACCGTGCTCGGGCGGCGCCGCGGGACGACGCTGGAGCGCTCGGCCGACACCCCGGTCGTGCTGATCACCCAGGTTGTCTCGATCGAGCGGACCCCGCTGCTCGTGGCGAAGTACGTGCTGCCCAGCGGTGCCCCGGGCATCGCGGTGCACCAGTCCCGATGAGCCACCGACCCACCGACGAGTTCCACCAGAGAGGCAAGTGACCGATGGCGCCCAAGGAAACACTGATCGTCGACTGCGACACCGGCATCGACGACGCGCTGGCGTTGCTCTACCTCCTGCGGGACCCCGGCGTGGACATCCGCGCGGTGACCACCGTGTTCGGCAACACCGACGTCCAGACGGCGGCCGACAACACCCTGCGCGTGCTGGAGCTGGCCGGGCGCAACGACATCCCGGTGGCCATCGGCGCACGCAGCAACTGGCGCGGCTCCACCCACCCGGCGCCGCACGTGCACGGCGGCAACGGCCTCGGTGACGTCGGGCTTCCCGCCGCGAGCGCGAAGCCGGTCCGGGAACCGGCGGCGGAGCTGATCGTGCGGCTCGCCCGGGAGAACCCCGGCGAGCTGCACCTGCTCGCGGTCGGGCCGCTGACCAACCTGGCCACCGCGCTGCTGCTGGAACCGAAGCTGCCCGCGCTGGTCAAGCACGTCACGATCATGGGCGGTGCCGTCCACCACCCGGGAAACGTCACCCCTGCGGCCGAGGCCAACATCCACAACGACCCCGAAGCGGCTCGGATGGTCCTGGGCGCCGGTTGGGACGTCACCCTCGTGCCGCTGGACGTGACCATGACCGAGGTGATCACCGAGGAGCTGGCCGGACGGCTGCGCGCGCAAGGTTCGTCCTGCGCGGGCTTCGCGGCCGGGATCCTGACCCACTACCTCGACTTCTACGAGCGCGAGGTCTTCGGCGAGCGAGGCGCGGCCTGCCACGACCCGCTCGCGGCGGCCATCGCGGTCGGCGACGTCGACGCGGAGCTGGCGCCGACCGTCGTGGTGGACGTCGAGACCGGGGACGGGCCGGGGAGGGGTGCCACCATCGCCGACACGCGCGGGCAGTACCGCGGCTTCCCGGGTGTGGAGGGCGCGAGGGTGCGCGTGGTGCTCAGGACCGACGGGACGTTCCCGCGGCGGCTGACCGAGCGGCTGTGCGGTCCGTCCGGCGCCGGTACCCGCCACGTCGCCTAGCCGATGCCGTCGAGGGAGAGGAGGCGCGCGATGCCGCGTGCCGCGACAACCGCGCCCGAGCTGGTGGTGGTCGGTTCGCTGAACGCTGACCTGACCGCCCGGGTGCGCCGCCATCCCGCGCCGGGCGAGACCGTGCGGGGCGACGCGCTGACCGTCAGCGGTGGCGGCAAGGGCGCCAACCAGGCCGTGGCCGCCGCCCGGCTCGGTGCCCGCACCGCCATGGTCGGCCGCGTGGGCGCCGACGCCCACGGCGACATGCTGCTCGAAGCCCTGCGCGCCGACGGCGTGGACACCGCCCGCACCCTGCGCGACCCCGGCGCCCCGACCGGGACCGCGCTGATCACGGTGGCGGACTCGGGCGAGAACAACATCATCGTGTGCGCGGGCGCGAACGAGCGGCTGTCGCCCAACGACATCGAAGCCGCCAAGCCCGTGATCGGCGCGGCGCGGGTGGTGTCGCTGGTGCTGGAGGTGCCGGTCGCCACGGTCGTCGCGGCGGCCCGCGCGGCGGGCGAGGCGGGAACCCGGGTCGTGCTGAACCTGTCGCCGGTGGTCGAGCTGCCGCCGGAGGTGCTGGCGCTGGCCGACCCGCTGGTCGTCAACGAGCACGAGGCCCGGCAGCTCCTGGCCGCGGGCGCCCCGGATGACGACCGGGCGATCGCGACCGCGCTGCTCGCGCTCGGCGCCCGGTCGGCCGTGGTCACCCTCGGCGAACGAGGTGCCGTCGTGGCCGTGCCCGGCCGCGTCGAGCACGTACCGGCAGTACCCACCGACGCCGTCGACACCACCGGTGCCGGTGACGCCTTCGCCGCCACCGCGGCCTGGCGTCTGGGCCGAGGCGACGCACTGCCCGACGCGGCCCGTTGGGCGAGTCGCGTGAGCGCCTGCTGCGTGCGGAAACCCGGCGCGCAACCGTCCTATCCCACGCTGGACGCCGTGGCCGAGGCAGTGCGCTGCTGAGAAGGCGAGGCGTCCGGGACTCCCCGAAGCTGGTGATCATGACAACGAACCGCAACGCCGTCGTCCTGTCCGCTCTCGGCCTCACCGCCCTGCTGGCCTCCGGCTGCGCCGCCGCCCACGGCTCGACCGCGCAGTCGGCCGAACCGGCGCCGAACCTCTACGACCTGAAGAAGTCGATCTCCGAGTACCACGACTCGGGGCAGTGGGACGCCGACGTCGCGCGGGCGGACCACTGGCGGGCGGCCACGCGGAGCGCGGCGTGAAGCTGCCGAACCCCATCTACCGGACGCCCTGAACACGCGACGGGGGCCGGAACCAGTCCGGCCCCCGTCGGCGGCAGCGGTCAGTCCGCGGCCTTCTCACTGCTCTCGGGCAGCTCGCGCATGTGGACGGCGAGCGCCCAGATCACGGCCACGTCGATGGCGATGATCAGCAGAGACCACATCGGCTGGTAGGGAATGAACAGGAAGTTCCCCAGTGCGCTGAGGCCGACGATGATCATGCCGACGACCCTGGCCCACGTCTGCCCCATCATCAGGGCGATGCCGGTGGCGCCGACCAGGACGCCCAGGACGAGGTGCGCCCAGCCCCAGCCGGTGACGTCGTAGCTGAAGATGTAGCTGTCGGTCACGACGTAGTAGGAGCTGCGCAGGATCGCCGCGAGACCGATGATCAGGTGGAACAGTCCGACGATCATCATCATGACGGCGGCGAACAGTTCCAGCCCGCCGACCCAGGACTGCTTGGCCGTCGGGATGTGGTAGGTGCCGTGCGATGCCTGTGCCATGGCAGTCAACTCCTTCGCGTCTGTTTGCCGGGCGCGTTCGGCGACGCGCCAACCCCGCCGCGGACGCTCAGGCGTGCGCCGGGCCGGTTTGCGGCGGGAGGTCGGTGGCCGTCTGCGGCCGCATCTGGATGGCCCGCGTGGCGGCGATGGCGCCGTAGATCACCAGCAGCGCCCCGAGCAGGTAGGTCAGCGTGACCAGTCCGACGCCGGGGTAGACCAGCAGCGCGATGCCCGCCAGGATGCTCAGCACCCCGCCCGCGATCGCCCAGCCGCGCGAGGGCACGTCGCGGTGCACCAGCGCGTGGAAGGTCTCGCCGATGCCGCTGACCGTCCAGTACACGCCGAGCACCAGTGGGAACAGCGCCGCGGTGGCGATCGGGGAGCGAAGGACGAGCAGCCCGGCGATGACGGCAAGCACCGCCAGCAGGATCGGCACGAAGCCGCCCTCACCGTGGGAGCTCACCGCCCGGACGAACCAGTAGATTCCGCCGACCAGCAGTTGGACGCCGAAGATGATCGCGATGGCCAGGATCGTCGGTCCCGGCCAGAACAAAGCGAGCACACCGGCCAGCACGGTGAGGATTCCGAAAGTCAGCAGCCACCCCCAGGACCGGCCGAGCTTGCCCAACGGCTCGGCGGCCGACGTGGCGGACTGCCACTGTGCTTGGGACATGAACACCTCGCAAGAGAGCGGGTCGCGCGTCTCAGATTGCCGACCTGCTCACACGAATCCACAGAGTCGAACGACCCGGGCTCTACCCACACCCCACACAGGGCGGTGCTGTGGTTCTCATCCCGTCGACCTGGCGCCAGCCCGATCAGACCGGGTCAAGGGGGCCCACCCATGCCAACCGCAGGCTGCCTCGAAAACCGGCCCCCTTGACGCGGTCTGATAGCCCTCGTGGAGGTCGGCGGGATGAGAACCACCATCCACCCCACCGCAGGATGCCTCGAAAACCCGCTCATCCCGGAGACCTGCCGGGGGCCTGGGGGCGGCGAGCGCCCCAGAAACCCCCACTCACCGCGACCCGCAAAGTCAGGGTGGCTGCCTCGAAAACTTGTGCGCTCCCGCCCTCAGCGTGAGCGGCCGGCCCAGGCCGCTGCGCCGAAAACTTGTGCGCCCCCGCTCTCAAGGTGAGCCGCCGGGCCAGGCCGTTGCGTCGAAAACCCGCGGGTCCCCGCTCTCAGCGTGAGCCGCCGGGCCAGGCCGCTGCGTCGAAAACCCGTGCGCCCCCGCTCTCAAGGTGAGCCGCCGGGCCAGGCCGCTGCGTCGAAAACCCGCGGGTCCCCGCTCTCAGCGTGAGCCGCCAGCCCAAGGCCGCGACCCCGCAAACCCACGCGCCCCCGCCCTCAAGGCGACCCACTAGTGCCGTGTCAGGCAGGGTTTGCCCTGTTTGATCGCGACGCGCCGTGGTTGGTGCCGCATAGGTTGGTGTGATCGTTTCAGACTGTGGATCATGGCTGAGCGGGTACGGGTTCGGGAGCTCGATGACGATGAGGGCAACCGGTTGTTGCGGATCATTCGTCGTGGCAGTGGGTCGGTGGTGACCTGGCGCAGGGCGCAGATGGTGCTGCTGTCCGCGCAGGGCATGCCGGTGGCCAAGATCGCGACAGTGGCGTTCACCAGCGAGGATCGGGTTCGAGACGTGATCCACAACTTCAACACCGACGGGTTCGACTCGCTGTACCCGAAATACAAGGGTGGACGTCCGCCGACGTTCACTCTGCCGCAGCGGCGAGAGATCAAGAAGGTCGCCAAGTCCAAGCCTGCCGAGCACGGGCTGCCGTTTTCGACCTGGAGTCTGACCAAGCTGGCGGATTTCCTGGTCGCCGAGGGGGTGGTCGAGGACATCAGCCACGAGGGCCTGCGCGCGATCCTGCGCGCGGAAGGGGTGTCGTTTCAACGGATAAAGACCTGGAAGACCTCCCGGGATCCGGACTATGCGGTGAAGAAAGCTCGTATCGAGCACCTGTATGCGATCGCCGACGGCGAGATCGTCGGCGAGACCGACGATCCGACCGTGGTGTTCAGCATGGACGAATTCGGGCCACTGAACCTGCAACCCCACCCAGGACGGCAGTGGGCCGAGCGGGGTGGCAAGCACAAAGATCCCGGCCGTGACCCCCGGCCCCGGCAACGAGCTACCTACACGCGTCCCCACGGGGTCCGCCACCTGCTCGCCGCTCTCGACCTGGCCACCGACAGAATGTACGGACACGTCAAGACATCCAAGAAGCGAACCCAGTTTCTCCAGTTCTGCCGCTACCTGCGCGGTCTGTATCCACCGAAGGTGCGCATCGCGATCGTCTGCGACAACGCCAGCCCGCATCTGAGCACCCGGATCGACACCAGGGTCTCGGTCTGGGCTGAGGCCAACAACGTCGAGATCGCCTACACGCCAACGAACTCGTCCTGGATCAACCGCATCGAGGCTCAATTCACCGCGCTGCGCTACTTCACCCTCAACGGCACCGACCACACCAGCCACACCGAACAAGCCAGCATGATCCGCCGCTACATCGCCTGGCGAAACCGCAACACCGACAACCCCCGACTACGCAAGATCGTCCAACGGGCAAACGTAGCCTGACGCAGCACTAGTCCAGCCGCGACCCACAACCGCCCCACCCTCACGCCCACCTCCCCTCAGCCCCAGGCCGAAAGACCTTCCCCCCGCCCGCTCCGCGAGCGGGCCTCCTCCCCTCCCAGCCTGGGGCTGTCCCCAAGTCAGGACCAAGGGCCCGGTCGCGAGGTGCCGTTGCGCATGCATCCTCGCAGTGGTAGCCGACAGCGACCGTGGGAAGCGGTGTGTTCGGCGTTCCCCGTGTGCATCCCACGTACCGGCAGTGTTGCCCGTTTGGAGAACGATCATGACCCGTACCCGATCCGACGTGCTGTCGCCCGCGGACACCACCGGTGTGCAGGCGACGAGGCCCGGCATGGTGATCCCGGCCGCTCGCCCCTCCGAGGACCTCGTGGGTGCTCCGCAGACCCTCGAAGTCGGTGACTCGGCGTGGCTGGTGGTGAACCGGGGGCCGGACAAGGGTTCGGGGTTCGCGATCACGAGTGCCACCACGACGATCGGCAGGCACCGCGAGTGCGACATCGTGCTGGACGACGTCACCGTGTCCCGCTTCCACGCCGAGCTGGTCCGCCAGGACGGCCGCTACTTCCTGGCCGATGGCGGCTCGCTGAACGGGACCTACCTCAACCGGCGGCCGGTGGACTGGAAGCGCCTGGCCGACGGCGACGAGATCTGGATCGGCAAGGTCCGGTTCACCTTCCACATCGCCTGATCCGTCCACGCCAAGCCTCGCGTGCCCGGGCGTGGTGGGGCCCCGCTACCGCGAGACCCCGCCGCCACGCGGCCCCGCCACCGCGAGACCCCACCGCTGCGCCGAAAAGCAGGCCAGCTCCTGAGCCGACCGGCCCCAACCCGCCAGCCCCAGCGCATGGACCCCCTGCTCACTCAAAGGGCTGCTTGTCGGGGCGGCACACCTGTCCGGGCTCGGGCACCTTCAAGTCGGTCAGGTAGGCCGCCGTGATCCGGTCCGCGCAGGAGCTGTCACCGAGGATGCAGTGCCCGAAGGCGTCGACGCTCACCAGCCGGGCGTTGCCGAGCTGGTCGGTCATCCGGCGCGAGAACTCGTACTGCGTCGCGGGGTCGTAATAGTTGCCCAGCACCAGAACCGGGTTCGCCGCGCGGTGCCTCCACGGCCCGCGGTGGACGTCGGGGTTCGTCGGGGGCCAGTAGGAGCATCCCGCGAGGTCGCTGAACGCCTGGTAGCGGCCGAAGGTCGGCGACTCCCGCTCCCACTGCACGGCGATGCCGGGCACCTTCCACGGGTGCCTGGGCATAGGCTTGTCGGTGCAGTTCACGCCGAAGTAGGTGTCGTCGGTGTAGGTCTCGGCGTCGGCCGGCGGCAGTCCGTCGTGGCGGCCACCGTGGGTGAGCCTGCCGAGTACGGTCAGGGGCCGGGGTGGCACGACGGCGGCCTGTTCCGGGTGCATCGCCTGGTACAGCATCTGCAGGTCGGTGGCGATCGCGCGGAAGTCGTCGGTGTCGTAGAGCGCCCCCGAGATGCCCGCGGTGAACATGTCGAGGGTGATGGCCGAGCCGTCCGGCATGGTCACCGGACCCTGGCGCAGCCGCTCGCGCATCTCGTCGAACTTCGCCCGCGGGTCACCCGGGCTGAACGCGCACTTGTCGGCGGATTCGGCGCACCGTTTGAGGAAGGCGTCGAGGGCGAGCTCGAAGCCCCGGGCGCGTTCCCGGTCGTACTGCACGCCGTCGGAGGTCCGCAGGGCCGGGTCGACATTGCCGTCCAGGACGATCGCCCTGCTGCGCTCCGGGAAGAGGTTGACGTAGGTCGCGCCGAGCAGCGTGCCGTAGGAGAAGCCGACGTAGTTGAGCTGCTGGTCGCCGACGCCCTGGCGCATCAGGTCCAGGTCGCGCGCGACGTCCTTGGTGGACATGTGCCCAAGCAGCTCACCTGCGTTCTTCCCGCACAGCGCGCCCTGGTCGCGGTACGCATCCATGGTGCTGTCGACCTGCGCGCCGGTGACCGGCACGGCCCACATCCGCCCGAAGACCTCGTTGGCCTGCTCGGCGGAGGTGAAGCAGCGCAGCCGGGTGCTGCGGTCGACGCCTCGCGGGTCGAACCCGACGATGTCGAAGCGGTTCAGCACCGCGGGGTCGAACTTCTCCGGAGCGGTCACCGGCCGGGAGAAGCCGGCCCCGCCCGGCCCGCCGGGGTTGAGGAACAGCGAGCCGATGCGCTGGCCCGGCACGGCCGCGGCCCGCCGCATCATGGCGAGCTCGACGGTGCCCTTGCCCGGGTCGTCGTGGTCGAGGGGGACCGGGTACTTCGCGCACGAGAACAGGTGGCGCTGCCCGGGTGAGACTCCGGAGAGCGCTTCGTCGTCGCACTGGACCCAGGTGACCGGCGGTGCGGCCGCGGGCCCGGCGTGCGCCACCACGTCGGGCTGCTGCGCAGTCGCCGACGCGCCGGGCTGCTCCGCCCCCGCGAGCGGCCGCGCCGTCGCCGGCGCGCCGGCGAGGCTCGTTCCCGCGACCAGCGCGCTCACCGTGACCGACAGAACTCGGCTGATCCCCGGAACTCGGCTGACCCCCGGAACTCGGCTGACCCCCAGAACTCGGCTGACCCCCGGAACTCGGCTGACCCCCGGAACTCGGCTGACCCCCAGAACTCGGCCGCGACGGCCGGATGGCACTCCCACGCTGCCTCCTCAGCTTCGAGCGAGCATGCAGGCCGTGAGTCAACCGCCTGATCGGCCTCGCGCCACACCGCGAAAAGTAGGAACGCGATCCCACATTCCCAGTTGTCCGTGGTCGGGGCGGTGCGAGTCACCCGAATGGAAAAAAGCAAGCATGATTGCTTGCTTTTCTCCGCGGGCTGCTGCCACGATGTCCCGCATGGTGTTGGGGCGCAGTGCGGGCGCGGTCCGGCCACCCGGTCGCGCCGGTTCGACCAGGCGGCCGGGTCCGGCGGTGGTGACCGCCCAGCCGGGTCGTGCCGAAGCAACCACGGACCGCATCGAACGAACCGCGGACCACACCGAGGCAAACGCCAGGCCGTTCGCCGCGACAGCCACCCACCCGAACCGCCCCGGGGCGACCGCGTGACCGCCGGGAAGCCGGTGCGGATCGGCAACGCGTCGGGGTTCTACGGCGACCGCTTCTCCGCCGTGCGGGAGATGCTGACCGGCGGGCCGCTCGACGTGCTCACCGGCGACTACCTCGCCGAGCTGACGATGCTGATCCTCGGCCGTGACCGGATGAAGGACCCGGACCGGGGCTATGCCAGGACTTTCCTGCGCCAGATGGAGGACGGTCTCGGACTGGCTCTGGAGCGCGGCGTCAAGGTCGTGGTCAACGCCGGTGGGCTCAACCCGCGCGGGCTGCGCCGCGCGCTGGAGGAGCTGGCCTCGCGGCTGGGGCTGGACCTCGCGGTCACCCACGTCGAAGGTGACGACCTGCTCGAGCGCGCCGGCGAGCTCGGTTTCGGCGAGCCGCTGACCGCCAACGCCTATCTCGGGGCGTGGGGCATCGCCGAGTGCCTGCACGGCGGGGCCGACGTCGTGGTCACCGGCCGGGTCACCGACGCCTCGCTGCTGGTCGGCGCGGCCGCCGCGCACCACGGATGGAGCCGGGAGGACTACGACGCGCTGGCGGGCGCGGTCGTCGCGGGCCACGTCCTCGAGTGCGGCACGCAGGCCACCGGCGGGAACTACTCCTTCTTCACCGAGCTCACCCGTGCCGGCCACGACCTCTCCAGGCCGGGTTTCCCGATCGCCGAGGTCCACGCCGACGGCAGCAGCGTCATCACCAAGCACGACGGCACAGGCGGCGCGGTCACGGTGGGAACGGTCACCGCGCAGCTGCTCTACGAGATCGCGGGCGCGCGTTACGCGGGTCCCGACGTCACGGCCCGCTTCGACTCGGTCGAGCTGGAACAGCTCGGACCCGACCGGGTCCGCGTCAGCGGGGCGGCGGGAGAACCTCCGCCACCGCAGGTCAAGGTGTCGCTCAACCGGCTCGGCGGCTTCCACAACCAGGTCGAGTTCGTGTTGACCGGGCTCGACGTGGCGGAGAAGGCCGCGCTGGCGCGGGCCCAGCTCGACGCCGCGCTCGCCGCGCGGCCGCCCGCCGAGGTGCGCTGGACGCTGGCGCGCACCGAGAACGCCGACGCGGGTGTGCAGGAGGAGGCCAGCGCGGTGCTCCGCTGCTTGGTGAAGGACACCGACCCGAAGGTCGCCGGGCGGGCGTTCAGCGGTGCGGCGGTGGAGCTGGCGCTGGCCAGCTATCCGGGCTTCCACGTCACCGCGCCGCCTGCCGACGCCTCCCCATACGGTGTCTTCACCGAGTCCTATGTGGATGCGAAGCAGGTGCCGCACGTCGCCGTGCTGCCCTCCGGCGAGCAGGTGGCGATCGCGCCTCCGTCGGAAACCCGGGAACTGGAGCCGGTTTCCGGCCCCGTGCTGCCCGAGCCGCTGCCGGGCGGTCCCGCTCGCGTGGTGCCGCTCGGCCGGATAGCCGGTGCGCGCAGCGGCGACAAGGGCGGTGACGCCAACATCGGTGTGTGGGTCCGAAGTGACCAGGAATGGCGGTGGCTGGCGCATGCGCTCACCGTCGACGAACTGCGCCGACTGCTCCCGGAGACCGCCGGCCTGCCGGTCCGGCGGCACGTGTTCCCGAACCTGCGCGCGCTGAACTTCGTGGTGGAAGGGCTGCTCGGCGAAGGGGTCGCGGCACGGGCGCGGTTCGACCCGCAGGCCAAGGCGGTCGGCGAATGGCTGCGCGGACGTGAAGTGGAGATCCCGGAGGTGTTGCTGTGATCGGTCGAGCGCGCAGTGCGGGCGTTGCCGCGCCAGCCGCCGGCCGGCACGGCCGGTTCGTCCGGACCGCAACGAATCATGCGGGGGAGAGGGTATGACGGCGTTGAAGTCGCAAGTGGACACCGCCGGTGAGGCGTTCCTCGGCAACCGCGCCGCGATGCGGGAAAAGCTCGACGATCTGGCCGCCGAGCACGCCAAGGCGGTGGCCGGCGGCGGGCCCAAGTACACCGAGCGGCACCACAAGCGCGGCAAGCTGCTGGTGCGCGAGCGCATCGAGGCGCTGCTCGACGAGGACGCGCCGTTCCTGGAGCTCTCGCCGCTGGCGGCGTGGGGTTCGGACTACCAGGTCGGCGGCAGCGTCGTCACGGGCATCGGCGTGGTCGAGGGCGTCGAGTGCGTGATCACCGGCAACGATCCGACGGTGCGCGGCGGCGCGAGCAACCCGTGGACGCTCAAGAAGGTGCTGCGGGCGCACGAGATCGCGATGCAGAACCGGCTGCCGCTGATCAACCTGGTCGAGTCCGGTGGCGCGGACCTGCCGTCGCAGAAGGAGATCTTCATCCCCGGTGGCCGGATCTTCCGCGACCTCACCAGGCTCTCGGCGGCGGGGATCCCGACGATCTCGCTGGTGTTCGGCAACTCCACCGCCGGTGGCGCCTACGTGCCGGGCATGTCCGACCACGTCGTCATGGTCGCCGAGCAGGCGAAGGTGTTCCTCGGCGGCCCGCCGCTGGTGAAGATGGCCACTGGTGAGGAGTCCGACGACGAGTCGCTCGGCGGCGCGAGGATGCACGCGGGCACCTCCGGGCTTGCCGACCACTACGCCGCCGACGAGCTGGACGCGCTGCGCATCGGCCGCCGCATCGTCGCCCGCCTCAACTGGACCAAGAAGGGTCCCGCGCCGAGACACCGGGTGGTGGCGCCGCGTTTCGACGAGGACGACCTGCTGGGCATCGTGCCGACCGACCTGAAGACGCCGTTCGACCCCCGCGAGGTCATCGCGCGGGTCGTGGACGATTCGGACTTCGACGAGTTCAAGACCTCCTACGGTCCGAGCCTGGTCACCGGCTGGGCCTCGGTGCACGGCTACCCGGTCGGCATCCTGGCCAACGCGCAGGGCGTGCTGTTCAGCGAGGAGGCGCAGAAGGCCACCCAGTTCATCGAGCTGGCCAACCAGGCGAACACCCCGTTGCTGTTCCTGCACAACACCACCGGCTACATGGTCGGCAGGTCCTACGAGCAGGGCGGGATCATCAAGCACGGCGCGATGATGATCAACGCGGTGTCCAACTCGGCGGTCCCGCACATCTCGGTGCTGATGGGCGCCTCCTACGGCGCGGGCCACTACGGGATGTGCGGGCGCGCCTACGACCCGCGGTTCCTGTTCGCCTGGCCCAGCGCGAAGTCCGCGGTGATGGGACCGCAGCAGCTCGCGGGCGTGCTCTCGATCGTGGCCCGGCAGGCCGCCGCGGCCGGGGGCCGCGAGTACGCGGAGGAGCAGGACGCCGCGATGCGCGAAGCGGTGGAGAACCAGGTCGAGGCCGAGTCGCTGCCGATGTTTTTGTCCGGGCGGCTCTACGACGACGGCGTGATCGACCCGCGCGACACCCGCACCGTGGTCGGGCTGTGCCTGTCGGCGATCCACAGCGCACCGGTCGAGGGCGCCACCGGCTACGGCGTCTTCCGGATGTGAGAGGCGAGCGACCTTGACGAGCAACCCACCCGCCCAGATCCGCAGGCTGCTGGTGGCCAACCGGGGCGAGATCGCCCGCCGCGTGCTGCGCACCTGCCGCCGTCTCGGCATCTCCACCGTCGCGGTGCATTCCGACGCCGACGCCGGCGCGCCGCACGTCGGCGAGGCCGACCTCGCGGTCCGCCTGCCCGGCGACGCCGCGGCCGACACCTACCTGCGCGGCGACCTGGTCGTGGCGGCCGCGCGTGCCACCGGCGCCGACGCCGTGCACCCCGGGTACGGGTTCCTGTCGGAGAACGCCGAGTTCGCCCGTGCGGTTCTCGACGCGGGGCTCACCTGGGTCGGACCGCCGCCCGAGGTCATCGAGGCGATGGGCTCCAAGGTCACCGCGAAGCGGATGATGGCCGAGGCCGGCGTGCCGGTTCTCGGCGAGCTCGACCCGGTGGAGGTGACCGAAGCCGACCTGCCGGTGCTGGTCAAGGCGTCCGCGGGTGGTGGCGGCCGGGGCATGCGGGTGGTGCGCGCGCTGGCCGAGCTGCCCTCCGAGATCGAGTCGGCGAGCGCGGAGGCGCTGTCGGCGTTCGGCGACGCCACCGTGTTCTGCGAGCCCTACCTGGAGTCCGGCAGGCACATCGAGGTCCAGGTCATGGCCGACGTCCACGGCGCGGTGTGGGCGGTGGGGGAGCGCGAGTGCTCCATCCAGCGGCGGCACCAGAAGGTCGTGGAGGAGACGCCGTCCCCGCTGGTGGACGAGGGGATGCGGGAGCGGCTGTTCGACGCCGCCCGCGCGGCGGCCAAGGCCGTCTCCTACGTCGGGGCGGGGACGGTGGAGTTCCTGGCCACCGGCGACGGGCGGTTCTTCTTCCTGGAGATGAACACCCGGCTGCAGGTGGAGCACCCGGTCACCGAGTGCGTCACCGGCATCGACCTGGTGGCCTCCCAACTGGCCGTGGCCGAGGGGCAGCGGCTGCCCGGCGAACCGCCACCGCCGCGCGGGCACGCCGTCGAGGTCCGCCTCTACGCCGAGGACCCGGCCGAGGACTGGCGCCCTCAGAGCGGCACCCTGCACCGCTTCGAGCTGTCCGATGTGGACGCCGAGTTCGGCGTGCCGGGGACGGCGGGCGTCCGCCTGGACGGCGGCGTGCTCAGCGGCTCGCACGTGGGCGTGCACTACGACCCGATGCTGGCGAAGGTCGTCTCGTGGGCCCCGACCCGCGCGCAGGCGGTGCGCAGGTTGTCCGACTCGCTGACGCGGGCCCGCATCCACGGCCTGAAGACCAACCGCGACCTGCTGGTGCGCGTGCTGGAGCACCCGGCGTTCCGCGCGGGTGACACCGACACGTCGTTCTTCGACACCCACGGCCTGGCCGAGCTGTCCAGGCCGCTGGCCGACGAGCGGACGGAGGCGCTTTCGGCCCTCGCAGCCGCGCTCGCAGAGGCCGCGGCGAACCGGCGCGACACCACCGTCGCGCCCGGACTCCCGAGCGGGTGGCGCAACGTGGTGTCGGTGCCGCAGACCAAGCGCTTCGCCGGGCCTTCCGGGCCGCACGAGGTCGGCTACCGGCTGGACCGCGACGGCCTGCGCGCCGAGGGGTTCGACGGCGTCGCCCTCGTGCGGGCCGAGCCCGAGCGCGTTGTGCTGGAGGAGGCCGGGGTGCGCCGGACCTTCCGCATCGCCCGCTACGGGACCCGGGTCGAGGTCGACTCGGTGTCCGGCCCGGTGGCGCTGACCAGGTGCGAACGGTTCCCCGACCCGTCGGCCGACGTCCCCGCGGGATCGCTGGTCGCTCCGATGCCGGGGACGGTGACGCGCGTCGCGGTCACCGAGGGCCAGCGGGTGAGCGCCGGAGAGCCGCTGCTGTGGATGGAGGCCATGAAGATGGAGCACCGCATCACCGCCCCGGCTGACGGCACCGTGGGCGAACTGCCAGTGTCGGCGGGGCAGCAGGTCGAGATGGGCGCGGTGCTCGCCGTCGTCCGCACCGAGTGACCGCCCGACGCCCGGAGAACCAGCGTCATGACGGAGGAAGCATGGGTTTCGAGGAGACCGCCGAGCGCAGGGCCCTGCGCAGCGCCGTAGCCGAGCTCGGCGAGCGCTACGGCTACGACTACTACGTGCGCCAGGCCCGCTCGGGCGGGCAGACCACCGAGCTGTGGCGGGAGGTGGGCAAGCTCGGCTACCTCGGGGTGAACATCCCGGAGGAGCACGGGGGCGGCGGCGCGGGCATCTCGGAGCTCTCCATCGTCCTGGAGGAGCTCAGCGCCGCCGGGTGCCCGCTGCTGATGATGGTGGTCTCGCCGGCCATCTGCGGCACGGTGATCGCCCGGTTCGGCACCGACGAGCAGAAGCGCCGCTGGCTGCCCGGCCTCGCCGACGGTTCGCTCACGATGGCCTTCGCCATCACCGAACCCGACGCGGGCTCGAACTCCCACCGCATCACCACCACCGCGCGCCGTGACGGCGGCGACTGGGTCCTGTCCGGGCGCAAGGTCTTCATCTCCGGCATCGACGTCGCCGACGCGGTGCTCGTCGTGGGCCGCACCGAGGACGCCCGGACCGGCAAGCTCAAACCCGCGCTGTTCGTGGTGCCCAAGGACGCGCCGGGGTTCGAGGCCCAGCACATCGAGATGGAGCTGGTGAGCCCCGACCGGCAGTACTCGCTGTTCCTCGACGACGTCCGGCTGCCAGGTGACGCGCTCGTCGGCAGCGAGGACGCCGGGCTGCTCCAGCTGTTCGCCGGGCTCAACCCCGAGCGGGTGATGGCCTCCGCGCTCGCGCTCGGCACCGCACGCCACGCCCTCGGTAAGGCCGTCTCCTACGTCAAGGAGCGGTCGGTGTGGGGCACGCCCATCGGCTCGCACCAGGGGCTCGCGCACCCGCTCGCTCAGGTCAAGATCGAGCTGGAGCTGGCCCGGCTGATGACTCAGAAGGCGGCGCACCTCTACGACAGCGGGAACGACGAGGCGGCGGGCGAGGCGGCCAACATGGCCAAGTACGCGGCCGGGGAGGTCGCGGTGCGGTCGGTCGACCAGGCGGTGCAGAGCATGGGCGGCAACGGCCTGACCACCGAGTACGGGGTCGCGTCGATGCTGAGCGCGTGCAGGCTGGCCAGGGTGGCGCCGGTGAGCCGCGAGATGATCCTCAACTTCGTGGCCCAGAACTCGCTCGGGCTGCCCCGGTCGTACTGAGCCGGGCAGCCGCCACCCGCGACCGGCGACTTAGGCTGGTCGCAGGCTAGAGCACGAGGAGGACCGGTGATCGCGACCGCCGCGCGCGGACCCCAGCAGGACCGCAGCCGGGCGACCCGGCGACGGCTGCTGGAGGCCGCGGTCGACTCCCTGGCCGAGCACGGCTGGACCGGCACCACGGTGTCGGTGGTCGCCGAGCGCGCCGGGGTCTCCAGAGGAGCCGCCCAGCACCACTTCCCGACGCGGGAGGACCTGGTCACCGCGGCGGTGTCGCACGTGACCGACGCCCGGATCAGCGAGATCCACGAGCAGATCACCAAGCTGCCCAGGGGCAAGGGCCGCACCGAGGGCGTGGTCGACATCCTGGTGCGCCTCTACACCGGCACCGTCTTCCGCGCCGCGCTCCAGCTGTGGGTGGCGGCGTCCTCCGACGAGGCGCTGCGCGAGCAGGTCGTCCCGGTGGAGGCGCGGGTGGGCCGGGAGGCGCACCGGCTGGCGGTCGAGCTGCTCGGCGTAGACGAGTCGGTGCCGGGCGTGCGCGAGACCGTGCAGGCGACCCTGGACATGGCGCGCGGCCTGGGACTGGCCAACGTCCTGACCGACGACAGCAGGCGCCGCCGCGGCATCGTCCGGCAGTGGGCCCGCACGCTCGACGCCGTGCTGGAGGAAGGCCGCGAGCCGGAGGGCTGAGGCGAGCCTGCCGCGAGGTGGTGCTCGGCGCCTGGTGGATCCGTCCGGTGTGGACGAATCCACCAGGCGCTCCTACGCGCGTTGAGAAGTGCTCTGGTCGGGTACCAGGAACTCGCCGATGATGCCGGGTGCGGCGATGTCGGCGAAGCGCGCCGCGTCCTGCACCGCGATGTCGGGAATCCGGTATCCCTGCTCGCCGGCGGCGACCGCGGCGGTCAGGGTCTGCACCCCGGCCCGGCGGGAGAACGGCGACGAGCTGAACGTCCACGCCACGATGCCGCGCCGCTGCAACGCCACCGAGGTCCGGTGGAAGGTACCCGACCGCGCGACCACGTGCTCTCCGTCGAGGCCGTGCCCCAGGTTCCGGTACGCGTCGGCGGCCAGCCACCAGGTGACCGGAGTCGCGAGGACGAGGAAGATCCACGCGCAGTGCAGCAGGGCCACCGAGAACAGCAGGTCCCAGCACCGCGAGCGCCACCGACACCGGTAGCACGACGAACGTCATCCCGCGCACCACCCGCCAGGCACAACGCGACGCGGGGGTGGCGGCGCAGCGGCCACCGCCCGCGCGCAGCAGCAAGGGCTCGCAAAGCTGCACACCGCGAACCTGCCCGCGGTCCATCGACACCGACCGCGTGGTCAGCAGGCCGCGGCGCACCCGCAGCGTCGCCGGGCCGGTCCACTCCAGGCGGAAGCGCCACCAGTTCTCCACGTAGAGCGCGACCGCGCCCACGCTGCCGATGGCCGCGATGCCCAGCACGAGCAGGGGAATGGTCAGCCACAGCGCGCTCGCGCCGAACTCGGCGAACGCTCGCTGGACGAAACCGACCCGCCAGAGCTCGACGCCGAGCGCGTCGAAGAGCCGGTAGGTGCTGCCGAGGACGACGAAGACACCGCCGAACACCCAGAACGTCAACGGCGCGGAGCGCGTCCAGCGCGGGTCGAGCGAGGCCAGCAGCGGATCGCCCGCCACGTCGGCCCCGGCGCGGCTGAGCAGCTCCGCGCGCAGCGCCTCGGCGGCCGGCCGGGTCAGCGCGTCGATGCGCAGCTCGCTGCGGTCGCCGCTGGAGCCCACGGTGCCCGCGCGGACCACGGCGAACCCGACATTATCCCCATACGCATGACTTGGATCGGCGGGCGGCCTTTCGGAACGCGGTTGCTGTGGACGGTGGCGAACCTGGGGATGACCGTGTTCTGGGCGGTGTTCGCCTTCCGCCTCTGGCATTCGACGGGGCGGCCGGGCCGCACCGCGCGCTGGACGCGACCGGAGTCGGCGGAGAGATGGGGACGTCCGGTCACCGTCGGCGCCGCGCTGTGCCCGCTGCCGTACGCGTTGGTCCGCCTCACCTGGCTCACGCCCTTGGCCGGTCGGGATGCCTGGCGTCCACGACGGGTTCACGACCCGCATGCAGGGCGCGCTGATCGGCATCGCGGCGTTGCTGGCGTGCGTGCCGGTCCTGGGGCTGATCAGCCGGTGGGGCGAGGTCTTCCCGCGCTGGGTGCCGTGGCTGCACGAACGTCCGGTTGCCCTCCCGCTGGCAGTCGTACCCGGCGGTCTGGTCGCCCTCGCGTGCTGCATGTCGGCCCCGGGGATCGTCGTCAACGCCGTCCGGCGCGGGGAAGCGCTGACGGTGCTGTTGTTCCCGTACCCGGTGTGAAGCCCGCTGCTCGCCGCCGCCGTACTCGCCTACTGGATCCGGCGGCGGCCGGGAGCCGATCAGCCGCTGAGCACTTCGTCGAGCCAGTCGAAGACGCGCTGGTGGTAGAGGCGGCGTGCGGTGGCCTCGCAGTGGCCGCCCGCGCCTTCCGCCGCGGTGAACCGCACGAGCGCCTTGCGCGTGGCGCCGACACTGTCGTGGAGCATGCCCGCCGCGCCGGCGAGCGGGTCGTTCTCGGACTGGGTCACCAGCGTCGGACACCGGATCCGCGCGGCCACCGGCGAGAGCTGGAAGTCCATCATCGCGCGCATGTACTCGAAGAGGGTCGGCACTCCGTGGACCCACAGTCCCCGCTGGAGCAGCTTCCAGCGCATCTCCGCCGGTGCCTCGGGGCTTTCCAACCACTCCACCATGGGATCTAGCACGTGCGGGTCCACGTCGGGGAAGCGCTGCTTGGCCTCGTCGTCGACGGGCAGCATCCGGACGATCCCTTCCCGCTGGTCCCACATCCCGGGGTCGGCCACCAGGGCCGCCAGGCGGTCGTCGAAGGCGGCGGCCCTCGGGGCCAGGTAGCCGCCGAAGCTCCATCCCGACAGCACGATCGCGCTGGGTTCGATCTCGCGACGGGTCAGGGCGTAGTCGACCACGGCCCGGCCGACGGCCTCCCAGTCCGGCCGCATGTGCAGGCCCTGGTGGATCAGGGGCCTGCCCTGCCCCGGGCCGTCGTAGAGCAGCACGTTGTAACCCCGCGCCAGCGCTTCGGGTGCGTGCGCGAAGTACATCTCCTGGATCGTCGAGTCGTATCCGTTGGTGTGCACGATGGTCGGGCGCGGTGCACCCGAGTCGTCGACCGTGACCAGGTAGCCCGGCAGCGTCGTCGAACCGAACGGGATCTCCACGGGCTCGATGTCGGGCCAGACGGGCTGCCTGGCGGCCCTGAGGAAGACCTCGGTCTCCTTGTCGAAGGTCTCGCGCAGCCGCGGGTCGACCGGTGCGCCGAAGAGCGGCATGTTCGCGACCCGGTAGTAGGTCGCCGCGCGGAAGAAGGCGGACCGCGCGCTCACCGCGTGCTTGCCGCGCTCGGACTCCTCGCCCCACGCCGCGACCCGGTCCGCGGTGGCCACCCACTCGCGGTGCCAGTCATCGCCCGACCCGGCGCCGACCCGGGCACCGGTGGTCAGGCACTCGCCGAAGTCGGCGCCGCCGTAAGTGGTCAACAGCAGCGCGCGCTGACCGAACGCCTCGAACAGTGGCTGCTCACTCACCAGCCCCATGGCTACCCCCGTCGGCTCATGCGCTCGGCCAGAGTCGCACGGTCGGCCATCGCACGCATGATCGTCCTCGGGCGGTGCGCGCCCCGCGGCGGGTACGCCGAAGATGGGCAGGCTCCGTCCGCCGGGATACCCGACGATGGATTCCTACACCGCCCGGCGACTGCGCGACGATCTCGGCTGGTTCGTCGACGTGGCGCCGGAGCTCCACGAACGCGGCGAGGAACCGGCTGCACCCCGTCACCGACCAGGTCATCCCGCATTCGGCCACCTCGGGGTGGACGGTCGACAGGATCGCCGGCGTGCTCCTCGGCGGCGAGATCACAGGTCAGGTCGATTCCCACCGCAAGGACGTCCTCCAGGCCTTCGCGCTGATGTCGGTCGAGACCGTCGTGCCCGCCGGGCTCGGGCAAGTGCCGATCGACAAGATCATCGAGGCTCGGACGGGTTCGGTCCGGAATTCGACACGTTCCGCGAATACGTGACCGCACAGGTCGAAGGGCTCGCCGGAGTCGAGGACATCGAGGAGTTCAACGTTTTCCAGGAGTACGTTCGCGACGAGGTCCAGCGTACGGTCGGGCGTGAACTCGCGGGCCTGCGCGAGCGGTTGCGCAGCGTGAACCTCGAGGCGGCCAAGGCGTTCGTGAACATCAAGTCGTTCGCGCTGCCCTCGTTGCTCGCCACCGCGTCCCAGTTCATCGGGATCAGCCCGCTGCTGAGCGGGGCCGCGGGGATCGCGGCCACCATCAGCGCCGTGCCCTTGCAGGCGCGGGCACAGCGGCGCGATGCGGTCAGGGAGTCGCCGGCCGGCTACCTGTTCCAGGTTGGTCAGGAACTTGATTCTTCCGCGCTGCTTCGCAAGGTGCACAAGAGCTTGCAGTGCTGAAAAGGCCGTGGCCCCTCCGGCTCGGGGAGGGCCGGGCTCTCCGGTCAGGCGAAGACCACCAGCGGCGAACCTGCGGTGTTCGAGGCCGGACGTAGTCTTGGCAGTCGCGCCGGTCGGGCCGGCGCGACTGCGGGAAGGAGGCCCGGTGGGCCGGGAAAGCGCGGGGCAGGTGCTCGCGGCGAACTTGCGCGCGCTGCGGGAGCGGGCCGGTCTGTCGTTGTCGGAAGTGGCGCGCCGGTCCGGCATCGCGAAGGGAACGCTGTCGCAGCTGGAGTCCGGGGCGGGCAACCCGACGATCGAGACTGTGTTCAGTTTGTCGAACGCTCTCTCGGTGCCGGTGTCGTCGTTGCTGACCGAACGCCTCGACCCCGAGGTCGTGCTGGTCCGCTCCCGCGGGCTGGAGGTGCTCAGCAGCAACGCGGTGGACCTGCGCATGCTGCGGCGGATGGACCTCACCGAGACCGTCGTCGAGCTGTACGACCAGCGGGTCCGTCCCGGCGAGGTGCAGCGCTCGCAAGGCCATCCCGGCCGCGAGCACGTGGTCGTCACCTCCGGCGTGCTCAGGGTGGGGCCACCGGAGGCGCCGTTCGAGCTGGAGGCGGGCGACTACGTCTGCTTCCCCGCCCAGCAGCCGCACATCTACGAGACGGTGGGAGGGCCGGTGGTCTCGGTGCTGCTGCTGGAGTACCCGGCCGACGCCGGACCGCCCGCGCTCGGCGGTTCGTGCGCGACGTCGCAACCCGAGTGAGCAAGCCGAGTGAGCAAACCGGGGCAAGGATCAGAAGACGTCCACCGGGCTCGTCCCGGGTCCGGGGTTGACCTGGATCACACCCGGACTTAGTCTCCGATCGTTCATTGAAATGAACGTCGGGAGTCCGGTTTGCAGCATTGCGATGTCGTGGTCGTCGGCGCCGGAGTCATCGGTGCCGCGTGTGCGGAGGCGCTGAGCGCGCGGGGTCTGCGGGTGACCGTGCTCGACCGCGGCGCCCCGGCCGGCGGTACGACCGCGGCAGGCGAGGGCAACGTGCTCGTCTCGGACAAGGCCCCGGGACCGGAACTCGAACTGGCCAAGGCGTCCCGGAGGATCTGGCCGGAGCTGCTCGGTGAACTGCGCGCCGAACTCGGCGAGGCGCTGGGCGACGTCGAATGGGAACCCAAGGGCGGCATCGTCGTGGCGACCACCGGCGAGAGCGCCGGGCCGCTGGTCGAGTTCGCCCGCGCGCAGCGCGCGGTGGAGGTCCGCGCCGAGGTCATCACCGCCGCGCAGGCGACCGAACTGGAGCCGTACCTGACGCCCCGCGTCACCGCCGCCGTGCACTACCCGGACGACGCTCAGTTGCAGCCCGTGCTCGCCGCGACCACGTTGCTGGCGGCGGTGCGCGCCAGGGGCGGCGAGGTGCGTCCCGGTGTGGCCGCGCTCGGCGTTCGCCGCCGGGCCGACGGGTCGGTCGCCGAGGTGCGCACGGACCGCGGCGCCGTGCCCTGCGGCGCCGTGGTCAACGCGTGCGGGCCGTGGGCGGGCGAGTTCGCGTCCGCCGCGGGCGCACCGGTCGCGGTGCTCCCGCGCCGCGGCCTGGTCCTGGTCACTGGGCCGCTGCCGGAGGGCACGGTGCGGCACAAGGTCTACGACGCCGACTACGTCGGTGCGGTCTCCAGCGGCGACGCGGATCTGCAAACCTCCACGGTGGTCGAATCGACCAGGGCAGGGACGGTGCTGATCGGGTCGAGCCGCCAGCGGGCCGGCTTCGACGAGACCATCCGCCCCGACGTGCTGCGCGAACTCGCGCGCAAGGCGGTCGGATTGTTCCCGGGCCTCGCCGACGTGCCGGTGATGCGCGCCTACGGCGGTTTCCGCCCGTACGCACCGGACCACCTGCCCGTCATCGGCGCGGACCCCAGGGTCGCGGGCCTGTGGCATGCGACCGGGCACGAGGGCGCGGGCATCGGGCTGGCGGCGGCCACCGGCCGGCTGCTGGCCGAGCTGTTCACCGGAGCGGATCCGGTGGTCGATCCCGAGCCGTTCCGGGTGGACCGGCCGGCCGTCGTGCGGGGGGTGCCGGTGTGAACGTGTTGGTGGACGGCGCGCGGGTGCAGGCGCGGCCGGGGCAGACGGTGGCGGGACTGCTGCTCTCGCGGGGACAGGTGTCCTGGCGCAGCACTCGCCGAGGTGGGCGGCCGCGCGGGGTGTTCTGCGGGATCGGGGTCTGCTTCGACTGCCTCGTCGTGGTCAACGGGATCGCCGATGTCCGGGCGTGCCAACGGGTTCTGGAGGACGGCGACGAGGTGCGCACGCAGCGCGGAGCGGAGCTGCCGTCGTGACGGTCGTCGTCGTGGGTGCAGGCCCCGCGGGTATGGCCGCCGCTCGTGCTGCCGCGCGAGCGGGCGTGCGGGTTGTGCTCGTGGACGCCGCCGCCCGGCCCGGCGGGCAGTACCACCGGCAGAACTCCCTTTCCGCAGAAGGAGAATTCGGGCTCCCGGACGGTGTCGAGCACTGGCCGGACAGTTCCGTCTGGGCGGTCGAGCCGATCGACGGCGGACACCGGGTGCACGTCCGAACCGGCAGGGCCGACGGTCCGGGCCGCCGAGGCCGCTGCGTCGACACCCCGGCCCTGGTGCTCGCGACGGGCGCGTACGACCGCGCGCTGCCGTTCCCCGGCTGGACGCTGCCCGGCGTCTACACCGCCGGAGCGGCGCAGGCGCTGGCGAAGGGGCAGGGGGTCGCGGTCGGCGAGCGGGTACTGGTGGCCGGAACCGGCCCGTTCCTGCTGCCAGTGGCGGAGTCCCTGCTCGATGCCGGCGCGGGAGTCCTCGGCGTGCTCGAGGCGGGACGGCCGTTCTCGCGGTGGCTGCGCGACCCGCGGGGGACGCTCACCGGTCGGGGCAAGCTCGCCGAGCTGGCCCGGTACGCCCGGGTGCTCGCCGCCAACGGTGTCCCGTACAGGACGCGCACCACGGTGATCGCGGCACACGGCGCGGACCGGGTCGAGGAGGTGACGACGGCGCGGCTCGATCCCGACTGGAACGTGCTGGCGGGCACGGAGCAACGGGTCCGGGCGGATGCGGTGTGCGCCGGGTTCGGCTTCTCGCCCCAGCTCGAACTCGCCGTCGCCGCCCGCTGCAAGCTGCGCGACGGGTTCGTGCTGGTGGACGCGGCGCAGGCGACGTCGGTGCCCGGGGTGTTCGCGGCGGGGGAGATCACCGGCATCGGCGGCGCGCAGCTCTCCGCCGCCGAAGGCGAGGTGGCGGGCACCGCCGCGGCGATGCGGCTCGGAGTCCGGCCGCCCATGCCGCACCGTGCGCTGCGCGCCGTGCGGCACGGGCGCCGGTTCGCGGCCGCGCTGGCACGCGCGCATCCCCTCCGGCCCGGGTGGCGGGGACGCCTCACCGACGACACGCTGGTCTGCCGCTGCGAGGAGGTGGACCATCGGGAGCTGCGCGAGGCGGTCGGCAGGCGCGAGGCGTCCGGCGCGCGGTCGCTCAAGCTCGTCAGCCGGGCCGGGCTCGGCCCCTGCCAGGGCCGGATCTGCGGCCCCAACATCGCAGACCTGGTTGCCGGGATCGATCCCACCGCGTTCGCCCGGCGCCCCGTGGCCGTCCCGGTGCGCCTGGCCGAGTTGTCCGAAGCCCCAGCACCGCAGGAGGAAACCGAATGACGCACGAGAAGCTCGGCGGAGTCGTCGTCGCCACCGCGCTGCCCTACGCCGCCGACCCCGCCGCACCCGCCGGGCTCCGGGTCGACCTCGACCGCTACGCCGAACACTGCCGCTGGCTGGTCGACAACGGCTGCCGCGGTGTCGGGCCCAACGGCTCGCTCGGCGAGTACTCGTCGCTCACCGACGACGAGCGCCGCGCGGTCGCCCGCACCGCCGTCGACGCGGTCGGCTCGGACGGTGTGGTCGTGGTCGGCGTGCACGGCGTCGGCTCCCACCAGGCGAGGCAGTGGGCGGAGCGGGCCGCCGAGGACGGAGCGGACGGCGTGCTCTGCCTGCCGCCGACGATGTACCGCGCGAACACCGCCGAGGTGATCGGCCACTTCGAGCAGGTGGCCGCGGCCGGGCTGCCGGTGATGGTCTACAACAACCCGATCGACACCAAGGTGGACCTCACGCCGGAGGTGGTGGCCGAGATCGCCCGGATCGACGGCGTGGTGGCGGTCAAGGAGTTCTCCGGTGACGTGCGGCGGGTGCTGCGGATCCGGGAGCTGGCCCCTGAGCTGGAGGTCGTCGCGGGGGCCGACGACGTGGTGCTGGAGTCGCTGCTGATGGGGGCCACCGGCTGGTTCGCCGGCTTCCCCAACGTGTTCCCGGCCGAGTCGGTCCGGCTCTTCGAGCTGGCCAGGGCGGGGGAGCTGGAGCAGGCCCGGGCGCTGTACGAGCCGCTGGTCGCGGCGTTCCGGTGGGACTCGCGCACCGAGTTCGTGCAGGCCATCAAGCACGGCATGGAGATGGTGGGCAGGTTCGGCGGCCCCTGCCGTCCGCCGCGCGGACCCCTGCCCCCGGAGAAGCTGGCCGCGCTGGAGGCCGACATGCGCAGGGCCGTCGACCACCTCGCGGCGCGACCGGTGGTGGCCTGAGATGCGGGCGGCGAGGTACTTCTCGGCGGTCGACTCGCACACCGAGGGCATGCCGACGCGGGTCATCACCGGTGGTGTCGGCACGATCCCGGGCCGCGGCATGGCCGAGCGCCGGGAGCACTTCGTGGCCGAGCTCGACCACGTGCGCGAGCTGCTGGTGAACGAGCCGCGCGGGCACGCCGCGATGAGCGGGGCGATCCTGCAACCGCCGACCAGGCCCGACGCCGACTGGGGAGTGCTCTACATCGAGGTCTCGGGCTGCCTGCCGATGTGCGGGCACGGCACGATCGGCGTGGCCACCGTGCTGGTGGAGACCGGCATGGTCGCGGTCAGCGAGCCGGTGACGCGGGTGCGGCTGGACACCCCCGCCGGGCTGGTGGTCGCCGAGGTGGCGGTGCGCGACGGCCGCGCCGAGTCGGTCACCATCCAGAACGTGCCCGCTTTCCCGGTGCGCCTGGACGCCGAGGTCGAGGTCGAGGGCATCGGCCGGATCCGCTACGACATGGCCTACGGCGGCAACTTCTACGCGATCCTGCCGGTCAGCGCGATCGGCGTCGAGTTCGACAAGTCGCGGAAGGACGAGATCCTTTCGGCCGGACTGTCCATCATGGACGCCATCAACGCGCGGGACCGCCCGGTTCACCCGGGCGACCCCGGCATCGGCGGCTGCAAGCACGTGCAGTTCGTCGCGCCCGGCCGGGACGGCAGCCACTCCCGCAACGCGATGGCGATCCACCCCGGGTGGTTCGACCGCTCGCCGTGCGGTACCGGCACGTCGGCGCGCATGGCGCAGTTGCACGCGCGCGGCGAACTCGCGCTGGGGCAGGACTTCGTCAACGAGTCGCTGCTCGGCACCCGCTTCACCGGGCGGCTGGTCGCCGAGACCGAGGTCGGCGGCATCCCGGCGGTGGTGCCCACGATCACCGGACGCGCGTGGATCACCGGCATGGGCCAGTACCTCCTCGACCCCGCCGACCCGTTCCCGCGCGGCTTCACGCTCTGACCGGCCAGACTCCGGCGCGCCGGTCCGGATGACGCCAGGGGAAGCCTGGTTTCCCGTTGCTTCCCACCGGTGGGCGCAGGCCCTCCGGACGACCCGTGCTGCCCAGAACCCGCGCCGCCCATGAGACGGGCCGCGCAGAAGCACGAAGCCCCGGATCACATGACGATCCGGGGCTTCGTCGTTCAGCTTGGGTCAGCTGCCGTTGCACGACACGGTGGCGAACTGGCCCGAACCGCTGTTCTCGGCAACAACCTTGCCGTCCTTGATGATCCGGCACGTGATCTTGCCGCTTCCGCCGTTCATGCCGTTGGTCGCGGTGAGCGACAGGGGCATGAAGAACGACTTCTCAACGGTCAGCTCCCTGCGCCAGGGGAGAGCAGCGCCCGTTTCCTGGCTCATCTGCCCGCGAGTGTCCATGTAGGTCACTGACGCGGCGCTACCACCCTCAACCTCGAACACAACGGTACTGGTGTTCGCGGAGCCGTTGTCGGCCGGAACTACCGCGCCAGGGGCAGAGGGGGCGGTAGGAGCACTCCCGCCGCCACTCGCGGCCGAAGCGATGACGATGATCGCCACAAGACCCAGCAGCGGGAACACCACGAAGTTGCGGAACTTGTGGGTCTTCTTGATCTCCACGCGCTGACCGGTCTGCGGGTCGAGGTAGTACTTAGCCATGATCGTTCTTACCTTTTCTGTTGTGCGCCAGCTCCAGCCCTGACGACTTGTGATCGCTTGAACCTTCAACAACGTTGCTGTAGCGCTGGTCGCAACTTGGTGTTGCGCCGCGACCTGCGGGTCTATCTGTCTTGCCCGTGCTCTCGCTCGGCATCGCCACGGTCGTCTACGTGCTGGTGTGCGTGGTGCTGCTCGGCATGCAGGACTACCGGGACATCGACCCGCGCAGCCCGTTCTCCAGCGCGCTGGCGGCGGTCGGCCTGCCGTCGCTGGCGATCGTGGTGGCCGCGGGAGCCGTCCTCGGCATCACGACGTCGATGTTCGCCAACATGCTCGCGGTGACCAGGGTGTGGTTCGCGATGAGCCGGGACGGGCTGCTGCCCGCGTGGTTCGCCCGGACCCACCCGGTCCGCAAGGTGCCGCACCGGGTGACGTGGGTGGTCGGGGTGGTCTCCGCGCTGATCGCGGGGCTGCTGCCGATCAGGGAGGCCGCCGAGCGGACCAACGTCGGCATCCTGGCGGCGTTCGTGGTCGTCTCGGTCGCGGTCGTGGTGCTGCGACGCACGCGGCCCGATCTGCCGCGCGGCTTCCGCTGCCCGTGGGTGCCGTTCGTGCCCGCCGTCGGCGTGCTGTTCTCGCTCTGGCTGGTCAGCGAGCTGACGTGGGTGACGTGGGCGCGCTTCGTGTCGTGGCTGGTCGTGGGGATGGTGGTCTACCTGGCTTACGGCTACCGGCGGTCGGCGCTGCACGGCCGCTCCGGTCGTGCCGGCGCCGAGGTGGGGTGAGATCCGCGACGGCCGGAGCGCAGTGCCGCCAGGCGGTCGCGCTGTAGGCTGGTCGACTGGAGCTGTGACGAGGAGTGATGCCGGTATGCCAGCGGCGACGTCGACGGAGGTGGACGCGGTCGCAATGCTGCGCGCCATCGCGCATCCGACCCGTCTGTCCATCGTGCGGCGGCTGGCCGTCGAGCCGGAGACCTGCGCCTGCGACTTCACCGAGGTCTTCGGGGTGAGCCAGCCGACGGTCTCGCAGCACCTCAAGGTGCTCCGCGACGCCGGGCTGGTCACGGCCTCGCGCCGGGGTACCAACATCTGCTACTCGGTCCGCGCCGGGGCGGTCGACGCTCTGGCGGAGGTCGTGGAGAGCCTGCGGGGTGCGGCCCCGGCGGGCTGAGCGGTGCGGGCACCGGCGGGTGACGCCTCACCGAACCGTCCACTTGGGACACAGGGCGGCCGTGGCGGCGACACCCCGCGGCTTCAGGCTGGTGCCGCACCACGGCCGTTCCGCCGCCCGGCCCTTGTCGGTGCGGAGCAACACATCTACTTTCGGGTCGGGGAGAACCGGTCTCGATTCCCGTCACGTCGCCACGCATGGCTGCGGGGCGGCAGTGGAGGAAGGGGTGGATCCGTGCGGCTCGGGATGCTCACCGCCTGCCTCCCCGAGTGGACCCTGCCCCAGATCGCCGCCTGGGCGTCGCGCGCCGGCTACGAGGCACTGGAGGTTGCGGTCTGGCCGGGTGCCGGTGGACGCGACTTCGAGGCGAGCCACCTGCCCGTCGCCGACTTCGGCCCGCGCGAGGTCGACCAGACGCTCGCGCTGTTCGACCGGCACTCGCTGAGCCTGTCCGCGCTGGCCTACTACGAGAACAACCTGCACCCGGACCCGGCTCGGTGGGAGGAGATCCGCACCCACCTGCGGCACGCCATCGACGCCGCGCAGGCGCTGGGCGTGCCCTATGTCGGCACCTTCGTCGGCCGCGACTGGACGAGGACGGTCGCAGACAACCTCGCCGAAGCCGAACGTCTACTGCCTGAACTGGTCGACTACGCGGGCGAGCGCGACGTCGGGCTCGTCGTCGAGAACTGCGTGATGGAGGTCTGGCACCCCGACGGCTACCCGGGCAACCTGGCGTACTCGCCGCAACTGTGGGAGTGGGTGTTCTCGCTGGGCTTCCGCCTGAACTGGGACCCGTCGCACCTGCTGCGGATCGGCATCGACCCGGTCGCCACGATCGCGCCCTACGCCGATCGCATCGTGCACGCCCAGGCCAAGGACGTCGAGACCGACGCGTCCGCGCGGCAGCGCTACGGGTTCTTCGGCAGGGTCGGCGACCGCGAGCGCCCGTGGGAGGCGGGCTGGTGGCGCTACCGGGTGCCGGGACTCGGGGAGATCGACTGGGTCCGCGTGGTCGACCGCCTCCACGAGCACGGTTTCACCGGCACGCTGTCGGTCGAGCACGAGGACCCGGTCTGGAGCGGCGATCCCGACCGCGTCACCCGGGGTCTGCGCATCGCCCACCGCACGCTGCTCCCGCTGGTCGCCGGCTGAACAGGAGACCCGATGCCCGCCCCCAAGCTCTCCGCTCAGCTCTACAGCCTGCGCGACCGGTTGGCCGCCGACCGCGACGCGACGCTGCGGCGCCTGGCCGACATCGGTTTCGGGCACGTCGAGCCGTTCGGCCTCGGTGCGCCGGACCGCACGCGCTCCGAGCGTTCGGCGTCGGCGCGCTCCCTGAAGTCGGCTCTCGACGCGGCGGGGCTGGCGGTCTCCGCGGTCCACGCCGCTCTGCCGCGCGATGTATCCGAACTGGCGGAGGAGTGCGCGATCCTCGGCACCGCGACCGCGTTCGTCCCGCATCCGCGCCTGGTGGACGGCTTCGACGAGGACACCTTTGCCGACCCAGGACGCGTCGACGCCTTCGCCGACGTGCTCGGCACCGCGGCCGAGGCCCTCACGCCGCACGGCGTGCGGCTCGGCTACCACAACCACTGGTTCGAGTGGGCCCGGTTGCCTGACGGCACGACCGGCCACGACCGTTTCTGGTCCAGGGCAGGCGAGCGGCTCGCCGCCGAGGTGGACCTCTACTGGGCTGCCACCGGGGGAGCCGAGCCGGCTGCGGTGCTGGCCAACCTCGGCGACCGCGTGCTCGCCGTGCACCTCAAGGACGGTCCCGCCGAACCCGGGGCACCGCAGACACCGCTCGGCAGCGGTGCCGTCGACATCCTCGCCGTGCTGCGTGAGCACGGCGGGATCGGTTGGCACGTGGCCGAGATCGACACCACCGAGCTGGACCCGTTCGCCCTGCTCGAGGCCAACGCCACAACGCTGGTGGAGGCCGGGCTGTCGTGCTGGTGAACACCGGTGCGGCCGCGGTCCGACCTGGTTGCTCGTGGGCGGGACGCGAACCTAGGATTGCGATCAAGGGGTCTCGCGGCCCGGGGGAAGCCGTTCGAAGAAGGTAGCGCGTGGCGAATCTGGGTCCTGACGGGCAGAGCTGGTTCCGGCGTTTCCACACCGCCCCGCAGGGCGCGCCCCGGTTGGTGTGCTTCCCGCACGCGGGCGGCTCCGCCAGCTCCTACCTCCAGCTCTCCAAGGAGCTCTCCGCCTCGCTGGAGGTCTTCGCGGTGCAGTACCCGGGCAGGCAGGACCGCCGTGGCGAGCCCGGGTTCGCGAGCATGACCGCGCTGGCCGAGCGGATCGCCGAGGTCATCGCCCCGCTGCTGGACCGGCCGTTCGCGTTCTTCGGCCACAGCATGGGCGCCATCGCCGCGTTCGAGGTCGCCCGCCTGCTGGAGGCGACGGGAGGCCGCACGCCCCGCGCGCTGTTCGCGTCCGGCCGCAGGGCCCCGACGACCAGCCGGGACGAGTCGGTGCACAAGCGCGACGACAAGGGGCTGATCGACGAGATCAGGCAGCTGAGCGGGACCGACAGCAGGCTCTTCGACGACGAGGAGATCGTGCAGATGATCCTGCCCGCCCTGCGCAGCGACTACACCGCCATCGAGACCTACGAGTACCGGCCGGGCCCGGACGTGAGCTGCCCGATCGTCGCGCTGGCCGGGGACGCCGACCCCAGGGTGAGCATCGAGGAGGCCCAGCAGTGGAAGCAGCACACCGCTGACGTCTTCCACCTGGAGACCTTCCGCGGCGGGCACTTCTACCTCAACGACCAGGTGGCGCAGGTGGCGCGGACGGTCACCGAGCACCTCGGGTCCGCCGCGGGCAGCTGATCCCGCTGCCCGGAACCGCGCGCGAGCGGCGGGATTCGTCCATCCGAACCGCACGCCGATCAGTGGAGTTCGTCTCCAGGTGCCGACGCGCGCGGGATCAGTGCGATTCCCTCCCGGGTGTTGACACGCGGGAGCGGTCGGATTCACTCTGCCGGGCGTTGATCTCACCGATTCCGCCGACCGGACAACGTGAATTTTGCGTCCGACGCAATTTTCGCGGATATGGCGGCGGTATTCGTTGATGCTGCGCCGGTGAATGGTGAATTCGGGTTCCGGCGTTCTCCTGCTCGGGCGGCCGATCCGGCCAACCTCGCGTCATGCGTCCGGAACCAGCAGTCGAAAGGACGGAAAATGGGTCCGGACGGCGGATTTCCCACTCTTTTGGCATATTCCGCGGAACACCTGGACGGCGGAACTGCGGGCTTGCGGCTTCGCGCTTGTAGTAGGGTCCGTTCCCGTAGCTGCTCGCCACGGCATGCACTGGGGAATCTGTGGTCGGAAAAGGGTTTTTCGCGCGCGCTCCGGGAAACAGGTCATTTCGTCGGATAACCGCCGCGGCGATGGTGCTGCTGCTGGTCGAGATCACCGTCGCGGGCAGCGGCGTGCTCGGCTGGTCCGGCTCGATCGCGCTCAACAAGCTGTGGGAGGTCGCGGCCTCGGTCGCGGCGCTGGGGGCGTGGACCTGGTCGGCGATCCGCCACCGGGGACCGCAGCGTCGCTGGCGGCAGTGGATGAGCGCGGCCATGGCGTGCTTCCTGATCGGTCTGGTCGCCTGGAGCTGGGACCAGGTCGTCGTGGCGGTCCCGCTGCCCACCGCGACGCTCGGACCGGCCGGGTTCCTGCTGACACCGGTGATCGCGCTGCTGGCGCTGGTGATCCACGCCTACGAACGCGGACCCGGGCCGCGCTCGCCGCTGGGAGACCCCCGCAACCTCGCCATCAAGGCGCTGGACCTGGTGATCATCGCCGGTTCGGTGGTGCTGTTCGTCTCGGTCACGCTCGGCACGCACCTGTCGCAGGGCTGGGACGCCTCGGGGCCGATCCTGACGCTGCTGGCCGCGCACCCGCTGGCGTACCTGTGGCTGGCGGCGGGGACGGTGGCGCTGGCCACTCTCCGCCGCGGCGCGCGCGAACTGCCGGTGCTGTTCATCGCGCTCGCCGCGGTGTCCTACATGGTCTCCAGTGCGCTGTTCGGCCATTACGTCGACACCGGGGCGGAGACGGTCCCGCCGTGGCTGGAAGCGGGGTTCATGGCCTGCCCGGTGTTCTTCTTCCTGGGCGCGCTGGCACCGAGCACCGGACGCCGCGAACAGGAGGGCCGCGCGCACCGCGCCGTGCGCGAGGTCGTCCAGCTCGCGGTGCCCTACCTGCCGCTGATCGCCACCGCCGTGTTCATAGCCGCGGGCCTGCTGGCCGGGCTCACCCTCACCCGCTTCCAGGAGTGCGTGTTCGTGGCGCTGATGGGGCTGGTCATCCTGCGCCAGCTCGCGACGCTGCTGGAGAACAACCGCCTGCTGCGCAGAGCCGAGTACGAGGCGCTGCACGATCCGCTGACCGGGGTGGCCAACCGGACGCTGTTCCTGCACTGGCTCGAACGCAGCCTCGCCGACTGCCGCAGGCCGATCGTGCTCGCCTTCTGCGACCTCGACGACTTCAAGGAGGTCAACGACAACTTCGGGCACGCCGCCGGGGACCTGGTGCTGACCGGCGCGGCCCGGCGGCTCACCCGCTGCGCGGGGGCCGACGACCTGGTGGCGCGGCTGGGCGGAGACGAGTTCGCGGTGGTGCTGCACAACGTCCACGAGCCGCTGGAGGAGGCGGGGCAACGCCTGCTGCGAGCCCTGCAGGAACCCTACGACGTCAACGGGCGTCCGCTGGTGGTCAGCGCGAGTGTCGGCATGACCTACCTGAGTCCGGACCAGCCGGTCGCGGGCACCGACACCCTGATGCGCTGGGCCGACAGCGCCATGTACGTGGCCAAGCGGCGGGGCAAGAACACCCTCGCCCACACCTTCGAGTTCCGGGAGGAGCACATCCGATGACCTCGGCGTCCGAGCAGATCGTGCGGACCCTCGACCTGCGGCCGTTGAACGTGTGCAACGGCTACTTCCGCGAGACCTGGCGCGACGACAACGCCACGATGATCTACTGGCTGCTGCCCCGCGAGCACCACGCCGGATGGCACGCCGCCGCGCACCCGGAGATCTTCACCCACCACTCCGGCGACCCGCTTCGGATCACCCTGCTCGACCCCGCCGAGGGCGAGCCGCGCGACCACGTCATCGGGCCGGACATCGAAGCGGGCCAGCACCCGCACTTCGTGGTGCCCGGCGGCGTCGTGCAGGCCGCGCGCACGCTCGGGGACCACAGCCTCACCAGCGTCGTCGTGTCGCCACCGTTCACGCCCGACATCGTCTCGACGCCGGACGTCGAGGACCTCTGCGCGCAGTACCCCGACCACGCCGAACGCATCCGCGCGCTCGCCTGAGCACGGCGAGTCCTCCGCGACGCCCCCTGAACGGCCCGGCTGACCGCCGGGCCGTTCAGTGTTTGCGCTGGTCCACGCGGTATGGCGGCATGACGCCGGAGTGTGGCGCCATCATTTGCGCCAAAGTGCTTGCGATGGCGCCATAGTGGTGCCATATTGGCACCATGGACTTGACGCCCTTCGTCGACAACCTCCGCCGGGAGCTGGCCGTCGCCGCCGACGCCGGCGGTGAGGAAGCCCGCGCGCTCGCCGAGCGGCTCACCGCGCCGCTGGAGTCCGCCGCGCGCCTGACGCTGCTCAACGCGCTCACCGCGGCGGCGGAGGAGATCACGCGCGACCTGGCACCGGGCTCGGTCGACGTCCGGCTGCGGGGCCTCAGCCCGGACTTCGTCGTGACCGCGCCGGGTTCCGATCAGCCATCCGGCGACGAGCCGGACGGTCCGGCGGCGCCCGGTGGCCCACCGTCGGCGGAGCCGGGAGCAAGCCCGCACGCCGGGACGGCCGCCGAGGACGGCCCCACGTCGCGCATCAACTTCCGCCTGCCCGAGCAGCTCAAGCTCCGCGTCGAGGAAGCCGCCGCACGGGAGGGTCTGTCGGTCAACGCGTGGCTCACCCGCGCCGTCGCCACCACGCTGCGGGGCGACGAACACGCAAGCCGCTCCAGGAAGCGCGACCGCTGGGGCGGGCAGCGCTACACCGGCTGGGTTCGCTGACGGCCGGGGCCGGCAGCCCGCAAGCGCAGCCGGCCGTTGAGGGCCCGGACCGGGTGATCGCCGCCGGTCGCAGGTCGACCTGACACCACACGCGTTCCACCTGCGAGAACGCGGAATCGAACACGCAGAAGGGGATCACCATGCCTGTTTTCTCCACCCCGGAACCGATTTCGGCCACCGTCGACATCGTCCTCGGAACCGCCCGGATCGTCGCGAGCGACCGCACCGACACCGTCGTGGAGGTCCGCCCGAGCAGGGCGGGCAACAGCGCGGACGTCAAGGCCGCCGAGCAGACCCGAGTCGAGTTCTCCAACGGCGTGCTGCTCGTCAAGGCGCCGAAGCAGTACGGGTTCTTCACCAGGGCGGGATCGATCGACGTCGTCGTCGAGCTGCCCGCGGGGTCCGACCTGCGCGCCGAGGCCGCGGCCGGGAAGTTCCAGTGCGAGGGCCGCTTCGGCGAGGGCCGGATCGCGACCGCGTCCGGCGACATCCGCATCGAGGAGGGCCGGACGCTGCGGCTGGAGACCTCCAGCGGAGACATCGCGGTCGAGCGTGCGGTGGGCCACACCAAGGTCACCGGGGCGGGCGACCTGCGGATCCGCGAGATCGACGGCACCGCGGAGATCAAGAACATCGCCGGTCAGACCTGGGTCGGCGATGTCTCCGGCGACGTGCGCCTGAGCTCCGCCGCCGGAGACATCGTGGTCGACCGCGCGGGGTCCGGGGTGCGGGCCAAGACCGCGTCGGGTGACATCCGCCTCGGCGAGGTCGTGCGGGGCTCGGTGACGCTGGAAACGGCGTCCGGAGAGCTGGAGGTCGGCATCGGCCAGGGCACCGCCGCGTGGCTGGACACGACCTCCATGGCCGGCACCGTGCGCAACCACATGGCGGAGTCCGATGGCCCCGGCCGATCCGACGAGACCGTCGAAGTCCGGGCGCGCACCTTCCACGGCGACATCGTCATCCGCCGGGCCGTGGCGGCGGACTGACCGCAACGGTTCCTCTTCGGCGGTTCGTCCTGCCTACCGTGACCCGGCAGTCGCGAACCGGTCGCCGGAGCTCGCCCAGAATCGAGGGAAGATGAACACAACCAGGCCGAAACCGGCTGTCGCGGCGGCCGGTCTGCGCAAGACCTACGGCACGCGCACGGTGCTCGACGGCGTCGACCTGCTCGTCCCGCAGGGCGGTGTCTTCTGCCTGCTGGGGGCGGCCGGGGCGGGCAAGACGACCGTGGTGCGGCTCCTGTCCGCGCTGAGCGTTCCCGACTGCGGCGAGGTGCGCGTCGCCGGACACGACGTGGTGCGCGAGCCCGCTTCGGTGCGCTCGGCCGTCGGGTTCTGCGGGCTCACGGAGCTGGACGGACTGCTCACCGTCGAGGAGAACCTGCTGCGGACAGCGGACGTGCACCGGCTGGGCCAGGACGACGGCCGGAGCCGGGCGGCGGACCTGCTCGAACGGTTCGACCTGGTCGGCGTGGCCGGGGCACTCGCCGCCCGGTGCTCGCGAGGGGAGCGTCGCAGGCTCGAACTTGCCATGACCGTGGTGGGGTTGCCGCCGGTGCTGCTGCTGGACGAGCCGACCGCCGGCCTCGACCCCGGCGACTGCCATGCCGTCCGGCGGATCATTCGTCAGCTCGCCGACGCCGGGGTCACCGTCTTCCTCGCCACGCGGTCCCGCGCGGAGGCTGGTGCGCTGGCGGACCGGGTCGCGGTCCTGCACGGGGGCAGGCTGGTCGCAGACGGAATGCCGGACATCGAGGCTGATCCGCGCCGCGGGGAGATCGGGGCGACGCCGGTGCGCGGCTTCGGCCGCGACTTCTTCGCCGGGAACACAGCAGTCAGGTGCGTTGTGTCGAGGTGCTGACCGGCGGGCTGGGGGTGGGGTGGGAGCCGCGGGGGTATCGGCGACTCCCACCCCAAGTTCGGGGTGTGTCCGATGTGGATGACGTGGATACCGTCCACATCGGACACTCGGGACGGGGGAGCCCGGTCAGCCGGAGAGTCCGACCTTCTTCGAGCAGACCGGCCACGCCTTGGCGCCCTGGGCCTTCAGCACCTTCTCGGCGACGGCGATCTGCTGCTCGCGAGTGGCGTCGGACGCCTTGGAGGCGTACTGGGTGCCGCCGTAGGCCGCCCAGGTCGAGGCGGTGAACTGCAACCCGCCGGAGAAGCCGTTGCCGGTGTCGGCGTTCCAGTTCCCGGTGCTCTCGCACTGCGCGAGGCGGTCCCAGGTCGAGGCCGAGGCGGCGCCGGCGGGCACCGCCGCGGCCAGCGGTGCGGCGGCGATCGCACCGGCGAGCGCGACGCGGGCGAGGACACGGGTGCTGAAGAGGTTTCGCGCCATGGATCGTTCTCCTGCCGCGCCTGCGAGAGGACGGGCGCCGGGTTCGGCGCGTGGTGCGCTCTCCGGCCCGTGCCGTCGGGGGCGGCATCGGTCGTCCTTCGGGGGGATCTCGTTCCTGCCCGGTGCTCGTCGTTTCGGGGGCGGGAAGCTCGCCGGGCAGGTCCGGCGCTGCGAGCTTCCGGTTTATGGCTTTGCCGGTTCGGGGCCGACAGCCGGAAACGCTACGTAGCCACCGGCGGCTCGCCAACCTGAGCAAGCCGTGACGGCCGTCATGAAGACGAAACGGTGATCGCACGGAATTCTGCGTTTTCGCAGGTCGAGTGACCATGGCGGGCGAATGAGGGGTGCTACGCTGAGTCAGCCATGTCCGTAGACCTCACCCGCGTGGGTTACGCACGATAGTGGGTCCTGCGGGCAAAGCCGATCTTGGTTGACACCTGGCCGGCCCGCCGGGCGGTGGTCCAGACCGGGTGGAGGCGCAGGCCGCGAATCGGCCGGAGACGTAGAAGATCCCCGGCCGTGGGCCGCGAAACGGCACCGCCGTGGACCGCGAAAGGCGACGGGCCTGGACGGCGGAACGGCACCCCCGTCGACCGCGAAACTGCAACGGGGGGCGTGGGCCGCGAAGCGGCGACGGGGGCGTGGACCGGAAACCTGCCGGCCCACGCCCGGCCGGTACTACGACGAGCAGGTGTTGAGCATGCTCTGCAGCGCCGACTTCTCCGCCGACTGCAACCGCAGGCCCCAGTGGTGCTTCACCCTGATCCACATCTTGGAGTAGGTGCAGTCGTAGGAGCTCACGGGCGGCTGCCAGGACGCGGGGTCCTGGTCGCCCTTGGCCTGGTTGACGTTGTCGGTCACCGCGATCAGCTGCGGACGGCTGAGGTCGTTGGCGAACGACTCCCGCTTGCTGTCGGTCCACGAGGAGGCGCCGGAACGCCACGCCTCGGCCAGCGGGACCACGTGGTCGATGTCCACATCCGACGCCGCGCTCCAGGTGGCCCCGTCGTACGGGCTGTACCAGCGGCCGGAGGTCGCCGCGCACGAACCGTCGACGACGACGTTGGTGCCGTCGCGCTTGAGGACGGTCTCGCGGGTGTTGCAGGCGCCCGAGACGGTGCTCCAGTGCGGGAACCGGTCCCGGGAGTAGCCGTCCATGGAGCCTTCGCCCGCGACGGTCAGCGCGTTGAGCTCCGACTGCGCGGTGGCCTTGCTCGGGATGCCGGGTGGTGTGGCGTTCGCGGGCGGCGCGACCAGCCCCGACAACGCGGTGGTGGCGACGAGTACACCGAGGGCACCGGCCCGGCGGCGTCGTCCGGATGAGCGGAACACGGGACCTCCCAGGGGAAGGTGAGTGGGGCTCCCACGGTCCTCGCTCCCGGTATCCGAATCGCCGCTTTCACATGTCGGTACCGCGACGATGCCGTGAAGGCTTCCCGCCGACGGCCCGCAAACGCGGGCCCGCCTTCGCGATCCGCGAGGGCGGGCCCGGTTTCACCACGACGTCGTCACACCGCTTCGACGGAGCCCGTGCGGCGTTCGTGGCGGACCAAGGCGCCGAGGGCCAGCAGCGCGACCGCGGAGCCGCCGGTCATGGTGAGCGCCATCGCCGGGCCGTCGTTGCCGAGCAGGCCCACCAGCGGGGCGATCAGCGCCCCCAGCCCGAACTGGCCTGCGCCCAGCAGCGCCGCCGCGGTGCCCGCTGTCTCGCCATGCCTGGACAGCGCCAGCGCAGGCGCGTTGGGCAGCACGAACCCGAACGCACCCAGCAGGAACCACAGCGGGACGACGAAGCCGAGCAGGCCACCCGTGCCGGTGGTGGTCACCGCGACGAGGACCACGCCGAAGGCGGTGGCCCCCGCAAGCGACCACAGCACGATCTGGCGTTCGGTCCACCGGTTCAGCAGCACCACGTTCAGCTGCGAGGCGCCGATGAGCGCCACCGCCCCGGCGCCGAAGACCAGCGCGAACTCCTGCTGGTCGAGCCCGAACTGCTCCTGCAGCACGAACGAGGAGCCCGACACGTAGGAGAACAGCCCGGACATGCCGAGTGCGGCCACCAGGGCCATGACCAGGAACTTGCCGTCGGTCAGCAGCGTGCGGTAGGCGCGCAGCACCGGGCGCACCTCGCCGGGCAGGCGCCGTTGCGGCGGCAGCGTCTCGTCGAGGGCGAACACCGCGATCAGCAGCAGGATGCCGCCCAGCACCGCCAGCGCCGCGAACACGCCGCGCCAGGAACCGGTGAGCAGGATCGCGCCGCCCAGCGTGGGCGCCAGGATCGGCGCGGCACCCATCACGAGCATGAGGCGGGAGAGCGCGGTGGCGGCGGCGCGCCCGGAGTACAGGTCGCGGACCACCGCCAGCGCGACGACCATGGTCGCGGCGGCGCCGACCCCCTGCAGCGTCCGCAGCAGCCCCAGGACCGCGATGTTGGGCGCCACGATGCAGAGCAGCGAGGACGCGATGTGCAGCACCGTTCCCAGGATCAGCGGCAGCCGCCTGCCGACCGCGTCGGAGAAGGGGCCGACGAGCAGCTGCCCGAGCCCCAGGCCGAGCAGCGTCCCGGTGAGGGTGAGCTGGACGGCCGCCGACGTGGTGAGCAGGTCGGTGCCGATGGCGGGCAGCGCGGGCAGGTACATGTCGATGGTCAGCGGACCGAGGGCGACCAGCGCCCCCAGGACGACGATGACCCGGACCCGTTCGAGCCCGCTCGCAGCGGAGGTCGCCTGCTCCGCCCGGGGTGGCGTGGACTCGGCGTCCAGGGTTGCGTGATTCATCTCGGCCTTTCGAGCTGAGGGGTTCGAGATCGGGATCTGGCAAAGGGATGAGCAACCCGGGAGATCGGTTTGTTCCCGTCGCTCCCAACATTCTCAAAATCCGGTGGGAGGCGGCCCGGCGCCGTATAATGTGCGCAGTCCCGTGCGGGAGCCTGGCGTGCCTGCGAGGTTCGTCCCAAGTCGAGGGGCGCGGGAATGTTCCTGCCGCGCAAGGTGTTGAAGCTTGTCCGTCCTGCGGCCCACGGTGTCGAGGGCCGGGGTGGCGGTGGAGTTGATCAGCCGTCGCGGGCCGCGGAAAAGCCGAGTTCGCCGCGATGTGCGTCAGTTCCTGAACTCCGAGTGAATTGCACTGAGCGACATCGTGTGCACGACTGGTAATGGCGGATTTCGGCGCATTTTCGGCCAAGGGATGTCAAGTTGTTTTCCTGCGCCGGTCCTCGTTCCCGGAACGCTCGCGCGGGAGATCCGCCTGCCCGTCGAGTGCGCGGGGCACATCCGGGCCCAGCCGGTCCAGCAGACGCTGTCCGATCCACGCCAGCACCGCGACCGCGGCCTGCCGGGCGAGTACGAGCACCGGCGACACCCCCTCGGCTCCGGCTACCCGGCCGGGTGCGGAACGACACATCAGGCCCGGAAGTCCAATGTGGATGATCAGTGCGATGTGCCACGCAGCGCGCGTGGCGCAGGCACCCGTGTCAGGGTGGAGGCATGGTTGGCTTCGGATACACGCTGATGACCGAGCAGTCCTCACCGCGCGACCTGGTCACCCACTCCGCCGCCGCCGAGCGCGCGGGCTTCGACTTCGAGGTGATGAGCGATCACTACTTCCCGTGGTTGAAGGAGCAGGGCCACTCGCCGTACGCCTGGAGCGTCCTCGGGGCGGTGACCCAGGCGACCGAGCGGGTCGAGCTGATGACCTACGTCACCGCGCCGATCATGCGGTACCACCCCGCGGTGGTGGCCCAGAAGGCGGCGACCGTCGGCCTGCTCTCGCAGGACCGGTTCACGCTGGGTGTGGGGTCCGGTGAGAACCTCAACGAGCACGTGATCGGCGAGGGCTGGCCCCCGGTCAACGTGCGCCACGAGATGCTGTCGGAGGCGCTGCGGATCATCCGGTCGCTGTTCGACGGCGGATACGTCAACTTCGCGGGCAGCCACTACCGGGTCGACTCGGCCAAGCTGTGGGACCTGCCCGAACGCAGGGTGCCGATCGCGACCGCGGTTTCGGGCGACCAGTCGATCCGCCGGTTCGCGCCGCTGTCGGACGCGATGATCGCGGTGGAGCCCGACGACGCGTTCTGCCGCGCGTGGGACTCGGTGGCGAACCGGGGTGCCACCCGCAAGATCGGTCAGATCCCGATCGCCTGGGACCCCGACCGCGACGCCGCGGTCCGGCGCGCCTGGGAGCAGTTCCGCTGGTTCGCGGGCGGCTGGAAGGTCAACGCCGAGCTGCCCGGCCCGCAGGCCTTCGCCGCGGCGACCCAGTACGCCCGGCTCGAGGACGTCGGCAGCGGCATCCCGTGCGGGCCCGACGTCGAACCGATCGTCTCGGCGGTCGCCAAGTTCTGGGAGGCCGGGTTCACCGACATCGCGCTGGTCCAGGTCGGGGTCGACAAGGACCCCGACGGCTTCTTCCGGTTCGCCGAGAACGAGTTGCTCCCGGCGTTGCGCGAGGCCGCGCCGGAGTAGCGGTTCGGGCAGGCGGTCAGCGCACGGTGATCGCGTTGTAGCGCAACGTGATCACCGTCCGGTCGTCTCCGTCACCAGTCGTCGCCGCGACGCGCGCGCGTCCGGCTCGGCGCGGGCCTGCGGGCGGGGGCGCGGCCGGGGCGCCGCGCGTCCTCGGGGCGGGGACGGTTGACCCAGGAGTCGAAGACCAGGACGAGGGCCGCGATGCAGACCAGCCCGATCCCGATCTGCAGCACGCCCAGGAGGATCGCCGCCGCTCCGACGAGGAGCATGGGCACCACCAGCACCCAGCAGAAAGGGTCGATGCGACCGAAGGTCGCAGACCGGGCCGCGTCACGCGCCATCGCCAGAACTCTCTTCCACTCAGGTTTTCGGGAGGCGATCGTATCCCGGGGCGTTCCGGGCCCTCGTCGCAGATCGGTCAGAGCGGGCCGGCGACTGTACCGATGACGAACCGCGCCCGGCGACGGCGTCGATGACGGGCCGTGCTCGACGGCCGGATGTGGCAGCCGTCTCAAAGCGGTGGCCGTGCCCCGGCGGCCGACCTGGACGCGGACTGACCACAATGGACTCCCGCGTCGTGGCCGGTGCGAGTTGCGGGTGCTGCCACCCCCCCGTAGCGTGGGCCGGAACCCGAGGTCCGGTGGCCGGGGGCGAGTGGCGGGCGCCGGCGGTGCGCCGCCTTGTCCCGCGACGGGTCGACACCTCGGTCCTGCCCAGGAAGGCGCGGGATCGCGATGAGCCGAGTCGAGCTGGACGCAGCGGGTGTGCGCGATCCCCGGCTCCGCGCCGCCTACCGGCGCTGCCGGGACCTCAACGCGCGCCATGGGCGCACCTACTTCCTGGCCACCAGGCTGCTCACCCCCGCACAGCGTCCGGCCGTGCACGCGCTGTACGGGTTCGCGCGGTGGGCCGACGACGTGGTCGACACCCCACGGCCCGGGGCGGACGACCTCGCGCGGGAGCGGCGCCTGGACGTGCTCGCCCGCGAGCTGTTCGCCGGACTGGACCGGGGCGGCAGCGACGACCCGGTGCTCGCCGCGGTCGTCGACACCGCGGTGCGCCACGGCATCGACCGGCGGCTGTTCGAGGACTTCCTGCACTCGATGCGCATGGACCTGACGGTCACCGACTACCCGGACCGCGCCGCGCTGGACACCTACGTGCGCGGCTCGGCCGAGGCTATAGGGCTGCAGCTCCTGCCGGTGCTGGGCACCGCCAGCCCGCCCGGCGTCGCCGCACCGCACGCCGCGGCCCTGGGCAAGGCGTTCCAGCTGACCAACTTCCTGCGCGACGTCGCCGAGGACCTCGACCGCGGACGGGTCTACCTGCCCGCCGACGAGCTGGCCGCCTTCGGCGTCGACCGGCCGCTGCTGCGGTGGTGCCGGCTGCGGGAGCGCACCGACCCCCGCGTGCGGTCCGCCCTGGCCGCCCAGCACGCCACCACCAGGGAGATCTACCGGTTCGCGGCCAGGGGGATCGCGATGCTGCACCCGGTGTCGCGGCCGTGCGTGCGGACCGCGCTGGTGCTCTACTCCGAGATCCTCGACCGGATCGAGGACGCCGACTTCGCGGTGTTCGCCCGCCGGGCGCGGGTCGGCAACCTGCGCAGGCTCCAGGTGGCGGGGATGGCGGTGCTGCGGGTGGCGTGGGCTCGGTCCGGCCACCGGCCGGGTCCGGTGGCCTGCGCGCGGGCAGGTGGTCCGTAGCCATGAGCAGGTCGTCGGACGCGGCGGCGCTCGGCTCGGCGCCGCGGGGCAGGGCCGTGCCGCGTGCCTTCGACTCCGGTGCGCGGTGCTACGACCGGCTGGTCGGCGCGAACCCCGGCTACCACGAGCACCTGCGGCTCTCCGCGCGCCGGATGCGGCTGCCCGGCGACGGTGCCGGCCTGCGCCTGCTGGACGCGGGCTGCGGCACCGGTGCCTCGACGGCGGCCCTGCTGTCGGTCGCACCGGACGCCGAGATCGTGGCGGTCGACGCCTCGGAGGGCATGCTGGCCAGGGCTCGCGGCAAGCCGTGGCCGCCGTCGGTGACCTTCGTCCGCACCGACGTCGAGCACCTCGCCGAGGCCGGTGTACGCGGTCCGTTCGACGGGGTCTTCGCCGCCTACCTCGTCCGCAACCTCGACGACCCGGACAGCACCCTGCGCGAGTTCTGGTCGCTGCTGCGCCCGGGGGGGACGCTGGCGGTGCACGAGTACTCGGTGCGCGACTCGCGGCGGGCGCGGGTGGTGTGGCACGCGGTGTGCTGGAGCGTCATCATCCCCGCCGGGCGGCTGCTGGCCAGGGACGCCTCGCTCTACCGCTACCTGCGGCGCAGCGTCGCGGCGTTCGACGGCGCCGGCCGCTTCCGCCGCAGGCTGCGCGAGGCGGGCTTCACCGCCGTGCACAGCGAGACGATGACCGGCTGGCAGCGCGGCGTCGTGCACACCTTCCTCGCCGACCGGCCGGACGGGGGTGGGCCGTGGACGAGGTGATCGGCGCGGACCGCCGGATGGTCCGCCACCCCGCTCCGACCGGTGCCCTCGACGCCGGTGCGCTGCCGCGGCGGCCGCACGTGGTCGTGGTCGGTGGCGGGATCGCGGGTCTGGCGGCGGCGACCGGGCTCGCCGAACGTGGTGTCGGGGTCGAGGTCGTCGAGCGCGAGCCGTACCTGGGCGGCCGCGCGGGCGGGTGGACAGAGTCGTTGCCCGACGGCACCGAGGTGCCGATGAGCCGGGGCTTCCACGCCTTCTTCCGGCAGTACTACAACCTCCGCGGGCTGCTGCGCCGCGCCGATCCGGGACTGGAGCGGCTGGTCGCGCTGGAGGACTACCCGCTGCTGGACGCCGACGGCAACCAGGACTCCTTCCGCGGCCTGCCCCGCACCCCGCCGTGGAACGCGTTGGCCTTCGCCCTGCGCAGCCCCACCTTCGGCGTGGCGGATCTGCTGCGGATCAACGCCCGCACGGCCGCGTCGCTGGCCGCGGTGTCGGTGCCGCGCACCTACGCCGAGCTCGACGACCACGACGCCGAGAGCTTCCTGCGCGACATCAACTTCCCGAGCGCGGCGCGCGCCCTGGCGTTCCGGGTGTTCTCCCGCAGCTTCTTCGCGCCGCCTGCGCGGATGTCGGCCGCCGAGCTGGCCACGATGTTCCACATCTACTTCCTGGGATCCAGCGAGGGACTGGTCTTCGACGTCGCCGACGCCGGCTTCGACAGCGCGCTGTGGGAGCCGCTGCGCGAGTACCTGCGCGCGCTCGGGGCCGGGTTCCGGACCCGGACGGCGGTGACCGGGGTGCAGACCGCGGATGGGGGCTTCCGCGTGCACGACGACACCGGAGGTGCCGTCGAGGCCGACGGCGTGGTGCTGGCCACCGACGTGCGCGGTCTGCGCGAGGTCGTCGAAACCTCGGCGGGCCTCGGGGACCCGGAGTGGCGGGAGTCGGTGCGCTCGCTGCGGACGGCGCCGCCGTTCCTCGTGCAGCGGCTGTGGCTCGACCGCCCCGTGCACGCCGACCGCCCGGCGTTCCTCGGCACCGCCGGGTTCGGTCCGCTGGACAACGTCAGCGTGCTGGAACGCTTCGACGGCGACGCGAAGGCGTGGACCCGCCGCACGGGCGGCTCGGTGGTGGAGACCCACGCCTATTCCGCCTCCGGCGGAGCCGCCGAGACGACCACCGCTCTGCGGGAGCAGTTGCGGCGCGTCTACCCGGAGACGGCATCGGCACGCGTCGTCGGTGAGCTGACGCGATGGGGCGCGGACTGCCCGCTGTTCGGGGTCGGAGATTTCGCCCGCCGCCCCGGCGTGCGCACCCCGCACGACGGGCTCGTGCTGGCGGGGGACGGGGTCCGCATCGACCTGCCGGTTGCACTGATGGAACGCGCGGCGACCACCGGCTGGCACGCGGCGAACTGCCTGCTCGCCAGGTGGGGCCTGGCGGGGCACCCGGTGTACGCGGTGCCCAACGCAGGACGGGTCGGGCCGCTGCGGTGGCTCGCCGAACGGACCAGGCAGGCATGACCGAGATGGCCGGAAGGGCACGGATGACCCGAACACGCGAGGCACACCGGACGGGGCCGCGACGAGACGGGGAGGGCGGATGCGCGAGCTGAGCACGGGCCGAAGGCGGTGGCCCCGGCGCTGGCCGCTGCAACCGGTGCCCCGCTCCCGCTGGGAGCAGCAGAAGCCGACCTTCCGGCAGGCGCGGCCGACCCTCATCGACGCCGCGCTCAAGCGCGCCGAGGCACGCCGCTCCGGCAACTGGTACGTCTTCGCCGCCAGCCGCGACGTCCGCGCCGAGCGGCCGCACGGCGCCAGGGTCGCCGGTGTGGAGCTCGTCGCGTGGCGGGACGCCGACGGGCGGCTGCGCGCCGGGCCGGGTGCGTGCCCGCACATGGGAGCGCCGATGAGCCAGGCCAAAGTGGACTGCGGTGACCTGGTGTGCCGCTGGCACGGCCTGCGGGTCGGGGCAGGCGGCGGCCACGGCTGGCGGCCGTACCCGGCCTACGACGACGGGGTGCTGGCCTGGGTGCGGCTCGACGAGGCAGGCGGCGAGGAGCCGACGGACCGGCCGGTCGTGCCGCGGCGGCCTCCCGCGGAGTCCGCGGTGGACTCCGTGATGGCGTTGACCGGGACCTGCGAGCCCTCCGACGTCGTGGCCAACCGCCTCGACCCGTGGCACGGCGCGTGGTTCCACCCCTACTCGTTCACCCACCTCGAAGTGCTCGAAGCACCTCCTGAGGTCGACGTCGAGGAGGACGAGGACCGCTTCCTGCTGGCCGTCACCTTCCGGGTGGGCGCGGGTCTCGGCGTGCCGGTGCGGGCCGAATTCATCTGCCCCGAACCCCGGACCGTCGTGATGCGCATCGTCGAAGGCGAAGGTGCCGGGAGCGTGGTGGAGACCCACGCGACACCGCTCGGCCGCGGACCCGACGGCAGGCCCCGCACCGAAGTGATCGAGGCCGTCGTCGCCGACTCCGACCGCCGCGGCTTCGCGCTCGCCCGCGCCGCGGCCCCGGCGCTGCGGCCGCTCATGCGCCGCGCCGCGAGGAGGCTGTGGCGCGACGACCTGGCCTACGCCGAGCGGCGGTTCGAACTCCGCTCCTGACGTCCGTCGGTCGCGGGCCGCCGGGCGCGGTCGCGAGTGAACCGGATCGTGTCAGGTCGGGTATGGTCGGCCCGCCGACGCTGTCGGCCGCGACGCCGTCGCGGCGCGCGTCGGCGCAGGTCGGCGTGGTGTTCGAACACGCGGGTGCGGAAACCGGGTGCCCGGTTCGTGCGGGAGGTGGTGTCGTGGCGACCGTCCTCAGCGGCCTCGCGCGTCGTCCCCGCGCTTCAGGTGGGCTCCCGCCCGGCAGGCGACCGTCCCGGCGGCCCGGAGGCGCTCATGCCTGAATGGCGTCCGCTGCGCCGGTCGAGGCGCTACCGCAGGGGCGAGGAGGCGCCGAGCCAGACTCCGGCACCCGAGCACTCGATGGACCCGCGATCGGACGAGGACGTCCCGCTGGCCGACCGGCCGCTGATCGACACCGCGATCTACCGCGACGGGCACCGGACGGCCACCCCGGTGAGCCTGGCGCAGACCTACCGCGAGCTGCCGCGCCAGGACCGCGCCATGGCCTGGATCGGCCTCTACCGCCCGGCCGAGGACGAGCTGCTGGCCGCGGCCGAGGAGTTCGACCTGCACAAGCTCGCCGTCGAGGACGCCATCGTCGCCCACCAGCGGCCCAAGCTGGAGCGCTACGGCGACACCCTGTTCGTGGTGCTGCGCGCGGCCCGCTACCTCGACGAGGCCGAGGAGGTCAGCTTCAGCGAGCTGCACCTGTTCATCGGGCCGAACTTCGTGCTCACCGTCCGCCACGGGCTCGCACCCGACCTCGCCGCGGTCCGGCAGCGGATGGAGGACGACCCGGAGCTGCTGGCGCGCGGTCCGGAAGCGGTGCTCTACGCGGTACTGGACAGCGTCGTCGACGGCTACGCCCCGGTGATCGCGGGACTGCAGAACGACATCGACGAGATCGAGACCGAGGTCTTCGGCGCGGACCCGCACGTGTCCCGGCGGATCTACGAGCTCTCCCGCGAGGTCATCGAGTTCCAGCGGGCGACGCGGCCGCTGCTGGGCATGCTGCAGAGCCTGGAGGCGGGGTTCGAGAAGTACGGCATCGACGAGGAGCTGCAGCGCTACCTGCGCGACGTCGCGGACCACGTCACGACCGTGGCCGAGCGGGTCGACGGCTTCCGCCAGATGCTCGACAGCATCCTCACGGTCAACGCCACGCTGGTCACCCAGGCGCAGAACGAAGAGATGAAGAACATGACCCAGGCCAGCTATGCGCAGAACGAGGAGATAAAGCGGATCTCCTCCTGGGCGGCGATCCTGTTCGCGCCCACGCTGATCGGCACGGTCTACGGCATGAACTTCGACACGATGCCCGAGCTGCACTGGGCGTTCGGGTACCCGTTCGCGATCGCCCTGATGGCGGCGGTCTGCCTCGCGCTCTACGCGGTGTTCAAGCGCCGCGACTGGCTCTGACCACCTCCCACGAGCGCCCCGGCACTTTCGGTGCCGGGGCGCTCGCGTCTCCGCCGACGGCCGAGACTGCAAAGTGTTTCGACGGTCCCGTCGGGCTCGGGGAGACGGATTCCCATGTATACGTGTGACTCCTCGTCTGTCCGCTGACCTGGAACGGGCGCGTGCGGAGGGTGTTGCAAACCGTTGCAAGCGCTCTCGTGCACCTTGACCGGTCAAGGTGCCGCTGCTTCAATCGCCCACCGGCTGTGCCGCGGATCACCGACGAAGGAGTCCCCATGTCCGAGCACGTGATCAACCGACGGACCTTCGCCAAGGCCACCGGGCTGGCGACCGGCATGCTGGGCGTCGCGAGCTGGGTCCCGGCGACCGCGGCCCACGCCGCAGGCGAGCCGGTCACCACCACCTCGCCCGACGGCTCGGTCAGCGCGCACTTCCGCGTGCGCGCAGGAAGGCCGGAGTACTCGGTCGGCAAGTCGGGCCGCACCGTCATCGACTGGTCGCGACTGGGTTTCGAGCTCGGCGACGGCGGCAGGCTGGGGGAGTCGGCCGAGCTGGAGGCGGTCGCCCGCCACGAGTTGGACGAGACCTGGCACCCGGTCTGGGGTTCCGCCTCGGAGATCCGCAGCCACTGCGCCGCCGTCGTCCTCAGGCTGCGCGAGACCACCGAACCCGTCCGCCACTTCGAGATCGAGTTCCGCGTCTTCGACGACGGCGTCGGCTTCCGCCACGTCTTCCCCGATCAGCGCCACCTGGGTGACTTCGAGGTGCTCGACGAGCTCACCGAGTTCCGCTTCACCGCCGACCACACCGCGTGGTCGAGCCCGGCGAACTACGACTCGGTGGAGTACCTCTACAGCCAGACTCCGCTCACCGGAGCGGGTGTGGTGCACGAGTGGCAGGAGCCGCGCGGCGAGGAGGGCGAGAAGCTCGGGACGCTGGCGACCCCGCTGGCGGTGCGCGTCGCCGACGACATCTACCTCGGGCTGCACGAGGCCGCCCTGCTCAACTACCCGGACATGACGCTGGCCAAGATCGACGGCGGACCGCACCTGCGCAGCGCCCTGGTGCCGCGCAAGGGGGAGGGCCGGGTCAAGGCCCGGCTGCGGGCGCCGTTCCCGACCCCGTGGCGGGCGCTGATCATCGGTGACCGCCCCGGCGCGCTGGTCGAGTCGCACCTGGTGCTCAACCTCAACGAGCCCTGCGCGATCGAGGACACCTCGTGGATCGCGCCCGGCAAGTTCGTCGGCGTGTGGTGGGAGATCCACAAGGGACGCAACACCTGGACAGAGGGCCCCGACCTGGGCGCCACCACCGAGAACACCATCCGCTGCATCGACTTCGCCGCCGAGAACGGCATTCCCTACGTGCTGGCCGAGGGCTGGAACGAGGGCTGGGAGTCCGACGGTTTCGGCGACCGGCAGAACTTCACGAAGGCCAACGCGCAGTTCGACCTGCGGCGCGTGGTCGACCACGCCCGGCAGCGGGGCGTGGCGTTCCTCGCGCACAACGAGACCGGCGGCGGAATCGACAACTACGAGCGCCAGCTCGACGATGCGTTCGCGCTCTACGAGCGGCTCGGGATGCCCGGCGTGAAGACCGGCTACGCCGGGGACATCAAGGAGCACTACCACCACGACCAGTGGATGGTGAACCACTACCAGCGGGTCATCCACAAGGCCGCCCAGCACCGGCTGATGATCAACGCCCACGAGCCGATCAAGGGCACCGGCATCGAGCGGACCTACCCGAACTTCGTCAGCCGCGAGGCCGCGCGCGGGATCGAGTACGACGCCTGGTCGCGCGGCAACCCGCCGGAGCACACCGTGACCCTGCCGTTCACGGTGATGCTCGCCGGCCCGCTGGACTACACGCCGGGGATCTTCGACATCACCTGGTTCCCGGAGCAGTCACCGGAGGACTCCTTCGGCGCTGAGAACGACCGCACCCGCGTGCACACCACCCGGGCGCACCAGATCGCGCTGTACCCGGTGCTGCTCAGCGGGCTCCAGCAGCTCGCCGACGTGCCGGAGAACTACCGCGGCGCACCGGAGTTCGAGTTCCTGCGCGAGGTGCCGGTCACCTGGGACGAGACCCGCGTCGTGCAGGGTGAGATCGGCGACTACATCACCATGGCCCGGCGCAGCGGCGACCGCTGGTTCGTCGGCAGCCTCACCGACGAGCAGGAGCGGGTGCTCGACGTGCCGCTGGACTTCCTCGGCGCGGGCGCCTTCGTCGCCCACGTCTACGCCGACGCGCCGGAGACCGACCTCGACACGAACCCGAACGCGGTGCGGATCGACCGGTGGCTGGTCGACTCCGCAGCGGTCGTGCGCGCCGAGCTCACCCGAGGCGGCGGCCACGCCATGCGCATCGTCCCCGCGACCGACGAGGACCGCGGGTCGCTGCGCCGCTACCCGCGCTGACGAACCGGCGCCGGTTCACCGATGCTGTTCGGGCGGGGCCGTGGTGGTGGAGCGGGCGACCAGCTTCGGTTGCAGGAGGTGGCGCACCGGCTCGGTGCGTCCCTCCCGCACCCGCTGCAGCAGGGCCTCCGCGGCCAGCCTGCCCATCTCCCGCCGCGGCTGGTCCACAGTGGTCAGCGCGACGTGCGAGAGCGCGGCCAGCGAGGTGTTGTCGTAGCCGATCACAGAAATGTCCCGCGGCACCTTCAGCCCGGACTCCTCCAGCGCCGAGATCGCGCCCACCGCGTTGAAGTCGTTGGCGGCCACGATGGCGGTGGGCAGGTCCTCGACGCGCTCCAGCAGCCGCCCGGCGGACTTGGCTCCCGCGATGTCGGTGTACTCGCTGGGCAGCACGACCGGTTCGAGGCCGTGTCGGCGCATCGCCCGGGTGTAGCCGCGCTTGCGCGGGGCGGCCTGCGAACCATGCCCGCCGTCGAGGTGGGCGATGCGGGTGTGGCCGAGCCCGACGAGGTGGTCCACGGCCAGCTGCGAGCCGGCCTCGCCGTCGTCGTTGACGGTGTCCACGGTGCGCAGCCGGGAGGACCGCGCGACCAGCACGACCGGCGCCCGGTCGGCGGCCGAGGCGATCGCGGCGGCCGGGACCGCGGGCCCCAGCAGCACGAGTCCGGCGGGGCGGAACGAGAGCAGGCTCTCGACCGCCCTGCCCTCGCGCGAGGCGCTGCGGCCGCCGGTGTTGATGATCAGCTCGAAGCCCTCCGCCCGCGCGGCCGCGTCGAGGCCGTCGACGATCTCGGCGAAGAACGGGTTGTGCAGGTCCGAGAGCATCACGCCCAGCACCGTGGACGTGTGCGAGGCCAGCGAGCGGGCCATCGCGTGCGGTGAGTAGCCGAGCTCCTCGGCCGCGCGCAGCACCGCCTCCCTGCGGTGCGGGCTGACCTTGGGCGACTCCCGCATCACCAGCGAGACCAGCGCGCGCGAGACGCCCGCCCGCGCCGCGACATCCTCCATGGTCGGCCGCTGCACGAACGCGCTCCTTTCCCTGCCCGCCGGGGTGTTGACATCGCTGTGAACCAGCATACAGCATTGGAGCGCTCCAAATTTTTAGAGCGCTCCAATAGACCCCACCGCAACGGAGGCTGTGCGCAGAGATGGACATCGGAGTAGCCGGAGTCGGCCGGATCGGCTCCATGCACGCGGCGAACCTGGCCGCGGTGGACGAGGTGGGCGAGGTCCTGCTGTACGACCCCGTGCCGGGCCGGGCCGCGGAGGTCGCCGCGCGGCTGGGCGGTGGCACCAGGGCGGTGGACACCGTCGAGGACCTGCTGGAGGCGGACGGCGTGGTGGTGGCCACGCCCACCGACACCCACCCGGACATGGTGCGCCGCGCGATCGCCGCGGGCACGCCCGTGCTGTGCGAGAAGCCGCTGGCCGCCGACGTGGCGACCAGCGCGGCGCTGGTGGAGGAGATCGAGGCGTCGGGCGTACCGGTGGTGGTCGGCTTCCAGCGCCGGTTCGACCCCGCGACCGCCGAGCTGCACCGCAGGCTGCGCGCGGGCGAGGCGGGGTCGGTCTACCTGGTCCGCGCGGTGTGCAACGACCACATGCCCCCGCCGAGCGAGTTCGTGGCCACCTCGGGCGGGCTGTTCCGCGACTGCCTGATCCACGACCTGGACGCGGTGCCGTGGCTGGTCGGCGAGACGGTCACCGAGGTCTACGCCGCGGGCTCGGTGCTGGTCGACGAGGCGTTCGCCGCGGCGGGCGACGTGGACAACGCGATCGTGACCCTGCGCTTCGCCGGGGGAGCGCACGCGCTGCTGTCGGCGGCCCGCCACGACCCGGTGGGCTACGACTGCCGGACGGAGGTCTTCGCCTCGCTGGACACCCTCGCGGTCGGCGTGGACGACCGCACCCCGCTGAACTCCTTGGAAGAGGCCGGGCCCCGGCCCGCGCGGGCGTGGGAGTCGTTCACCGAGCGCTACCACGACGCCTACGTCAACGAGATGCGCGTGTTCTGCGAGGTGATCGCCGGCCGGGCCGAGAACCCCTCACCGGCGCGGGAGAGCCTGGTGAGCCTGCGGCTGGCCGACGCCTGCGAGCAGTCCGTGCGCACCGGGCGGCCGGTCGCCGTCGAGGAGCGGGAGGTGGTCGCGTGAGCACCGGGTTCCGTGTCGCCGCCGCACCGATCTCCTGGGGCGTGAGCGAGGTGCCCGGCTGGGGCACGAAGCTCGACGCCGACCTCGTCCTCGCCGAGATGGCCGAGCTGGGCGTGGGCGCCACCGAGCTCGGGCCGCCCGGCTACCTCTCCGACGACCCGAAGCGGCTGCTCGACCGCTACGGCCTGGAACTCGTCGGCGGGTTCCTCGCGGTGCCGCTGCACGACGCCGAAACCACGCAGGAGAGCGTGCAAGCCGCGGAGCGCTCGGCGGCGCAGTTCGCCGAGTGCGGCGGTGACGTGCTGGTGCTGGCGGCGGCCACCGGGCTCGACGGCTACGACGAGCGTCCCGACCTCGACGACGAGTCGTGGGCCAGGCTCGTCGAGACCGCCGGCCGCATCGCCGAGGTCGCGGCCGCACGCGGGCTTCGGACCGTGCTGCACCCCCATGTCGGCACCCACGTGGAGACCGAGGCCGAGGTCGAGCGCTTCCTCGCCGACTCCCCGATGCCGCTGTGCCTGGACACCGGCCACCTGATGCTCGGCGGGACCGATCCGGTCGCGCTGGCCGCCAAGCACCCGGAGCGCGTCGGCCACATCCACCTCAAGGACGTCAGCGCCGACCTGTGCGAGCAGGTCCGCGCGGGCAGCGTGGCGTTCACCGACGCGGTCGCCGGAGGGCTGTTCGTGCCGCTCGGCGAAGGCGACGTCGACACCGGGGCGATGGTGCGCGCCGTGCACGAGGCGGGCTACCGGGGCTGGTACGTGATCGAGCAGGACACCGCGCTGAGGCCGGGTTCCTCGACGTCGGCGCCTCGCCGCGACACCGAACGCAGCCTCGCGCATCTGGACCAGGTGTTCTCCCGGCTGTAGACAGCGAGGACGGACGATGAGGTAGGTGGACCGGCTCGGCGCCGGTGACCGCGGCCGGCACTGCCGGCGGTGGTGCCGGCGCCGGCCGGTTGCACCGGCCCGACGGGCGTCTTCGCTGCGGGGCTGTGCACGTGCCGGGCATCGGGTCCGGGCCGGGCCACGATTCGGCGGGTTTCATCTTCACCTCCACTGTGGACTTCATCGGCACCGTGTTCCGGACGTGTCGGCTCCGCGCCGGGAAGCCGTGCGTTCCCAGGGTGTGGACGCCGCACCGGTGCCGGAATAGCGACGCCCGGTGATCCCTTGCAGCCGTTGTCGGCGGCAGACCGCAGAAGGGATCACCTGCATGGCACCGGAATCGGGAATGCACCTGGCAGTGGCGTTGGACGGTGCGGGCTGGCATCCGGCCGCCTGGCGGGAGCCGGACGCCCGGCCGCACGAGCTGTTCAGCGCGCGGTACTGGGTCGACGTCGTCGGTGCGGCCGAACAGGGCCTGCTGGACTTCGTCACCATCGAGGACTCGCTGGCCCCGCAGTCCTCGCTCGACGACGGCTTCGACGACCGCACCGACCAGGTGCGCGGCAGGCTCGACGCGGTGCTGGTCGCGTCCCGGGTCGCGCCGCGCACGAGCAACATCGGGTTCGTTCCCACCGCGGTCGTCACCCACACCGAGCCCTTCCACCTCTCCAAGGCGATCGCCACGCTCGACTACGTCAGCACCGGACGCGCGGGGATCCGCGCGCGGATCGCGCCGCGCCCCAGCGAGGCGGCGCACTTCGGCCGCCGCGAGTTCCGGCCGGGAGCGCCGGACCGGCACGTCGCCGAACTGCTGGAGGAGGCGGCCGACTACGTCGAGGTGCTGCGGCGGCTGTGGGACAGCTGGGAGGACGACGCGGAGATCCGCGACATCGCCACCGGCAGGTTCATCGACCGCGACAAGCTGCACTACATCGACTTCCGCGGCAGGTGGTTCAGCGTCAAGGGACCGTCGATCACGCCTCGGCCACCACAGGGCCAGCCGCCGGTGGCGGTGCTCGCGCACGGCGCCGACGCCTACCGGCTGGCGGCGCGGTCGGCCGACGTCGTCTTCGTGACACCACGCGACGTGGCCGAGGCCGGCTCGATCGGCGAGCAGGTGCGCGGCGAGCTGGAGGCGGCGGGGCAGTCGAGGGAAAGCGCCCACCTGTTCGGCGAGCTGCTGGTCTTCCTGGACGAGTCCCGCGCGGCCGCGGAGGCGCGCAAGGCGCGCCTGGACGAGCTCGACGGTGCGCCGCTCTCCTCCGACGCGCAGGTCTTCACCGGCACGCCGGCGCAGCTCGCCGACCAACTGCTCGAGTGGGCCGGCGCGGGACTGTCCGGGTTCCGGTTGCGTCCCGCCGCGATCCCGCACGACCTGGCGGCCATCACCCGCGGGCTGGTGCCCGAACTTCAGCGCCGCGGCGCGTTCCGCCACCGGTACGAGGCAGCCACCCTGCGGGGCCTGCTCGGCCTCGCCCGTCCCGCCAACCGCTACGCCGGAGTGTGAGATGACCAAGCCGCTCAAGCAGATCCACCTGGCAGCGCATTTCCCCGGGGTCAACAACACGACCGTCTGGAGCGATCCGCAGGCGGGCAGCCACATCGAGTTCGGCTCGTTCGCGCACCTGGCGAGGACCGCCGAACGCGCCAAGTTCGACTTCTTCTTCCTCGCCGAGGGACTCCGGCTGCGCGAGCAGGCGGGCAAGATCTACGACCTCGACGTCGTCGGCAGGCCGGACACGTTCGCGGTGCTCTCCGCGCTCGCTGCCGTGACCGAGCGCATCGGTCTGGCGGGCACCATCAACTCCACGTTCAACGAGCCCTACGAGGTCGCCCGCCAGTTCGCCACCCTCGACCACCTGTCCGAAGGCCGGGCGGCGTGGAACGTGGTCACCTCGTGGGACGCCTTCACCGGGGAGAACTTCCGGCGCGGCGGTTTCCTCCCGCAGGAGCAGCGCTACGAACGCGCCGAGACGTTCCTGCGCACCGCGTGGGAGCTGTTCGACTCGTGGCGGGGACACGAGATCCTCGCCGACCGGGAGTCCGGGACCTTCCTGAAGGAGCCGGACGCCGGCGCGTTCGCCCATCACGACGCGCACTTCGACATCTCCGGCCGGTTCAACGTGCCGCGCTCCCCGCAAGGGCGGCCGGTGATCCTGCAGGCGGGCGACTCCGAAGAAGGACGGGAGTTCGCCGCCGCGACCGCCGACGCGATCTTCACCAGGCATGCGACCCTGGAGGCGGGGCGGAAGTTCTACTCCGACGTCAAGGGGCGCCTGGCCCGCCACGGCCGCACGCACGACCAGCTCGTGGTGCTGCCCGCCGCGACGTTCGTTCTCGGCGACACCGATGCCCAGGCGCGGGAGCGCGCCGAGGCCGTGCGGCGCACGCAGGTCAGCGGGCAGACCGCGGTCAAATTCGCCGAGCAGCTGTGGAACCGCGACCTCTCCGGCTACGACCCGGACGGCCCGCTGCCGGAGGTGGACCCGGTCGTCGGGGAGAACACGATCTCGAAGGGCCGGGCCGGCGTCCGGATGTACCGGGACCCGCTGGCCACGGCGAAGCAGTGGCGGGAGCTGGCCGAGACGAAGAAGCTGTCGCTGCGCGAGCTCATCATCGAGGTCACCGCACGGCAGACGTTCGTCGGGTCGGCGGCCACCATCGCCGCCTCCATCAACGAGTTCGTGCAGGCCGACGCCAGTGACGGCTTCATCCTGGTCCCGCACGTCACCCCGGGCGGGCTGGACGAGTTCGCCGACACCGTCGTGCCGTTGCTCCAGGAACGTGGCGTGTTCCGCACCGAGTACGAGGGTCCGACGCTTCGCGACCACCTCGGCGTCGGTGCCGTGGACTGAGCGCTCGCGGCGCGGTGGTGCCCGCCGGCCGACATCGACCGGCGGGCACCACCGCGCTCCGCGTCAGCTGTTGGGGTTCGGCCTGCCCTGCTCGCCGATGATGCCGTGCCTGGGCGGCGGTCCGCTCGGCCCCCGGCCGCTGCCGGGGGCCACCGGCGACCCGCCGCGGGTGTGGCCGGGCGTCTCGGGCATCGACTCGGGCGAACCCGGTGACGGCTCGGCGCCCTCCTCCAGCTCCTGCAATCGGGCGGTCAGCAGCTCCTCGACGGGCAGGCGGTGGCCGTGCCGCTGCTCGTGCTCCAGCAGCTCCCGCACCTGCTCCGGTTGCAGGGACCGGATGCGGTGGCGGAGCTGCCCGATCGGGAGCTCGTCGTAGTCGGGTAGGGGCAGTCGGTCTGCGGGCATCGCTGGTCCTCCTGGCCTTCGCGGGACGGTCGTGGTCACACCGCGACGACCGGTGCGATCCATCCGTCGTCGGTGGTGCTCCACTGCGCGCTGCGGACCCACCCGGCCGCGCGCAGTTCCTCCTCGGCCTGGTCGGGCGTGGTCACCGTCTCCGGCAGGGCCAGCTCGGTGACCTCGGCCCCGCGGTCGTCCCGCACGCTGACCACCGGTTCGGTTCCCCGTCGGGCGGGCATGAAATGTGCATTGTGGACCATGGTGTCCACATCACCTCCCACTGTGCCGCTCGCGTTCTCGCGAGGTCGTCGTTGGCAGTGGCCTACCCGGTGAGCGTTCGTGTCAATCATCGTTCCGAATCGGTTCAGGTCCAACCGGTGCGGGCGTGTGCGCATGCGGCGTCCTCCGGTCGGCGGGTGCGGGGCACCGGCGGGAGAATCCAGTTAGGACGGATGATGTCGCGCCGGACGGGTCGACGCGCCCCGCGCGGTTCTTACGGAGTGGAACACCGGATCGCGAGCGTGACACGCCGGTCACCGAGCGGCAGGCTCGTGGGCACAGCGTCCGCGCCCACCGCTCACAACTCCGCCACAGGAGCAGCCATGAGCTCGTCGCCGCACCACACGGACCCGACCTTCTACCGCACCCCGGCGGAGGCGATCGCCGCGCCCGCCGAGAAGCTGGCCTACGTCGTCGCCTACGACCGCACCGCCCAGCGCCCCGACGCCCTGACCGCCATCGACACCGACCCGGAGTCCGACGGCTACGGCCGGGTGGTGGGGTGGACGGACCTGCCCACGCGCGGGGACGAGCTGCACCACTTCGGCTGGAACGCGTGCAGCAGCTCCATCGCACACGCCGAGCACCACGCCGGGGGGCTGCACCGCAGGTACCTGCTGCTGCCGGGACTGCGGTCCTCGCGCATCCACGTCTACGACACCCACGCCGACCCGGCCCGCCCCGCGCTGGTGCGCACCATCGAGGCCGCCGAGCTCGCCGAGCGCGCGGGATACTCCCGGCCGCACACGCTGCACTGCGGTCCGACCGGCATCTACCTGTCGTGCCTGGGCGGCGCGAACGGGTCGGACGGCCCCGGCGGCATCGCGGTGCTGGACCACGACACCTTCGACGTCGTGCGCGCGTGGGAGACCGACCGCGGTCCGCAGCACCTGGCCTACGACGCGTGGTGGCACCTCAACCACAACACGCTGATCACCAGCGAGTGGGGAACGCCCTCGATGATCGAGGACGGGCTGAACCCCGAGCTGCTGCTCGGGAACCAGTACGGCCACGCGCTGCACTTCTGGGACCTCGACGCCGGCAGGCACGTCCAGCGCGTCGACCTCGGCGAGGAGCACCAGATGGTGCTGGAGCTGCGCCCCGCCCACAACCCCGACGCCACCTGGGGCTTCGCGGGTGTGGTCGTGAGCACCGCGGACCTGTCGGCCTCGGTGTGGCGCTGGTACCGCGACGACGACCGCTGGCACGCGGAGAAGGTCGTCACGATTCCCGCCGAGCCGGCCGACCCGGAGGACCTGCCCCCGGCGCTCAAGCCGTTCGGCGCCGTGCCGCCCCTGGTCACCGACATCGCGCTGTCGGTCGACGACCGGTTCCTCTACGTCTCGTGCTGGGGAACCGGGGAGCTCAAGCAGTACGACGTCGGCGAGCCCTCGCGGCCCAGGGAGGTCGGCTCGGTCCGCCTCGGCGGCATCACCCGCCGCACGCCGCACCCCGCCGCCCCGGACGAGGCGCTGTCGGGTGGGCCGCAGATGGTGGAGGTCAGCCGGGACGGCAGGCGGATCTACCTGTCCAACTCGCTCTACGGGGCGTGGGACGACCAGTTCTACCCCGACGGTGTCGGTGCGTGGCTGGCCAAGCTCGACACCGACCCGGACGCGGGGGGAGGGCTGACGCCGGATCCGCGGTTCTTCCCGCGCGGTGCGGAGTTCCACGGCCTGCGGGTGCACCAGGTCCGGCTGCAGGGAGGGGACGCGTCCTCGGACTCCTACTGCTACGCCTGAGCCGCGGCATCACCCCGGCGGCTGTTCCTTGCAACGAGGCCGAGGCGGGCCGCGCGAGGGCTTCGCGGCCTGCCGGATCGTGGCGGCGTCGCTGCGGCAGCGAGCCCGCCGGTCGCCGGGGTGGCGCCGTCCTTCATCGGGTTCGCGTCCGGTTTGGTGCAGTAGTCCAATTGGGCCATGGATGCGTTACGACTTCTGCTCTGCGCCGGACTGGCCGTCGCGGCCGCCGGCTGCGCCGTGCAACAGGACTCCGCCGCCCCGGTCGGCCCGGCCCCGCCGGTGGCCGCACCGGCACCCGACCGCGCCGAGCGGGCCACGATCAGCGGCACGATCGCCTCCGGTGTCGAATCGGGGTGCTACGTGCTGCGTTCCGGCGGCCGGCTCTACCAGCTGATCGGGGACGACCCGGACATCCGCAGGCCGGGACTGCACGTGGTGGTCCGCGGTGAGGCGCGACCGGGCGCGCCCACGACCTGCATGCAGGGAATTCCCTTCTACGTCACCGACGCCCGCCCGGCGTAGCTCCGCCGGCGGTCTGGGGTCTGGGGCTGGGGGTTTCCGGGGGACGTCACTGCACGTCGTCAGCCGATCGACCGGTTCTGCTGCGGAGGGGCAATGCTTTCCGGCACGCCGCTGGGGCGCAGCAAGGTGCGCAGCAGGTGCGGCAGGAGGTCGCGGCCGCGGCTCAGCAGCCACGGAATTCCCTTGAACACCAACCACCCCAGGTGGTCGAGCCGCCGGACGCGCACTCCGCCGGAGCACTGCAACGAGACCTCTCCGGAGACGGTCACGCCCGCTTCGGCGAACTGGCGCGCGAAGGCGTGCGCGAGCAGCCGGTGCCCGAGCTCGCAGGGGTGGAGTCGGTCGACGCTCCAGATCGAGGGGTGGTACGCGCCGGGCAACCGGTCGAGGTCGACGATTCCGGAGCCGTTGCGGTGCGCGGCCGCCTCCAGCGCGGAGTTGAGCTCGGCGATGCGCGCGGCGAGCAGCCGGCGCAACGGCCCCGGCAGCCGGAACACCCTGCCGTGGTCGTGGTAGCGGATGGTCACCACGGCCGCGCCCGCCGCGGTCAGCGACGACAGCACGCGGTCGAGGTCGGCGTGCATGCGCTCGGCGTCGAAGTCCGACCGCATCGTGTCGTTCATCCCCACGATCACCACGGCGAGGTCGGGCTCCTCCCGCAGCGCCAGCGGCAGCTGCTGGTCGCGGACGTCGGCCACGCGTGCCCCGCTGGTGGCGACGTTGGTCAGGCGCACGTCCATCGCCGCGGCCAGCAACGGCGCGAAGCCGCGCCATGCGCCACCCCGCACCGGGTCGCCGATGCCCACGGCGATGGAGTCGCCCAGGACGGTCAGCGTGGTCGGCTCACCTCGCGCCGACGGGACCGGAGTGATCGCCTCTGCGTGCACGCGCACATGATTCTGAGCGATGCTCCACATCCGGTGAGGTGTCGGTGGCGATCCGGCGACCGTCAGGCGAAGACTCGGCGAGGGCGGCGACGCGGACTCGCGGGTGCGGCGGTCCGCAAGCCCGGTGGCGTTGCGCGATGGTTCTCGGTGCCGAGCGGACCCACGACCACGGCAGGGTCGCCGGCACTTTCGAACCACGACGAAAGTAGCGTTGCGTGACCACGATCTGCTTGCCGTGTCGTTCTCCCTGGTGTTGTTCGCCTTGATCATCACTCTCGGACACCGAACTGCTCCGTTCGGTTCACTCGATGGAGATCGTTCTGTGGCACGCTCCCGGAAAGACAGCAGCCCGGGGGCACGCGGCGGCGCTGTCCGCGGCGCTCCCCGGCTCGCCGGGAGAGGACAACGCCTGTGCACAACGCCCGCTGGAAACCCTTACCCCTGCTGCTCGGCTTCGCGCTGGTGGCCGTCGCGCCCCAGGCATCGGCCGCCGAGCCCGTCGAACCGCACTCCGGTGCCCCCGCGGTCGCCGCCGACGACTACTACCAGGACGCGATCGGCAAGACCGGTGAGGAGCTCAAGACCGCCCTCCACCAGATCATCGGCAACGGCACCACGACGCTTTCCTACGACGGGGTCTGGGACGCGCTCAAGGTCACCGACGAGGACCCGCGGAACCCGGCCAACGTCGTCCTGCTCTACACGGGGCGTTCGCAGAGCAAGGACACCAACGGCGGCGGCCCCGAGGACTGGAACCGCGAGCACGTCTGGGCCAAGTCGCACGGCGACTTCGGCACCGCCCCCGGCCCCGGCACCGACGTCCACCACCTGCGCCCGACCGACGTCTCGGTCAACAGCACGCGCGGCAGCAAGGACTTCGACATGGGCGGCTCGGAGGTCGGGGAGGCGCCCGGCAACTTCACCGACGACGACTCCTACGAGCCGCGCGACGAGGTCAAGGGTGACGTCGCGCGGATGATCTTCTACATGGCGGTGCGCTGGCAGGGCCAGGAGGGCTTCGCCGACCTTGAGCTCAACGACAACGTCGACAACGGTTCGGCGCCGTTCATGGGCCGGTTGTCGGTGCTTCGCCAGTGGCACGCCCAGGACCCGCCGGACGAGTTCGAGAAGCGCCGCAACCAGGTGATCTTCGACCAGTTCCAGCACAACCGGAACCCGTTCATCGACCACCCGGAGTGGGTCGGCGAGATCTGGCGCTGACGTGTCCGGCGCCGGCGGCTCCCCGGCCGCCGGCGCCGCCCGCCGCGGCTTGTGCTTTCCTACAACGCCGGCGGCCGCTGTTGGAGGATCACCCGCTTCCCGGCCGCGACGGCGACGGCACATCCTGGCTGATCACAGCAGCGCGCGTGCGGGAGGGCAGAGCGATGTCGAACGAGGTGGCACCGCCACCGGTCACCGCGGTCGAGCAGAACGGCGTGGAGCGGATCCCGGACCACGAACGCACCGCGCGGCCCCTCGACCTGTTCCGGCTCAGCTTCGGCGGCGCCAACACCTTCTCGACCGCCGTGCTCGGCGCGTTCCCCATCCTGTTCGGCCTGTCCTTCTGGCAGGGGCTGGCCGCGACCGCGCTCGGCCTGACCGCGGGGGCGCTCGTGCTGTGCCCGATGGCGGTGTTCGGCCCGGCGAACGGGACCAACAACGCGGTCTCCTCGTCGGCGCACCTCGGAGTGCACGGCCGGATCGTCGGCTCGTTCCTGTCGCTGCTGACGGCGGTGACGTTCTTCGCCATCTCGGTGTGGAGCTCCGGTGACGCGCTGGTCGGCACCGCGAGCCGGGTGCTGCACGTGCCCGAGACGCCCGTCGCGTTCGCCGTCGCATACGCGGTGTTCGCCGGGCTGGTGCTGGTGGTGTGCGTCTACGGCTTCCGGTTCATGCTGCTGGTCAACAAGATCGCGGTGCTGGCGGCCACGACGTTGTTCGTGCTGGGCGCGTTCGCGTTCGGCGGGGCCTTCGACCCGTCCTACGCGGGAACGCTCGACACCTCCGGCCCGTCGGCGTTCTGGCCGTCGTTCATCGGTGCCGCGCTGATCGTGCTGGCCAACCCGGTCTCCTTCGGCGCCTTCCTCGGCGACTGGTCGCGCTACATCCCGGCTTCGACGCCCCGGCCGCGGGTGGTGGCGGCGGCGCTGTTCGCCCAGCTCGCCACGATCGTGCCGTTCGGGTTCGGGCTGGCGACCGCGACCGTGATCGCCACCGCGGCGCCGCAGTACCTGGCTGCCGAGGCGCCGAACTACGTCGGCGGGCTGCTCGCGGTCGCCCCCGGCTGGTACTTCGCGCCGCTGTGCCTGATCGCGCTCATCGGCGGCATGTCGACCGGCACCACCGCGCTCTACGGCACCGGCCTGGACTTCTCCAGTGTCTTCCCGCGGTTCTCCCGGGTGCAGGCCACCGCGCTGGTCGGCGCCGCGGCCATCGCGCTGATCTTCGCAGGCCGGTTCGGGCTGAACCTGGTGCAGAGCATCTCCACCTTCGCCACGCTGATCGTCACCTGCACCGCGCCGTGGATGGTGGTCATGACCCTCGGCTACCTCACCCGGCGCGGCTGGTACGACCCGGACGCGCTGCAGGTGTTCAACCGGCGCCAGCATGGTGGCCGGTACTGGTTCGACCACGGCTGGAACTGGCGCGGCATGTCGGCGTGGCTGCTGTCGGCGGCCACCGCGCTGATGTTCGTCAACAGCCCCGGCCAGTTCGTGGGTCCGTTCGGCCACCTGGCGGGCGGTGTCGACATCGGCCTGCCGCTGTCGCTGGTGCTGGCGGCCGTCGTCTACCTCGCGCTGCTGCGGATCTTCCCGGAACCGCGCGGCGTCTTCGGCCCGGACGGCCCGCGGTGGGTGCCCGCCGCCGACACGCCGGTGCCGCCGATCGTGGACCCCGCCGACGTCGTCGTGGGCAGCACGACGGTCTCCACATCGGACTGAGCCACCACCGGTCATCGCCGAGGCGGCGGCCGTCGATCCCGAGGTGCTGTCGGCGCTGTCGGACCCCGGCTCCGATGTGGGGGCTTTCGCCCGGCGGGCCCTCGGCGATCTCGTGGAGGCGCGCGGTTCTTGACCGATGCCGGGCGGCAGCGCGTGCGGCGAGTTGTCACCGCGGTCCGCTCGCGCGTGAGACGATCGTGGCCATGACTGCTTCGGCACGTGCCCTGCTGGAGTCTGTGCAGCAGGATCTGGCGCCCCAGGACGACGACAACCGGCTGGTCCCGCTGGTGCGGGACGGCAGGGCGCCGCGGGCGGTACTCGCCGCGCTCGCCGCCGAGGAGCACCGCATCGTGGCCAGCGACTGGCGCAGCTTCCTGACGCTGGCCGGGCGGGCCACCGACGAGCCGACCCGGGAGTTCTTCGCCGGGCTGGCCCAGGGCGAGGGCGTCGCCCTCAAGGCGCTGCCGGTGCTCGCCTCGGCACTGGGCATGGACCGGGATGCGGTTCGCGCCTACCGGCCGCAGGCAGGCTGCCAGGCGTACCCGGCGTACGTGGCGTGGCTGGCGCTCAACGCCGAGCCTGCCGACGCCGTGGTCGGCGTGGTGGCCAACTTCGCCGCATGGGGCCAGTACTGCGCGAGCATCGCCAAGGCGCTGCGCGGTCAGTACGGCCTCGACGACGACGCGTGCGCGTTCTTCGACATGTTCGCCTCACCGCCTCCGGAGGCGCAGGAGCAGGCCCTCGCCGCGGTCCAGGCAGGCATCGACGCCGACCGCGTCACCGACGCGGCCCGGGAGTACGGGCGGCTGTTCCAGAGCTACGAGCTGATGTTCTGGAACACCCTCGCCGACCAGGCAGGCTGACCGGCCCGCTGGGCTTGCGGCGAGTGGCCGCGTGGCCCGCGGCTTTCCGGATCCGGGACACGGCGGTGGACGGCGTCGACCGGGGGAGCGACGTGGTCGATCGCGTTGCGGCCGCCCGGCATCCCGCTACGCGCGCAGCGGACGGCCGCTCTCGGTGGTGAGCTCGTCGATCCGGCCCTGCTCGACCAGTTCGACGAACGCGTCGACGACCTGTGGGTCGAACTGGCCGCCGCTGCCGTCGCGAAGCTGGCGCAGCGCTTCCTCGGTGTTCAGAGGTGACTGGTACGGGCGGTCCGAGCGCATCGTCGCCCACGCGTCGCACACCGCGATGACCCGCGCCTCGAACCTGATCTCGGCGCCGGCCAGCCCCCTGGGGTAGCCGGTGCCGTCGAGCCGCTCGTGGTGCTCGCGCACGATCTCGGCGATCTCACCCATGCCCGCCACCGTGCGGATGAGCCGGTACCCGTGGTCGGGGTGCCTGCGCATCAGCGCCCACTCGGCTTCGCTGAGCGCGGCGGGTTTGGCCAGGATGTTCTCCGGGACGACGATCTTGCCGATGTCGTGCAGCCGACCGGCGAGTTCGGCGTTGGCGCAGGTCGCCTCGCCGGCGCCGAGCCGCTGGCACACCAGCCGCGCCCAATGGCCGACGGGACGGCTGTGCGGCTGGTTGGACAGCAGCCGGTCGACCCGGTCGGCCACGGCGTGCAGGTAGCGCAGTGCGGCGGCGCGGTCCACCGCGGGTGTGTGCTCGAGCTCGTCGCCGAGCGCGACGCGGTCGCGGCCCATCGCCTTGGCCGCGTACAGCGCGCGGTCGGCGTCGGCGATGAGCTGCTCGGGACTGCGTCCGACGCCGTCGCCGCCGGCCACACCGACCGACACCGTCACCCAGGTTCGGTCCGCCCCGGACAGCTCCACTGGCAGGCCGCCGACCGCGGCGCGCAGCCGTTCGGCCATGCCGGTGACCGCCGTCCGGTCCACGTCCAGCGCCAGTAGCGCGAACTCCTCGCCGCCGTAGCGGGCCAGCACGTCGCCTTCGCGCACCGCCCGCCGCAGCCGCGTGGCGGTCTCGACCAGCACCCGGTCGCCGACGGGGTGCCCGTAGCGGTCGTTGATGGACTTGAAGTGGTCGATGTCGATGATGAACACCGCCAGCGGCCGTCCTGCCCGCTCGCAGCGCGCCATCGCCTGCGGCAGGAGCGCCTCGAAGTAGCGCCTGGTGCACAGCCCGGTCAGCACGTCGGTCACGGCCAGCCGCCGCTGCTCGACGACCATCACCACCAGCCGCGCGATGGTGAGCAGGAACAGCACCGCGCACGCCGCGGCGATGACCGGGATGTCGTGGAACGCGCCGCGGCCGTGCTGCACCAGCAGCATCGTGGGAGCGACGAGCGCGGCGGCGGTCAGCGCCGCGACCCGCGACGGGCCGAGGCTCTGATCCTTGGCCGGGCCGGGCTCGCCGAGCACCGCCATCGACGGGTGCAGGCCCGCGGCGCCCAGCGCGATGTTGCCCGACAGCCAGATCGCGTCGAGGAAGTTGCCCGCGCCGTAGGTGCCGCCGAGCTGCTGCAGGACGTAGATCGAGTCGGCGGCCATGAACGCGAGCAGGTTGTAGGCCAGCAGGAAGAACGAGGTGGGACGCCGCCCGGAGCCCAGCACCAGCCGCAGCGCGACCGCGAACAGCGCGAGGTCGAGCACCGGGTAGGCCAGCGAGGCCGCGGTGACCAGCGGCGGTGACTCGGTGCGGACGCGCGGCTCGATCAGGAACAGCCAGGACAGCATCGCCGCGACCACGGCCAGCAGGGAGGCGTCGAGCAGGTTGGGCACGTCGCGGCGGGGCGACCGGCGCTCGATGAGCAGCAGGAGCCCGGCCACGATCGCCGGGTAGTGGGCGATGTAGAAGATGTCGGCGACGAACGGGAACGTCGTCACACCGAAGATGTAGTGCGCCGTGTAGAAGCTGGCGTCGGCTACGGCGTAGACGACCTGGCTGATGCCGATGATCAGCCAGGGCAGCCTGGGCACCGGCCGGTAGCGGGCCAGCCCGACCGCGATCGCCGCTACCGCCGAGGCGCTGATCAGGCAGTACAGCACGAGCCGGACCACGAGCCAGTCGCCTTCGGCGGGTACCGCGTAGTAGGCCAGTGCCGTCGCCGAGCCGCCCATGACGTAGTACAGCCACGCGCGGTCGCCGGGCCGCTGCCGGGGAGTTTTCGCCATCGCACCCTTTCGCCCCGAGAAGGCGCATGACCGCGTCCGGTCATGTCCCGACCCGGCGCCACGTGGGGGAGCGGGGCCGTGGCGTTCAGCCTAGCCGGACTGCGGGTCGGTGGCTGCGCTTTCTCCGGGCGGCACCCGGCGTGGCGTCCGCAGCACAGGGCGGCGCATGCGAACAGGCGCGGGACTCGGCCGAATCCTGACCCGGGGCACTTGCCCGGACGGCCCTCGGGGGAACCAGGACGACAGCCCGGCGCTCGGTGGCCGAGGTGGCCGCCGAGCGCCGGGAACGCGGTCGCGGGTCAGGAGACCTCCGAGTAGTGCGAGGCGTCTCCGGTGCGGATCGTGCTGCGCACGCCGTCGATGCTGACCGGCACGTCGCCGGCGAGCGTGACGCGGTGCAGCCGCCGGGGCAGGTCGTCGTAGTCGGCGATGGCGTAGTGCTGAGTCGCCCGGTTGTCCCAGATGGCCAGGTCGCCGTCGGACCAGTGCCACCGAACCGTGTTCTCCAGCTGCGTGACGCGGCTCTGCAGCAGCTGGAGCAGGGTGTGGGACTCCGAGCTGGTGAGGCCGACCAGCCGCTTGACGAAGTGGCCCAGCAGCAGGGCGCGCTCGCCGGTCTCGGGGTGCACGCGCACGACCGGATGCTCGGTCTCGTAGACGTCGGAGACGAACTCCTCGCGGTACTCCTGGAACTTGACGTCCACTCCGCCGACGCGGGTCTCGTCGATGTTGGCCGCGTAGTCGTAGGCGTTGGTGTGCACCGCCCACAGCGAGTCGACCAGCGCCTTGAGCGGCGCGGGCAGCTTCTCGTAGGCCGCCACCGTGCTCGCCCACGTGGTGGTGCCGCCGTAGTCGGGCAGCTGCACCGCCCGGAGCACGCTGATTGCGGGCACCCGGTCGACGAAGGTGACGTCGGTGTGCCAGCTGTTGGCCTTGGAGTAGTCGGAGTCGATCGGCAGGATGCTGGCGTTGTCCCGGCCTCGCACGGTCGGGTGGGCCAGGGTGAGGTCGCCGAGCAGGCGGGCGAACGCGAGCTGCGACTCGTCGTCGAGGTGGCCCTGGTCGCGGAAGAAGATCACCTTGTGGCTGAGCAGGGCCGAGCGGATCGCCTCGACCGTCCCGGCGTCGAGGTCGCCCCCGAGCCGGACGCCGTCGACACGGGCGCCGATGTGCGCGCCGAGCTTGACGACCCGGACACCGGACTCCGTGCGGGTGGTGTCGGATGCGTGTTCGAGCTGAGCGGTCATGTCGAGTTTCCTTTCGGCGCAAGGTGAAGCGCGCGCGGTGCGGGGGTGAACGGTGAAACGGTGGGGAAACGCGGGGGTGCGGAAACGGTGCTAGAAGCGCGCCGCGCACCCGTCGCGACAGCGGAGCGCTGTGCGGAGGTTTCCCTTCGATGCCACGATCGCACCGTAAGGACGCCGCGAACGGCGCGGCAACCGGTCGTGCGGGACTGAAAATAAGTCGGGCGTGCGATCCCGCATCGCGGGCGGCTTTGACACCGGCACCCCCCGCGGCGGAACCTCGCACCATGCAGAAGATCGATGCGTACGGGTCGCACGGTTGCGGCGCTGTGCAGCGCACATCCGTCGCGCCGTGCTGTCGGCACTGCTGATCCACCTCAGCGCCGCTCTTGCGACCGGAAGCGCGCTCGGCAGGCGGGTTTTCCCGCCCAGCCGCACTTTTCTCCCCGCCCAAGCGAAAGCAACCACCACCGCGGTGCATCCGCGGCGGTTCGACGTAGTCGAATCCGGCTGTCCCGAGGTAGGACGTGACGATCATCCTGAGCCCGGTCGGCCCGCCGCGGCCACGCCCCGGCGGTGTGCGCGAGGCCAACGCGGCCCTGGTGCTCGCGGCCATCCGCAGGGAGGGCCCGCTGTCCCGAGCCGCCATCGCGCGCCGGACCTCGCTGAGCATGGCGACGGTGAGCAGGCAGGTGTCCGCCCTCGCCGAGCTCGGCCTGGTGCGCGAGGTTCCGGAGCTGACCTGGCACGGTGCCATCGGGCGTCCGAGGGTGCCGGTGGACGTCGACGACAGCGCGATCGCCGCCTGCGGCGTCCACATCGGAGTGACCACGACGACCTTCGGGCTGGCAGACCTGCGGGGCAGACTCCTGTGCAGCGAAAGCGTTCCGACGCCTCGGAGCGGTCCGGAGGATGCGCTGGCCACGATCGCCGGGCGGGCGCGCGCATTGCTGCGGCGCCGGCCGGAGCGGACGGTGGTCGGACTCGGGCTCGCCACCGGCGGCCGGGTCGACATCGCCGAGGGCCTCGTCGACCACGACCGGCTCGGCTGGCGCGCGGTGCCCGCCCGGGCGCTGCTGGAGCGCGCCACCGGGCTGCCGGTGCACCTCGACGGCCACGTGCCCGCGATGGCCACCGCCGAGGTGTTGTTCGGCGGCGGCCGGGCTCCGCGCAGCCTGCTGTACTTCTACGCCCGCGAGGTGGTCGGTGTCGCGATCGCGTTCGACGGGCGGCCGCCCCGCGACCCCGGACGGTCCGGCGACGTCGCTCACCTGCCGGTCGGCGGGGACCAGCGCTGCCGTTGCGGCCGCACCGGCTGCCTGGAGGCCACGGTGTCGGAGGAGACCGTCACGCGCCGGGCGGTCGAGGCGGGCGTCATCGCCGAACCCGACATCGTCCTGCTTCGCGAAGCCGACGACGCCGGAGACCCCGTCGCCTCGCGGCTGCTGGCCGAGCGCGCCCAGGCCATCGGCCGCGCGGTGGCGATGCTGCGCGACGTCGTCGACCCCGACGCGGTCGTGCTGGGCGGGCAGGCGATCACCGACGCGCCGGACTACACCGACGAACTCCTGCACAGCTTCGCGGCCAACACGGCTCTGCCCGGCGGCGAGCTGCCTGCGATCACCCGGTTCGGACCGGACGTGCAGGCCGTCGCCGCCTGCACCGGAGTCCTCGGACGGCTTTACGACCGGCCCTACGCACTGCTCGGAGCCGGGAACCCGTGAGTGGGGTTGCCATACCGTCCCGAAGACTCCCGGCGGCGTCAGCGCCGTCGCAACAGCGCACGGCCGCCCAGCCCGACTGCGAAAACCGCCAGTCCGGACACGACGGACTGCCAGGGCAGCGTGACCGCGAGCAGCAGGCATCCCGCCAGCCCGAGCACGGGCACCCACCGGCGCATGTGCCGCTCCCCGGCGGGCAGCGTGTACGCGGCCGCGTTGGCGATCGCGTAGTAGACCAGGACCCCGAACGACGAGAACCCGATCGCCTCGCGCAGGTCGAGGGTGAGCACCAGCGCGCACACGACCAGCGCCAGCGCCAGCTCCGCGTGCCGGGGCACCTGGTAGCGGGGGTGCACCGTGGCCAGCCGGCGCGGCAGGTCGCCGTTGCGGGCCATCGCCAGCGCGGTCCGGCCGATCCCGGTGACCAGTGCGAGCAGCGCACCCAGCGCGGCCACCGCCGCGCCGACCGTGGCGGCGGGAGCGAGCGCGCCCAGGCCCCCGGCGCGGGCGGCATCGGCCAGCGGCGCCCGCGACCGGGCCAGCGCCTCCGGGCCGAGCGCCGCGAGGAGGCCGACCCCGACCACGGCGTAGACCACCAACGCGGCACCGAGCGCGATCGGGATCGCCCGCGGGATGGTCCGCTGCGGCTCGCGCACCTCCTCGCCCAGCGTCGCGATCCGGGCGTAGCCGGCGAAGGCGAAGAACAGCAGTCCGGCCGACTGGAGCACGCCCGCCGGGTGCGCGGTGAGCGGCATCGCGCCGACGTGGTCGGCGGCGAACACAGCCGTGAGCGCCACCGCGAGGGCCAGCAGAGTGGCGGCGAGCAGCACACGCGCCACACCCGCGGTCTTGGTGATGCCGAAGCAGTTGACGGCGGTGATCCCCAGCACGGCCAGGACCGCCGGCGGCCGGGAGAACTCCGGTGCCACGTAGGCGGCGAAGGTCAGCGCCATCGCCGCGCACGAGGCCGTCTTGCCCACCACGAAGCCCCAGCCCGCCGCGAAGCCCCACCACTCGCCGAGCCGCTGCCGTCCGTAGACGTAGGTGCCTCCGGAGCGCGGGTACCTGGCGGCCAGCGCAGCGGAGCTGGTCGCATTGCAGTACGCCACCACACCGGCGATCGCCAGGCCGGCCAGCAGACCGCTGCCCGCGGCGGCAGCGGCCGGGGCGAAGGCCGAGAAGACGCCGGCGCCGATCATCGAACCCAGGCCGATGACGACGGCGTCGCCGGTCCCGAGCCTGCGGGCCAGCCGCGGGCCGGGCTGCTGGTCGTCGCTCACCGCGTTGCCTCCAGCGCGTCGCTTGCGGGCGCGCACAGGCTAACCGGCCGCCGCCGCTTCGCCCGGTGACGCCGTCTCGCCCGGACGCCACCGGCGAGGTCACGCCGGGTCAGCAGTTCGGCACCGCGACATGCTCCGGTCACCTGCCAGGAGTAGAACGGAAGCGTCAACGGCACTGCGCAGAGCAGGAGGCGAGCATCCGCATCGACAGGCCCGCTACGCGGGCGGCCGTGGTGGTCAACGTCCACGCGCGCAACGGCGGCAAGGCCTACGCCTACGCCGTGGACCGCCTGCGCTCGCTCGGCCTCCCGGTGGGCAGCACCCTCCCGCTGCGCGACCCGTCGCGGCTGCCGGAGACGGTCGCGGCGGCCATCGACGCCGGCCACGACCTGGTGGTGCTCGGCGGAGGCGACGGCAGCGTCAGCTCGGTGGTCGACGTGCTCGCGCACCGCGACGTGCCGCTGGGGCTGCTGCCGCTGGGCACCGCCAACGACTTCGCGCGGACCATGCACATCCCGGGCGACCTCGAACAGGCGTGCCGCACCATCGCCGACGGCCACATCGTCGACGTCGACCTCGGGCTATGCGGCGACAACTACTACGTCAACCGGGCCTCGGTCGGGATCGGCGCGCTGGTGGTCGAGTCGATGTCGCCGTGGCTCAAGCGCCGCGTCGGCGCCCTCGCCTACCCGGTGGCCACGGTGAAGGCGTTCGTCCGGCACCGGCCGTTCCGGGCGCGTCTGCGCTTCCCCGACGACGACCACCCACCCGTGGAGTACGAGCGCCTGCTCCAGGTCTCGGTGGCCAACGGCCGCTACTTCGGCGGTGGCCAGATCGCCGCGCCGGACTCGGGCATCGACGACAGCACCCTGGACGTGTCGGTGATCAGGCAGGGCGGGGTGCTCGACCTGCTCGCCGTCGCGCGCAACCTGCGGACCGGCGGCGGGGGTTCGCACGTGGAGCACTTCCGCACCACGCGCGTCGAGCTGGAAACCGCTCCGGACCTGCCGGTCAACGTCGACGGCGAACTGGTCGCCCACACCCCGCAGCGGTTCCGCGTCGCGCGAAACGCGCTGCACGTCGTCGTACCCCGGACCTGGGCCGACGCGCAGGGGCCGGACTCGGCATGAGGGGCGCGAGCGCGGTCCGGCTGTCAGGTCAGCCGAAGCCGACCCGTTCCAGCCAGAAGTCGAGCAGGCCGGTGTCGCCGACGACCTCGACGCTTCCGGCGTACGGCGACCGCCGCCTGTAGACGACCAGCAGCAGGTCGGTCAGCGGCCCGCGCACGGCGACCGCGCACTTCTCGTGTGCCCGCCGCCACGTGATCGCGTCGCCGGTGAGGTCCACGACCCACTCGGCGCGGGCCTCCGGCGCGGTGTCGGTGGCGTGCAGGTGCAGCGTCCGGCCCGGCCCGAGCAGTTCGCGCTTCTCGGGGTGGAACTCGAACATCTGCGGCAGCGACCCGAGCTCCATCCACTCGTCGAGGCAGTCCAGCGCCACCTGCTCCCGGACCTCGAACGCCTTCCCGAGAGCGAGGGTCGCGTCGGCCCGGTGGACGACGGTCTCGTGGGCCATGCGGCGGGCGAAGAACGCGGTGCCGCCCGCGGGCACGGGGCTCCAGATCCGCGCATCCGGGCCCGCCGCGCGCAGCGCGCCGGCCAGCAGCGCCGCGCCTTCGGCGAGCCACCCGTCGAGCACCGTCGCGTCCTCGTCGGTGTACGGGGTGAGATCGCGGAAGTCGTCGTCGGGCAGGAACTCGGCCGAGCGCGTGCGCACGATCCGCTCCACCCAGCGGTGGCACCCGCCCAGGTGCCGCAGCAGCTGACCGACGTTCCACCCCGGGCAGGACGGCACCGGCGTGGTCATGTCCGCCTTCGCGGTGGTGGTCCGCAGCAGATCCGTCTGAACAACGATCTCGTCGCAGTACCGCACGTAGTCCAATACCGGCATGGTCGCCAAACTAGCCCGTACCCCCGACGGCGGCCCGCGACGATATTGGTGGGACCAAGCCGGTCCGCCGCGTGCATACTTGCGGATCATGAGCGCATTCGTTCTGGTGCACGGGGCGTGGCACGGCGCGTGGTGCTGGGAGCGGCTGACCCCGCTGCTGGCCGAGCACGGGCACACCGCCACGGCCGTCGAGCTTCCGGTCACCGATCCCGATGCGGGACTGACCGAGTACGCGGACGCGGTGTCGGAGGCGGTGGGCGACGGCGGTGACGTGGTGCTGGTCGGTCACTCGCTGGGCGGCCTGCCGCTTCCGCTGGTGGCATCCCGGATCCCGTTGCGGCACATGGTTTTCGTCTGCGGACTCATCACCCCCGCCGGGATGTCGATGCGCGAGCTGACCCGCGGTGAGGACGTCTTCGCCGCGGGCTGGCCCGAGTTGGCCCGCCGCCAGCTCAGGCCAGGTGACGGTTCCAGCGAGTGGCCCCCGGATGCGGCGATCGAGGCCTTTTACCACGACTGCGCCGACGAAGTGGCGCGCGCGGCCGCCGCCAGGCTCAGCCGCCAGTTCTGGCGTTTCCAGACCGAGCCGAACCCGGTGGCCGCCTATCCGGACACACCGGCGACCTACGTGCTGTGCCGCCAGGACCGGGTCATCAACCCCGACTGGTCGCGGCGCGCCGCCCCGGCGTTGCTCGGCACACCCGCCGTGGAGATGGCGGGAGGCCATTCGCCGCAGCTCTCCAGGCCCGCGGAGCTGGCCGGCCTGCTGCATTCGCTGGTGAGCTGACGGCGCCACCTCCTGAACGCGTTTCGGAGGTGGCCTGCGTGGGTGGGCGCTTGGCGGAACCTCAGCCGCCTTCTCGCTCCGGGATCTCCGGCTGGCGTATGTCCGGTTCAGCGCGGTGCCGGGCTGGGTACGCCAGTGGCGAGGAGGTCGACGTGGGAAGATCCGGCAGCCAAGACCGTCGTGACGTCACGGTCGTCGATGAGCGCAAGGCACGCCGTGCGGTGGCCGCAGCCTCCATCGGCAACACCATGGAGTGGTTCGACTTCGGCGTCTACAGCTACATCGCGGTCGTCATCGGGCAGGTGTTCTTCCCGGCGGGCAACCAGGTCGCCCAGCTGCTCGCCACCTTCGCCACCTTCGCGGTGGCCTTCGTCGTGCGACCGCTCGGCGGGTTCGTGTTCGGGCCGCTGGGGGACAGGTTCGGCAGGCAGCGCATCCTCGCGATCACCATGCTCATGATGGCGCTGGGCACCTTCGCCATCGGGGTGATCCCCAGCTACCAGACGATCGGGGTGTGGGCGCCGGTCCTGCTGCTGCTCGCCAGGCTGGTGCAGGGCTTCTCGACCGGCGGGGAGTACGGCGGTGCGACCACGTTCGTCGCGGAGTTCTCCCCGGACCGCCGGCGCGGGTTCATGTCGAGCTGGCTGGAGTTCGGCACGCTGCTCGGCTACTCGCTGGGCGCCGCGGTGGTGACGGTGCTGACCGCGCTGCTGCCGGCGCAGGACCTGCTCTCGTGGGGCTGGCGGATCCCGTTCCTGGCAGCCGCGCCGCTCGGCTTGATCGGGCTGTACCTGCGGTTCCGGCTGGAGGACACGCCCGCCTACAGCAAGCACTCCGAGGGGGAGGAGGCCGAGCAGGCCGCCACCTTCGCCACGGTGCCCAAGGTGTTCCGCGAGCACCGGAGGGCCATGCTGATCTGCATCGGGTTGGTGATGGCCTTCAACGTCACCAACTACACGCTCACGGCCTTCATGCCCACCTACCTGTCGTCCGTGCTGGGCTTCGCGCACACGCAGTCCCTGGTGCTGGTGCTGGTCGCCATGGTGGTGGTGATGGGCGCGATCGTGGTCCTCGGCAGGTTCTCCGACCGGGTGGGCAGGTTGCCCATCGCGGGGACGGGTGCCGCCGGTCTGGTCCTGCTCTCGGTACCGGCGTTCCTGGTGATCTCGATGGGCAGCGTCCCGGCGGTGATCGGCGGGTTGCTGGTGATCGGGCTGATGCTGGTCTGCTTCAGCAGCACCATGCCGTCCACGCTCCCCGCGCTGTTCCCCACCGGGGTCCGCTACGCCGGAGTCTCCATCGGCTACAACATCTCGGTCGCGGTTTTCGGCGGCACCACACCGCTGCTCGCCGAAGCGCTCATCGCCTGGACCGGCGTGAAGTCGATCCCGTCGGCGCTGCTGATCGCGGCCGGGATCGTCGGTGCGATCGCCCTTTACGCCATGCGGGAGCCCGCGGGCAAGCGGCTGCCGGGTTCGCCGCCGACCGCTGGCGGCCAGCAGGAGGCCGAGGAGCGGGCCCAGGAGAACGACTGAGCCCCGCGCCTCTTCTGGTTGCCATAGCGGGCAAAGGACGCACGGCTGATCCTCAGTGCGTGAAGCGCAGCACGGACAGCATCCCGTTGTCGATCAGGCCGTCGTCGCCGCCGGGCTGGTCCACCGCGCAGGATTGCAGGCGCTCGCGCAGGGAACCCGGGTCGATGCCAGTGCCGATCGCGACCAGCTGCGTGCGCCGGGATTCGCCGCTCTCCCACCGCGTCCGGTGGAACCGCAGGTAGTTGCCGACGGTGTGCAACGCGAACTTCTGCCGGTGACCGGGGAGTCCGAAGTAGACGAACCCCTTCATGCGGTAGACGCCCGCCGGGCGGTCGTCGAGGAACCCCATGAGCGCGCGGGGATCCAGCGGCCGGTCCGACTCGAACTCCACGCTCTGGTACTGGGTGTGCATGTGTTCGTCACAACCGTGCGCGTGTTCGTCTTCCCGCAGCAGCTCGTCGAAGGAGAGCTGTCGCGGCACGTCGTCCCGCTCGGTTCGCGGCTGCGCTTCGAAGAGCAGCGACGGATCGACGCGGCCGTGCGAGGTGGGCAGCACCGGTGTGCCGTCGGCCAGTTCGCCGACGGTCGCGTGCAGCCGGTCCAGCTCGGCCTGCTCGACGCGGTCGGTCTTGTTCAGAACCACCAGGTCGGCGAAGCGCAGGTGCTGTTCCAGCTCGGGGTGGCGCGCCCGGCTCGTCTCGAACTCCGCGGCGTCGACGACCTCGACCAGGCCGCCGTAGGCAACGCGCGGGTCCGAGCACGCCAGCACGAGCCGGATCATGCCGCGGGGGTCGGCCAGCCCGCTGGACTCCACCACGATGACGTCGAGGTCGGAGCCGGGCCTGGCCAGCCGCGACAGCATGCTCTCCATGCCGCTGGCGTCGACCGCGCAGCACAGGCAGCCGTTGCCCAGCTCGACCATGGAGTCCACCTGGCCGGCCACCGACATCGCGTCGATGCCGATGCTGCCGAAGTCGTTGACCACCACGCCGACGCGGGCGCCCGCACCGTTGCCGAGCAGGTGGTTGAGCAGAGTCGTCTTCCCCGAGCCGAGGAAGCCGGCCACGATGACGACCGGGATCGGCTGTTGCACTCGGACCTCGTCTTCGACTGCTCGGGCTGCGGCCAACGACCGCCGCCGAGGATAGCCGAGCCCCGGCTGCGCCTCCGGGCCCGGATGAGAGGTCCGATTACCGCCAGCCGGTCACCGGTTCGCCGGACCAGACTCGGACCCGTGGAAGCGATTCGATCGACGCATACCAGGCTCGAACCGGGAATTCTGTACTTCGGCACCCCGGTGGTGCTCATCTCCAGCCGCAACGAGGACGCCTCGGCGAACCTGGCGCCGATGTCGTCGGCGTTCTGGCTGGGCTGGCGGGCGATGCTCGGACTCGGCGTCCGCTCCAAGACCGCGCAGAACCTCCTGCGTACCGGTGAGTGCGTGCTGAACCTGCCGTCGGACTCGATGGCCCCGGCCGTCGACAGCCTCGCCCTGACCACCGGAACCGACCCCGTGCCCGCGAGCAAGCAGCGGCGGGGCTACCGCTACGAGCCCGACAAGTTCGGCCGCAGCGGCCTCACCCCGGTGGAGTCGGAGACCGTCGAGCCGCCGCGGGTGGCCGAGTGCCCGGTCAACATGGAGTGCGTCGTGCAGGCCGTGCACCCGATCGCCGACCAGGACGACGCACTGCGCGGCGCCACCGCGGCGTTCGAGGTGCGCGTGCAGCGCGTGCACGTGCACGAGTCGATCCGGATGGCCGGGACCGGCGACCGCATCGACCCGGACGCCTGGCGGCCGCTGATCATGAGCTTCCAGAAGTTCTACGGCCTGGGCTCGCAGCTGCATCCGTCCACGCTGGCGAGCATCCCCGAACGCCTTTACCGGACCCCGGACGTCGATCGGTCCCGCGAGGCGCCGCTGGTCGGCTGACCGGCGCGTCGGGAGCAGCAGTGATCCGCCCGAATCCCGCTCGGGCGGATCACTCGGGCAGCGGGCCGCTGTCGAGGTCCTGGCGGTGGGTCGCGGCGATGACGCGGTTCAGCGCGGCGTTGAGGCGTTCGAGCTCGGAAACCTCGATGCCCAGCCGCTCGACGATCCGGTGCGGGATCTTCTCGGCTTCGGACCGCAGCTCGCGGCCCTGCGCGGTGAGGTCGACGGTGAGCAGCCGCTCGTCGCTGGTGCTGCGCCGGCGGGTCAGGTAGCCGATCGCCTCCAGCCGCTTGAGCAGCGGTGACAGCGTGGCCGGCTCGGCCCGCAGGGTGAGCGCGATGTCCTTGACCGAGCGCGGGCTGTGTTCCCACAGCGCCAGCATCACCAGGTACTGCGGGTGCGTGAGCCGCATCGGCTCCAGCAGCGGCCGGTACAGCGCGATGACGTTGCGCGAGGCGACCGACAGCGCGAAGCAGACCTGGCGTTCCAGGGCGAGCGGGTCCTCTCCCAGGTCGATCGAGCTCATGCGCGCCCCTCCGGTTCCGGCGCGGTCCCGGAACCGCACCCGTGCTGTACTAATGATTAGCGTACTAAATGTTAGCGTGGACAGGTACGCGGTCGTCTGGCGGAAGGAGCCGGCCTTGGACGGCGCCGGGAGGGTTCGTCCGAACCCGCTGCGATGGGTCTGGTACGCCTTCGGCGGGCGGCTGCCGCAGCGCCACCGGGAGTGGGTGCTGCACGACGTCACCTGCCGCACGTGGGTGCTGCGCCACCTGGCCAGGGCGCTGGTGCAGGTGAGCCCTGGAGCGCTGTTCCTGCTGGCTCCCGGCCCGCTGTGGGTGCGGGCGATGTCGGTGCTGGGCGGCGTGCTCATCGCGCTGTGGTACTCGCTGGCCTACATGGAGCACACCTGCGAGCACCGGCTGTTCAAGCACGGCTACCCCTTGGGCACCGGGCGCGAGACCCGCGAGGAGGCCAAGGCGGAGGAGCGGGCCCGCAGCGCCGCCCGCTACGCGGCGCTGTACCGCAACACCGGTACCGAGTGAGTCCGCGGCACCGGCGCCGGGTCATCGCCTGGCCCGCGTCCGGATCGCGGTGCGCGGGGCGGGCCCGCGGACGATGATGGAGCCGCGCCGGTAGCGGTGCGGCGCGCTGCCCGGCGTCGGGGGGTGAACGGCATGGGCCAGGTCACCCTCTTCCTGTGCGGCGACGTGATGCCGGGCCGGGGCGTCGACCAGATCCTGCCGCATCCCGGCGATCCGCGGCTGCGCGAGCGGGGCGTGCACGACGCGCGCCGCTACGTCGCCGAGGCCGAGTCGGTCAACGGCCCGATCGACCGCCCGGTCGGCTACTCCTGGCCGTGGGGCAGCGCGCTGCGCGAGATCGCCGCCGTCTTGCCGGACGTGCGGTTGATCAACCTGGAGTGCGCCGTGACCCGTTGCGGGGAGTTCGCCGCGGGCAAGGGCGTGCACTACCGCATGAATCCGGACAACATCGGCGTCCTGTCGGCATGTGGCCCGGACGTCTGCGCGCTGGCCAACAACCACCTGCTCGACTTCGGCCGCCGTGGCCTGACCGACACGCTCGACGAGCTCACCGCCGCCGGGCTGGGCTGGGCCGGCGCCGGTCGCGACGCCGCCGAGGCCAGGCGGCCCGCGATCGTGCCGATCTCCGGCGGCGGGCGGGTGGTCGTCGTGGCAGCCGGGGCCGAGACCAGTGGAATTCCGGCATCCTGGGCCGCCACCCCCGAGCGGCCCGGCGTCAACCTCCTGCCCGACCTCACCGAGGCGACCGCGGACGTGCTCGCCGACCGCGTGCGGGCGGTGACCCTGCCCGGCGACGTCGTGGTGGTGTCGATCCACTGGGGACCGAACTGGGGTTACCGCGTCAGCGGGGAGGAGACCGCGTTCGCCCACCGGCTGGTCGACGGCGGGATCGACGTCGTCCACGGGCACTCCTCGCACCACCCGCGACCGATCGAGGTGTACCGCAACCGCCTGGTCCTCTACGGCTGCGGCGACTTCATCGACGACTACGAGGGGATCGGCGGCTACGAGAGCTACCGGGACGACCTGCGGCTGCTGTACTTCGCGACGATCGACGCGGCGACGGGCGAGCTCGCCGAGCTGCGGATGGCGCCGATGCGCGTGCAACGCATGCGGCTGCGTCCGGCGGGCCGCGAGGACGCGCGCTGGTTGCGCTCGACGCTCTCGCGCGTCAGCCGCCCGTTCGGCACCCGCGTCGAGCTGCGCCCGGACGGCGTGCTGGTCGCGGGGTGGTGAGTCGGCCAGTACCGCGGCCTGGCTTCTGCGGGCTCGAACGTCCGAGCGGGACGGGCGCGGTGGTGCTGTGAGCGGCGGCCCACCGCCGGCTCAGGTGTGCGTCCGGGCCGCCAGTCCGCACAGCAGCAGCGACCAGACGGCCTCGAACTCCTCCGCGAGCGCGGGGTCGTCCCACTCCGAGGCGTGGACCGGGTTGTGGAACCGGGCGGTCGCGGTCAGCACCGCCCGGGCCGCCGACTTCGGGTCCTCGGTCGCGAACTCCCCACGAGCCACGCCGTCGCCGATGATCGCCGCGAGCTGTTCGGTCAGGACGCCGAGGTGCGCGCCGATCACGTCGCGCGACTCCACCACGATGGCGTGGTAGGTGGCGAACAGCTCCGGATCCTCCCGCGCCATGCGCTGCTTGGTCCCGCTGAGCGCCAGGAGCCATTCGCGCAGGCGCCGGGCGGCGGTGTCACCGCCGTCGCGGAACTCCTCCAACGGGGCGGAGACGCGGTGCAGCCAGCGCTCGGCCACCGCGTCGCGCAGCGCCGCCTTGCTCGGGAAGTGCCGGTAGACGCTGCCGTGGCTGACCCCCAGGGCGCGGGCGACGTCGACGACGGTGGTCTTCGCCGGACCGAACCGGCGCAAGGTGTCCTCGGCGGCGTCGAGGATCCGCTCCGGGGTCAGAGGTGGTTCGTTCATCGGCGACAGCCTAAGGGCGCTCGCTGTCCAGCATCGCCATCTGGTCGCGGTCGTAGCGCTCGCCCGCCGCCGCGCCCGCGGGCACGGCCTGCTCGATGGCGGCGAGGTCGGCATCGGACAGGTGCAGGTCCAGCGACCCCAGCGCCTCGGCGAGCCGGTCGCGGCGGCGCGCTCCGACGAGCGGGACGATGTCCGTGCCGCGCGAGAGCACCCAGCCGATGGCGACCTGCGCGACCGCGACGCCCCTGGCGGCGGCGACCTCCCGGAGCGCTTCCACCAAGGCGAGGTTGTGGTCGATGTTCTCCTCGGCGAAACGCGGGCTGTGGGCGCGGAAGTCCCGCGCAGCGGCGGTGCGCTCCCGGGACCAGTTGCCCGAGAGCAGTCCCCGGGACAGCACGCCGTAGGCGGTGACCGCGGTTCCCAGTTCGCGGGCCGCGGGCAGGATCTCGCTCTCGATGCCCCTGGACAGCAACGAGTACTCGATCTGCAGGTCGGCGATCGGATGCACCGCCGCGGCGCGGCGGAGCGTCTCGGCGCCGACCTCGGAGAGGCCGATGTGGCGCACGTACCCGGCGTCGACCATCTCGGCGATCGCCCCGACGGTGTCCTCGATCGGCACCGCCGGATCGAGCCGTGCGGGCCGGTAGACGTCGACGTGGTCGGTGCCGAGACGCCGCAGCGTCTGGGCGAGCGAGTTCTTCACGGCCGCCGGACGTCCGTCGAAGCCGAGGAAGCCGCCGTCGGGGTCGCGCAGGGCGCCGAACTTGACGCTGATCCGCACCTGGTCGCGGTCGCGTCCCTCCAGCGCCCGGCGGAGCAGCAGCTCGTTGTGGCCGCTGCCGTAGAAGTCGCCGGTGTCGAGCAGCGTCACGCCCGCGTCGAGCGCGGCGTGGACGGTGGCGATGCTCTCGGCCTCGTCGGCCGGGCCGTAGAAGTCCGACATCCCCATCAGCCCGAGGCCGAGGGCCGATACCTGAGGTCCTGTGGTTCCAAGCGTGCGGGTGAACATGCCGTCGAGCGTAGGAGTTGGAATGACAGATGTCAAAACTTGTCAGCTCATTGAATCCATCCGATCGTCGTCAACTCGATGTTGACGACTTCTGGTCGTCAACTTATGGTTGACGCATGACGGATCCAGTGCAGATGACGAACCACGTCCGCCTCGACGACCTGATCGAGGCCATCAAGAAGGTGCACCCCGACGTCCTGGAGCAGCTCTCCGGTGCGGTCGTCGCGGGCGAGCACCTCGGCGAGGTCGCCGACCACCTGATCGGCCACTTCGTCGACCAGGCGCGCCGCTCGGGCGCCTCCTGGACCGAGATCGGCAGGAGCATGGGGGTCAGCAAGCAGGCGGCGCAGAAGCGCTTCGTGGCCAAGGGCGAGGCGCTGGACCTCGACCCGAGCCAGGGTTTCAGCCGCTTCACCGACCGCGCGAGGAGCGTCGTGGTGGCGGCGCAGAGCGCGGCGCGCGCCGCGTCGAACGACGAGATCCAGCCCGCGCACCTGGTGCTGGCCCTGCTGGGGGAGTCCGAGGCGCTGGCGGCCAAGGCGGTCGTCGCGCAGGGCGTCGAGCTGGAGGCGGCCAAGCGGGATGTGAGCGCGGCGTTGCCGCCGGCCGTCGAGCGGGTTCCCGACCTGATCCCTTTCGACCCGCAGGCGCGCAAGGCGCTGGAGCTGACGTTCCGGGAGGCCCTGCGGCTCGGGCACAACTACATCGGTACCGAGCACATCCTGCTGGCGCTGCTGGAGCTGGAGGACGGCGCGGGTGTGCTGTCCCAGCTCGGCGTGGACAAGGCCGCCGCCGAGGCCAACATCGTCGCCGCTCTCGACGAGTTGCGGAAACGCGGCTGAGGTACTGGTGGTCCGCGGGCAGATGGCCGCGGCCTGCCCGCGGACCAGCAGGGAGTCGACGCTGGTCGTCCTATTTGGTCACATCGCCGCGCCAGCGGCCGATTTCGGCCAGCCAGGCCGGAAAACGCCGCTCCTCGGCTTGGCCCTCCGCCTCCGGGGGCTGTGGTTCCTGTTCGGGCGGGGCTTCTGCTGTGGTGGTCATCGGTCCTCCGTCGGGATTTCTTCCACGGCAAGTCTGCGTCGGCCCAATGGTGAGGACAAGTGAACGTATCTAACGCATCGGTTAGCTGAGCTGTACGATCGCCGTGTGCTGGACACAAGGCGAATGGAACTGCTGCGCACCGTCGTGAGCAGCGGGTCGGTGAGGGCGGCGGCTACCAACCTCGGCTACACGCCGTCGGCGATCAGCCAGCAGCTCGCGGTGCTGGAACGGGAAGCGGGGATCGCGCTGCTGGAGAAGTCCGGGCGCGGGGTCGTGCCGACCCCGGCCGGGCGGATGGTGGCCGAGCGCTCCGCGTCCGTCTCGGCGATCCTCGCCCGGACCGAGAGCGACCTGGCGGCGCTGCGGGCAGGCCGGGCGGGACGCTTGCGCATCCGGTTCTTCGCCACCGCGGGCGCGGCCATCGTGCCGCCCGCCGTGGCCGCGTTCCGCCGCGACCACCCGGAGGTCCGCCTCGAGCCGTGCGTCAGCGACGACCCGCTGCGCGAGGTCGTCGACCGCGACGCCGACATGGCGATCGTGGCCGACTACGGCGCCCGGCTCGAAGCCCCGCCCGGTGTCCGGTTGACGCATCTGGCCGACGACCCGCTGCGCGTGGTGCTGCCCGAGGGGCACCGGCTGGCGGGCGAACCGGTCGTCGACCTGGCCAAGCTGGCCGACGACGAGTGGATCGAGCTGCAGGGCTGCGGCGGAGTGCTGGAGCGCATCTGCGCGCCCGCCGGGTTCACCCCGCGGGTCGCGGTGAAGGCCGACGACTTCATGACCGCGCAGGGCTTCGTGGCGGCCGGCCTCGGCGTGCGCCTGGCGCCCGCGCTGGGGCTGACGGCCGCGACCGCCGCGGGCGTGGTGGCGCGCAGGCTGCGCAGGCCGGAGCCGCTGCGCCGGCTGTACGTGGCGGTGCACGAGTCGGTCGCCGGGCACGCGATCACGGGCGAGATGCTGGCACTGCTCCGCAGATCCGTCGCGGGCCCCGGCGCTTTCTGAGCGGCAGCGGCGTTCCCGGCGCGGTACCGGCGGCCGCCGGGGCGGATCAGCTCGGGTGCTCGTCCCGTCCGTGCACCTGGGCAGGCGGGTGGGTGGCCTCCACGGCGGTGAAGGGTTCCAGGATCTGGTAGCGGTGCCGCGCCCCCTTGGGTATGACCCAGGAGTCGCCGGCCTCCAGCAGCACCGTCTGCCCCTCGCAGTGCAGCTCGGCACGGCCGCTGATGACGTAGCCGACCGTCTCGTAGTCGCGCGCCGCCTCGGGCTTGCCGGTCTCGGGCGGCTCCTCGCGCCACAGCCGCATGCTCAGCCCGACGCCTTCGGCGAGGTAGTACTGCCCCAGGGCGCCTTTCGGCGAGTGCGCGCCGTCCACCTTGATGATCGTGGTGTCGCTCATCGTGCACCTCCAGCCACCGGCGTGCGGTGGCGCGGGTTGCGCTTCGGCGGGACGGGCCCATCGTCCCGCAACGGCGCGAAGCTCGCCGGTCCGGCCGCCGCATCATCCCTTGTGGACTGGAGGGAGTGCTCAGGGCGTGAGTGCGATCCATACCTGCCCGGGGGCGAACACCAGCGGCTCCCCGGACCGCGAGGTGTAGGTGGTGCCCGCGTCGGCCGACAGCCGCGACCACGTCCCCTCGAACACCTGTCCGTCGCGCAGCACCTGGACCTCCCCGGCGCCGATCGACTCGGCGAACGGCGAGGGGTTGCCCGCGGCGTCGCTGATCGCGGACTGGCGGACGTGCACCTTCTGGATCACCACGGTCGCGGGCCCGAGCCTGCCGGTGTCCACGGCGGAGTAGGGCTCGCCGTCCATCGACACCAGCCAGCGGCGCTCCTGCGGCGACCAGTCGAAGCCGACCGTGGCCTCGGGGTAGCGGACCTCGTGGTGCTCCGCGGGTTTCCCGCCGGACGGCGTGGGGCCGGACTTCGGAAGTGAGCCCGGCGACCAGTCGGCACCCGGTGGGAGCCGGTCCGGTCGCAGGAAGAGGTTGTGCGGCACGGGGCGGGAGTTGTCCCGGAAGTAGGCGGCGGGGTCGTGCTTGTCGGAGGCGTCGTTGACGGGCGCCTTGGCGATCAGCGGCAGCAGTTCCGGCGCCGCGCCGGAGTAGGCCAGGGTCGGCCTGCCGAACTGCGGCAGCATTTCCAGGTCGGTCTCCCGCGCGCTGCGCACCGGTCCCACGGTGGGCGGCTTCCTCGATCCGAAGATCGCCAGCAGCCTGCTGTAGCCGCCTTCCACGGGCTCGACGTAGATCAGGTCGGCGGCGGCCAGCCCGATCGGGGGCCGGGCGTCGGCGACGTTGTCGATCTTGACGGCCAGCACCGGGGGCCCCGGCGCCGGGGGTTCGGACGTGGGGGACGGCGGCGCTGGTGCCGGACCCGCAAGCTGCGGCGACGGAGGAGTCCGCGACGCCGGGAGGACGGCCAGTGCGATCGCCGCTCCCAGCGCCGCGAGCACGATGACCGCGGTGAGCACCGCGGTGCGGGTTCGTCCGAGCGGCATCGGGACTCCTGGTCACGAATGACACAACCAGGCTACGCCGCTCTGCTTCGGACGGCTGACGCAAATCCGCATGCGTCGTAGCGTCGGTACGGAGAGTGTTCTCGATCGTCCCGAGTGCGTGAACCCTCAGTTGAACCGCAAGGGCAGCGACTCCGGACCGTGGATGCCGATCGGAGGGCGCCACGTGACCGGTCCGGCCGGCGTGGGCGCACCGAGCCGCCGCGCGAGCACGGGCAGCGCCTCGGCGAGCTCGGCACGAGCGGTGGCGGCGCCCAGGCAGAAGTGCGGACCGCCGCCGAACACCATTTGTGCCGCCCCGCGTTCGGTGGCCGGGTCGAAGGACTCCGCTTCCGGCCCGAAGGCCCGGACGTCGCGGTGCGCGGACTGCACGCACAGCATGACGAACGTGCCGGCCGGTATCGCAATGTCCCGGTACTCGAGGTCTTCCGTGGCGAAGCGGAAGATGGCCGGCACAGTCGGGAACAGGCGAAGCAGTTCCTCGACGATCGCGTCCGCCCGCCGCGGTTCGTCGCGCAGTGCGGTCCACTGCTCGGAGTGCGCGCAGAGGGCCACCATCGCGCGCCCGAGCTGGTGCCTGGTCGTGTCGTGACCGGCGAACACCAGGGCGACGACCAGGTTGCGCAGCTCCTCGGAGCTGAGCCGCGCGTCGTCCTCGTGGGCCGAGATCATCCGCGAGACGAGGTCGCCGGTGGGGGCGGCCCTGCGTCGCGCGATCAGCGAGTCGACGTAGGCGTACAGCTCCACCACGCCGCGTTCGACGCGCTCGCGCACCCCGTCTCCCTGCGAGAGGGAGAACACCAGTCCGATGTCGGTGCTGCAGCGGTGGAACAGCTCGTAGTCCTGCGGCGGCACACCCAGCAGCTCGCACATCACCGCGACCGGGTACGGATCGGCGAACGCCTCCACGAACTCGCACGCGCCCTCGGCGGCGATCCGGTCGGCCAGCCGCTCGGCGGTCGCGCGCATGAACGGGCGCAGGTTGTTGACCACGCGCGGTGTGAACGACTTCTGCACCACCCGGCGCAGCCGGAGGTGGTCGTCGCCGCTGCGGTGCAGGATCAGCGGCACGAACCAGTCGTGGACCGGGCCCGAGGTGATGCCGTGCATCGCCAGGTAGCGCGCGCCGTCCTGCACCAGCCGGGGATCGCGGATCAGCTCCTGCACCTCGGCGTGGCGCAGCACGATGGGGCCGACCGGTGTCCGCGCGTACCAGTGCCGTTCGCGGGCTCGCGCCACCTCGGGTGCCTCGAACGTGAAGCCGGGGTCGGTCACGTCGAGGAAGGGGGCCTGGGAGGCGGACTCGGTGGAGGTCGGCATGTCGGTCAGCTCCATGTCGGTGCGGCCGTCTGCGGGCGGCACCCATCGTTCACCTGTGCGGGTCGTCCAGGACACCGCCACGTGGCTGGTTCCGGTGTCATCGGCCCCACCCCGGTGCGTGCTTCCCAGAAGTCCGATGTAGACGATTGCTGATCCGGCGTGCCGACGGCGCTTTCAGGACCGAGTCGCGCGTGCGCCTCGCCCACCATGCGTCCCGCGTCTTGGGGCGCTCCCCACCGGGAACTGGGGCCGTCCCCCCTCAGCACGCCCGGTCGACGGCGCCGCACGACGGTCCGCCCCCGGCCGCGGCGGGGGACGGCACCACCGGGATCCGGTGGTTCTTCGACCTGGATCCGGGGGCGCGCTCCATCGAAGACGAGCCCGCGCGGGAGCAACATTTCAGGTAACAGCAAGGACACCCGGCGAAAGTCGCGAAGACCACCACCGGCACCGCCGGGACCCCGCGAGAGGCGAGACGATGAGCAACCCCAGGCAAGACCACATCACCCAGGCCCTCCAGGCGCTCACGACGACCGCCGACCACCACGAGTCCCCGTCCGACGAGCAGGACATGGCGCTGGGCATGTCGGACCTGGCGGTCATCGCCGACCTGCTCGGCAGGCTCGCGGAGCAGTCGCGCACCGACCTCGCGTCCTGGGGAACCGTCGGCCCGCACCTGGAGCAGGCGCAGCACCACGCCCAGCGGCTGGCGCGCAGCCTGCGCCACGCCACCGGCACGCTCGCCTACAACGCGGGGCTGCAAGCCGCGGCGTGAGGCCGCGGCCCGGCTGTCTCGACATCGGCGGCCCGCGGGTCGACACTCGTGGCGGGGCGACGAGTGCGGGGGGCCGGACACTCGATGGACGAGCGCGATCCGGTGGCCGGGGCGCCCAGTCCCGCCGCCGCGGGAGCCGAGGCCGGGGCACCGGCGGTGCGCCATCGGCCGGTCTTCGGCGTCTACTACACCGCGCTGGTCGCCTACACCGCGGTCACCATGGCGTGGCTGATGATCGGCGCCGTCGCCGCCACCGCCCACTACTGGCCCTATTTCAACTGGGCGTTGCGGGCCGTCACCCAGGCGCCCACGGCCGCCCGCTGGCCGGTGATGTGGGCGCAGGGGTTCGTGACCGCCTCGGCGCAGAGCGAACCGCTCGGCCAGGCCGTCCTGGACTACGTGCTCAGCATCCTCAACCTCGTCGTCGCGGGCGCGCTGCTGTGGTCCTGGCGCAGCAACTGGTCGACGCGGCTGCTGGTGCTGGCGCTGGTGGGCTCGGCGGGCGCGTTCAACCTCCAGGCTCACGTGGCGCCCAAGGTCGTCCAGGCCGCGTTCGGCATCAGCATCGGCTGGTGGCACGTGCTGCTGCTGCACGGCATCGGCGGCGTCACCTACGTGCTGGCCCTGCTGCTGTTCCCGACCGGGCGGTGGGACCGCGCCGGGCCGACGTCGTGGCTGTCCAGGATCGCGGTCGGGGTCAGCATCGCCGGGGTGGTCAGCCTGCTGGCGCTGTCGACCGCCGACTACCCGCACACCGTGAGCTTCGTGGTGTTCTTCGGGATCCTGGTGCCGGTGGTCGGCCTGGTGGCGCAGCGGCGGCAGGCGCGGCACGGGACCACTCCGGACGCACGCAGGCAGTCCCGGCTGCTGTTCGCCACGCTGACGGTCGCGGTCGCCGTCGTCGCCGTGCTCGCGCTGGTGAGCCTGTGGCTGCTGCTGCTGGGCGCGCCGGGCCTGACCATGTTCGACCCCACCGCGCGCAAACCGGGCGAGCCGTTCGAGGAGCCCAGCGCGGTGGTGTTCTGGCCGGTCCGGTTCGTCTTCGCCGCGGTGCCCTGCGCGCTCATCATCACCGCCGCGCGGACCCGGCCGTGGGACATCGAGCGGCTGTTCAGCCACGCCCTGGCCTTCACGGTCGTGCTGGTGGCCATCGGCTCCGGCTACGTGCTGGTGTCGGCGACGCTCGACGCGCTGCTCGGCGGCACGTGGGGCAGCGTGCTGTCGGCGGTGGTGGCGGTGCTGGTGGTGGCACTGGCCTTCGTCCCGGTGTGGTCGGTGGCCGAACGCGTGGTGGACCGGCTGATCTACGGCACCCGCCCCGCTCCGGCGGCGGTGCTGACGCAGGTCGCCGACCTCTCGGGCGCCACCGACCACCCCGACCTCTCCGAGCTGGCCAAGGTCGTCGCGCGCGGGCTCGGCGCGGCCTACTGCAGGCTGACCGTGCGCCTGCCCGAGCTCGGAGACCGCGACTACCAGTGGCCTGACGAGCCGGGCGAGCTGGCCGAGCCGGTCACGCTGCCGGTGCACTACGGCGGCGAGGAGGTCGGCGTGCTCACCGTCGACCGCACCGGCGTCACCAACGTTCCCGAGGAGCGCTCCCGGCTGCTGGACGACCTGGTCAGCCTGCTCGGTCCGGTGCTGCACAACAGCAGGCTCGGCATCGAGCTCGAACACCAGCTGCACACCGCGCTGCGCCACGCCGAGGAGATCGCCGCGTCCCGCCGCCGCGCCACCGCCGACATGGACAGCGAGCGGCGGACCCTGGAGCGCAACCTGCACGACGGCGCGCAGCACCACCTGGTCGCGCTGCGGATGACGATGGGGCTGGCCGAGCACGAGCTCACCCACGGCGCCGCCGAGTCGGCCAGGGAACGGCTCGGGCAGGTCATCGCCCAGGTCAACGGCACCCGCAAGGTGCTGGCCAGCACGGCGGCCGGGGTCTTCCCGGTGCTGCTGGCCGACCGCGGCCTGCTGCCCGCGCTGAGCGCCGAGCTCGCCGAGGCCGGGGCCGACGTCGTGATCGACATCGACGAGTCCGTCGGAGAGCGGCGCTTCCCGCTGGCCGTCGAGACCGCCGTCTACTTCACGTGCCTGGAAGCGGTCAACAACGCCTTCAAGCACGCGCCGGAGGCGACCGTGCGGGTGAAGGTCCGCAACGAGTACCTGGGGCTCGCCTTCACCGTGACCGACGACGGCCCCGGCTTCGACCCCGCTCGCAGCGAGGGCGCCGGGCGCGGACTGCACAACCTCGCCGACCGGGCCACCGCGGTGGGCGGCACCGTCACGGTTCGGTCGGCGCCGAACGAGGGCACGACCGTCGAGGGCTTCATCCCGCTCTGAGAGGCTTTCGTTGACCGCGCCTCGCGTGGCGGTGTGGGTGGCAGAACCTCAGTGCATGTTGACGCCGCTTCGAAGATCGAAGACAGGCTCTGACCCCCCGCAACCGCCTTCCGGTCACTGCATCCGCTCCGGCTCACCAGGCGCCGAGCATGCCCTCGCAGCTGCGCACCACGGCCAGGCACACCTCCCGGACGTCCCGCGTCGCCGCGGGGTTCTCGGCGCGCTCGCGCCACCACGCGAGCTGCTGCGCGGCGGCCCTGCGGACCTCCTCGGGCGCCGCGGCCGCGGGCAGCGCGAGCCGCACGTGCGGGTCGGTTCCCGACGCGCCGAGCAGCCGCTCGGCCATCACCCGCTCCTGCTCCCGCAGCGGGACGGCGACCCCGCGCAGCGTGTCGATGACGTCGACCTCGACGAACTCGTGCGCGCCACCGCGGATCCGGTCGAGCTCGTAGGACATCGCCTGCCGGTGCGGGTCGTCGGGCGCGACACCGTGCAGCACCTCCTCGACCGCCCGCAGCGCGGCGCGGGCCCGCCGCACCTCGCTCAGTTCCGCGAACCGCGAGCGCAGCAGGTCGCGCACGGGTTCGATGCCGCTCTCCCGCACCAGCGCCGCCGACAGCTCGGCGCAGCTCTCGGCCTCGCCGTCGCGGACCAGCCCGGCCGCCAGCCGCACCCCGAAGATCCCGAAGCGCCGCAGCAGCGCCGCCCGCTCGCCCGGGCCAGGTGCGCGCGGTGCCTCGGTGCGCGCGAAGTGCTCCGGTGAGCGCAGCAGGTCTGCGACCTCGGCCTCACCGAGCAGGCTCAGCCGGTGGAAGGACTGGTACTCCGGCTCGCGCAGCGTGGCTCCCGACGCCGCCAGCAGCCCGGCGACCGGCAGGATCGCCTGGCACGCCCGCCGCAGCCGCGGGTCGAGCAGGTACTCGGCGACCGTCACGCGCGCGGTGCGCATGGCATCCCCGCCGGCGCCGCCGAACCGGTCGGCCTGGGCGATGACCACCACGACCGGCGAATGCTCGCGGATGCGATCGAGCAGGTCCGGGTGCTCGCTGCCGAGCTCGTCGGCGAGCAGGAGCACGACGTCGGTGCTGCCGACGGAGGTGAGCAGGGCGCGGGCTCTGCCCGCCGCATCGGGTTCGGCGCTGTCCAGGGGCGGCAGGTCGATCAGCGTCAGGCCGCGCAACGCCGAGGACGGCGACTCCACCTCCAGGTGGTCCACCTGGCCGGCCGGCATCCCGGCCGGGTCGATCGCGTTCGCGGTCGGCAGCCTGTGCGGTTCCCCCTCGGTGGGATGGACGGTGACCCCCGGCCTGGTTCCGCCGCGGTAGAGGGTGACGGTCCTCGTCGGCCCCTCCTCGGCTAGGTTGCGCCCCACCAGGGCGTTGACCAGCGTGGTCTTGCCACAGCGGTGGTTACCCGCGACCGCCACCCGCAGCGGCTCGTCGAGGCGGGCGGCCGCCTCGGTCAGCTCCCGCCCGGCGGGCTCGCTCCCGTAGTGCTCCAGCGCGGTGGTGACCAGGGCGCGGACGCGGCCGCGCAGGGTGTCGGGTTCGCGAGCCTCCTCCGGGGCTCGCTCCTGTTCCTCCTCCGCGGGCAGCTCCTCGGTCGTGGCCAGCCCCTCGGGCTGTTCGGCCTCGGGATGCCTTGGCACCAGCGGTTCGAGCCGGTCGGGCAGCCACGCGGTCACCGTCACGCCGCTGGCGGTCTCCCGGCACCGCAGCCCGCCGCCGAGCGCGGCGAGGCGGTCCTGGTCGTCGGCCAGCGCCACCCGCGGATCCACCGCCCCGGGCTGCGGGTCCGGCTCCTCGACCCGCGCGGTGAGCCTGCCGTAGTCGTGGCCGATGCGCACCGCCAGCGGCTCCGCCGAGGGCTGCCCGCCGAACAGCCGCATCGCCGCCGCCGTGGCGAAGTAGATGCCGGACTCGGTCTCCCAGTCGACCCGGTCCCCGAAGTGACCGCTGAGCTGGACCGGCCGGGCCAGGTCACTGGCCAGCTCCTCCAGCGCCGCGCGCGGGCCGTCGTCGCGCAGCACCCCGGGGTACACGCCGCGGACCACCGTGCGGAAGCGGTCGATCACCTCGTCGAGCACCGGGCGCAGCCGCGCCAGGCTCCGCTCGGCGTCCTCGGGGTCGGTCGCGGCCAGCTCCCTGACCTGTTCCAGGCCGGCGCTGATCTCGGCCAGGCTGGCGGTGGTGACGTTGGCGATCTCGGTGACCAGCCGCCTGCGCTCGACGTCGCGCGCGTGCATCAGCCGCTGGCGGGACGCGGTCAGCTCCGCCCCGAGGTCCTCGGCCTGCCGCACCCGCGCCTCCAGCTCGGTGTTGAGCGCGACGCTGCGCAGCAGCAGTCCCGCGCCCCCGGCGATGTTGTGCATCACCCGCAGGTCGCGATCGGTGACCGGCTCCGGCTTGCCGATCGCCAGCGCGCCCCGGCTCAGGTGGGCGTCGACGACGGGAACGGCGTGGTCGACACCGGGCAGGGCGCGCAGACCGTCCAGGTCGGCCACCGCGTGCGTGGCACCGGCCCACGCCGCGGGCCAGGACGCCGCGCTCACCAGCCGGCCGCCCACGGTCAGCCACAGCGACGCGTGGTCGGCGCGGGTCTCCTCGGCGAGCATGCGGGCCATCGTCGGCAGCGCCTGCTCCAGCGACCCGACCGCCGTGAGCCCGCCGGCCACCTCGGTCAGCGCCGCGCAGGACTGCGACCGGTGCAGCCACGGCGTGATCCACCGCTGGAGGGGGAAGTGTCCGGCGGCGGCGATCCCGGCGGCGACGAACGACAGCGCGATCACCGCTTTGCCGTCCCAGCCGAATGGCGCTCCCAGGCCGCCGACCACCACGAGGAAGACCGTGGCGAGGTAGCCGGCGGCCCACAGCCGGCGTGCCGTCAGCACCACGTCGAGCCGCCGCATCACCCGCCCCCGCGCGCAGGGGAGGACCCGCGAGCCGCGCGGTCCGTCGCAACGCCCTCCCACGGATGAGGGAAACGCTAGGGCCGACTCGCCCAGATCACCAGAGGACAAACGTCAGCCGTGAGCCTCAGGTACGACCCGCGCACAGGATGCGTGTGAAAAGGATGACGGAGCCAGCGGGCGCCTGAGGTTCCACCGGAACCGCCACGCGAAGGTCGAAGACAGGCGCTCAGAGGTGCGGATCGCAGCGCCGGCCGTCGCGATCACTCCGCGGCACGGCCTCGGGGGAGGAGTCGGCTGCCGGTGGCCGCACCGTAGCCACCGGCCCGCTGCGCCATCGCGGTCTCAGGTCTCGACCCACCTGGCGCGCAGGTAGGTGAGCACCGCGAGCACCCGGCGGTGGTGGCCGGTGTCGTCGGGCGGGATCCCGAGCTTGGACAGGATGCTCGCCACGTGCTTCTCGACGGCCTTGGGGCTGATGTAGAGCTGACCGGCGATGCCGGGGTTCGAGCGCCCTTCGGCCATCAGCTTGAGCACCTCCTCCTCACGCTCGCTGAGCTCGGAGAGCGCCTTCTCCTCCCGGCCGCGCGGCCGCTCCACCAGCCGCTTGGCCAGCACGGGTTCGATGACGATCTCACCGGCGTGGATGCGCTCCAGGGTGTCGCCCAGCACGTCGACGCTGGCGATCTTCTCCTTGAGCCGGTAGCCGATCCGGTCGGTGCCGATGTCCAGGATGCGCATCAGGTAGTGGGTCTCGGCGTAGTGGGAGAGCAGCAGCAGTCCCATCTGCGGGTGGGCCGAGCGCAGCCGCTCGGCGGTGACCAGCCCGCCCTCGGGCTCCGGCGGCATCCGGATGTCCAGGATGGCCACGTCGGCCTCGGTGCCGTCGCCGAGGCTCTCGATCAGCTCGTCGCCGCCGCCCACGCACGAGACCACCTCGTGGCCAGCCGCGCCGAGCAGCATCACCAGGCCCTCCCGGAACAGCGCGCCGTCCTCGGCAATAGCTACTCGCATGGCATCCTCACCGTGATCACGTCGTCCGGTCCGCGCTCGGCCCCTTTCTTGCGTTCGGCGGCGATGTCGAGCACCAGCTCGTCGCCGACCCGGTCGATCACGACCTCGAGAGCCACCGCGTCGTCGGACAGCCTCGCCACGCTCTCGGCCACCTCGAAGTACGCGGCGGCCTCGACCTCGGCCGAGAACCGTTCGGCGGGTGCCCGCACCGACAGCGGCACCCCGAACCGCTCCGCCATCGCCTCCAGCGCGACCCCCAGTCCCGCCGTGGCCAGCACGGGCGGGTAGATCTGGCTGGCGACCTCGCGCAGCTCCTGCAGGACCGCGTGCAGCTCGTCCTGGGCGCCCGCGAGGCACTCGTGCACCAGCTGCTCGTCACGCGCCCGGTGGCTACACACCCCCAGCCTCAGCGACAGCGCGGCCAGCCGCAACGCAGGCCCGTCGTGCAGCTTGCGTTCCAGGCGGCGCCGGTGCAGCCATTCACTCGCCCCGGGCGAGGGCGCCGGGCACGTGCCCAGCTCGCCGCGTACCTCGCGCCGCTCGGTCATCTCGGAGGTCCCCTTCCAAAGCGGTACGCGCACCATCGTGGTCCGTCGTGGCCGTCGCGGAAATGGGGTGCACCCCCCACCGGGGGTAGGGACTGCCCACCCCGCCCGGGCAGGCCGGGGCCATTGGCCCTGTGGACCCCGCCGGTCAGGGGTTAGCGTGAGTGCGCCGGTGGGCATGCGCAAATGCCTTCAGGGAGCGTGTTCATGGGTTACAGCCTTGGCGTCGATCTCGGCACGACCTTCACCGCGGTCGCGGTGGACCGCACCGAGCGGATCGAGATGCTGACGCTGGGAGACCGCACCGTCGTGGCTCCCGCCGTCGTGTTCGCCCGCGACGACGGCGGGGTCGTGACGGGCGACGCCGCGGTGCGGCGGGCCATGAGCGAGCCGTACCGGACCGGCCGCGAGTTCAAGCGCAGGCTCGGCGACCCGACCCCGCTGATGCTGGGAGGCACGCCGTACTCGGCCGTGGCGCTGCTGGGGTACCTGCTGCGGGACGCCCTGCACAAGGTCACCGAGACCGAGGGCGAGGCACCGGACAACGTGGTGCTGACCCATCCGGCGAACTGGGGCCCCTACCGGCGGGAGCTGTTCGACGAGGTGCCCAGGCTGGGCGGCCTCGACGACGTGCGCAAGGTGACCGAGCCGGAGGCGGCCGCCGCCTACTACGCGGCCAAGCGCCGCCTCGACGACGGCGAGGTGGTCGCGGTCTACGACCTCGGCGGAGGCACGTTCGACGCGACCGTGGTGCGCAAGCTGCCCGACGGCATCGCCATCCTGGGCAGCCCGGAGGGCATCGAACGGCTCGGCGGCGTCGACTTCGACGAGGCGGTGCTCAACCACGTCGACCGCGAGCTCAACGGTGCGATCGGGGAGCTGCCCCCGCAGGACCCGCAGGCGGCGACCGCGCTGCGGCGGCTGCGCCAGGACTGCATCGAGGCCAAGGAAGCGCTGTCGGTGGACACCGAGACCACCATCCCGGTGTTCCTGCCGAACCGGCACTGCGAGGTGCGGCTGACCCGCGTGGAGTTCGAGGACATGATCCGCGTCCCGATCGAGTCGACCATCGAGGCGCTGCACCGCGCGCTGCGTTCGGCGCGCGTCGAGCCCGCCGATCTCGCGGCGGTGCTGCTGGTCGGCGGCTCGTCGCGGATCCCTCTGGTGGCCAGGATGGTCTCGGAGGAGCTGGGGCGGCCGACCGCGGTGGACGCGCACCCCAAGTACGCCGTCGCGCTGGGCGCCGCCGCGCTGGCCGGCGTCGAGACGGGGCCCGCCGGGGTGAGCCTGGAAACCGCGAAGGTCATCCCGGCCGCCCGCTCGAGCGGCAACGGCGGCCTGGCGCGGACCGAGCAGGCGGAGGAGCAGGGCCCGGCGGCCGGTGGCGGGGGCACACCCCCGCCCGAGACCGGCGGACGCGGTGGGGGAGGCGGGGAGCCGGAGGGCGAGCCGTCGGGCCGGCGCGGAGGTCGGGCGCGGGCCGCGGTGACCGGCGTGCTCGGCAAGCCGCGCAACATCATCATGCTCGCCGCCGCGGTGCTCGGCGTGCTGGTCCTGGTGGGGACGCTCAGCCTGTTCGGCGGTGGAGTGGGGCCCGACGTGCAGGCGCCGGGGCCGCGGGAGGCCGAGCCGATCGTGCCCGGCCCAGCGGTGCAGCCCAACGCGTTCGCCGAGAGCCTGCCGAACCCGACCCCGGCTCCCGACATCGGTGTCGCTGCCCCGCGCGGGGTCGCCGTGACCCCCGACGGCCGCTACGCCTTCGTCACCAGCCGGAACACCAGCCGGGTCTCGGTGATCGACGTCGCGAACGGCCAGGTGGTCGCCTCGGTGTTCCTCAAGGTGCCGCCGCAGTTCGTCGCGGTCGCCCCGGACGGCCGCCGCGCCTACGTCAGTGCCTACCCGCCCACGGGGCCGGAGAACCAGGTGGCAGTGATCGACGTCGCCAGCGCGACCGTGATCGCCGAGGTGCCGGTGGGCAAGCACCCCTACACGCTCGCGGTGTCCCCGGACGGCCGGCAGGTCTACGTGCCCGACCACGACTCGGCGGAGATCTCGATCATGTCGACCGAGACCAACGCCGTGGAGGGCGTCATCCGCGTCCCGCGCAACCCGCACTCGGTCTCGTTCAGCCCGGACGGCCAGACCGCCTACGTCGCCAACCACGAGTCCAACCTCGTCTCGGTGGTCGACACCGCGAGCCGCTCGGTGACCGACACCATCCCGGTGCCGCCCAGCCCGCACAGCACGACCATCACGCCGGACGGAACCGAGGTGCTGGTCGCCAGCTACGACGCGGGCACGGTCTCGACCATCGACACCGGCTCGAAGAAGGTCGTCGCGACCACCCGCGTCGGGATCAAGCCCTCCAGCGTCGCGATCGCCCCCGACGGCAGGCACGCCTACGTGGTCAACGAGGGCTCGAACTCGGTCTCGGTGATGGCCACCGGGACGGACCGGGTGACAGCCACCCTGCCGGTGGGAGTGGCGCCGGTCGCGGCAGCCGTCACGCCCGACGGCCGGCAGGCCTACGTCACCAACGTCAACTCGAACTCGGTCTCGGTGCTCAACACCGGCCGGTGATCTTCGCTGTCTCCGGCTCCACCGCTGCCGGCGTCTGCGCGGTGGGGCTTCCATGATCGTCTGACCAGCGATGATCTTGCTCGCGGTGAGTTGTCTCTCATCTCGCGCGCAACGGTTGTTCTTGTCGCCCGTTCGGGTGAGAGAGTGCTCCCGCAGACAGCGGGTCGGTGCGGCCGGGGCAGGGCCGCCGGGGAACTACCAGGTGGTGACGCGGAAGTGCGTTTGTCGTCGTTGGCGCGGTATCGGATGCGTCCGCGAGGGCGTCACAGCGCTGAGGGGAGCGGTGCGCCCCACGTGGCGACGCCGCCGCGGGTGATCGGGTACGCCGTGGTGGCGATCTGCAGCGTGCTGGTGGTGGGCGCGCTCGGCCCGGGTTCCGACGAGGCCGAGTCCGAGTACTCCACGGCTTCGCACCCCGAGCCCGGTGTCCCCTTCCAGGCGGAGGCGCTGGTCCCGGCGCCGCCGCGCTCACCGCAGCCCGGCGGGCCCGAGGCCGGCTCCGCCGCGGAGCGCGCGGGCGCGCCGGTCGCGGCGGCGGTCACCTCGGCGCCGGAAGTCGCGTCGACGCCGTCCCAGCGTTCGGGGCGCACCGAGGAGGAGTCGGCGACCGGGGCGGACAAGCCGGCCACGTCGCGGCCCACCGCCACCTCGAAGCCGAGCGCGCAGCCGGCGCAGACCTCCGCCCCCGGCGGCACCACGCAGCCCGGCGAGACCGGCGGGTCGACCCAGCCGTCGGAGACCTCGCAGCCGGAGGAGCCGACGCAGCCGACGCAGCCCGGCGAGAGCACGCAGCCCAGCGAGCCGACCCAGCCGTCGGAGCCCGAGCAGCCGGCCGACTCGGCGACGCCCTCGCAGCCGGAGCAGCCGCAGCCGGCGGAGCCCTCGGAGCCCTCCGAGCCCCGGCGCCCGGGCCTGCTCCCGGCCGTCGGCGACGCCGTCGGAGACATCCTCGGCGGTCGCTGACCATCCATCGCCGAACCCCGGCCCTGCGCAACGCCGCGCAGGGCCGGTTTTTCGTTCGGGCCACGGCCCCTGCCGCTGATACCGTCACCGGGGTCAGTCCCCGTCGAGCCCGGCGCTTCCGCCGCTCAGGCTCCGGGTGGCTGGTTCGGCGTTGCGCCCCGTTCGGTTCCCGGCGTGTTCCGCGCTCTCCGGCAGTTCCAAGAGCGGTCGTCGGGTGCGCCCGCGCAACGCATGTCCACGCGGCAGGGTCGGTTCGTCTCGATGGGTGTGATGTCGTTGGAGCACGGCTGTTTCGTGGTCCTCACCGGAGGGCCGGGGTCGGGCAAGAGCGCGTTGGCCGACGCACTGGGGGAGAGGGGCTTCGCGCGGACGCGGGAGGCCGGGCGGGCCGTGATCCGCGACCAGACGGCGATCGGCGGCACGGCGCTGCCGTGGGCGGATCGCGAGCTGTTCGCCGAGCTGATGCTGTGCTGGGAGATGCGCTCCCACCAGAGCGCTCCGCGCGACGGCGCGCCGGTCTTCTTCGACCGGGGCATCCCGGACGTCGCCGGGTATCTGCGGCTGGAAGGACGTGCCGTGCCCGCGCACGTGGACGCCGCCGCCCGGCGGTTCCGCTACCACCGCAGGGTGTTCGTCGCTCCGCCGTGGCCGCGGATCTACCGCCGGGACGCCGAGCGCAGGCAGTCGCTCGAGGTGGCCGAGCGGACCTACCAGGTCATGGTCGAGGTCTACGCCGGCTACGGCTACGAGCTGGTGACGCTGCCGCGCGCGTCGGTGGCCGAAAGGGTGCGCTTCGTCCTGGACGCGTTGGGTTGACGCAGATGTCCGATGTGGACGTTCGCTGCGGTTCTGCGGTGGGTTCCGCCGACGCGCTGCCACTCGTCGGCAACGCGGTGACCCCGCACCGCTCAGGGCTTGCGGCCCACGCCGCCGGGCCCGGTCCACAGCTTCTCGTCCCGCGGCTGCTGCTCGGGTGAGTCGGGACGCCATTCGGTCAGGTCGACGAGCCCGGGCTCGACCAGCGAGAGACCGGCGAAGAACTCGGCGATGCGCTCTGCCGGGCGCATGTGGAAGCCGCCGATCCGCCGGGAGTACAGCTCGGCGGCCTGCAGCGTCGACTCGTCCACGTGGTCGTTGCACGCGTGCGAGATCGCCACGTAGCTGCCCGGTGCGATCGCCTCGACGTAGCGGCCGACGATGGCGGCCGGCTCGTCCTCGTCGGCCACGAAGTGCAGGACCGCGAACATCAGTACCGCGATCGGCTGCCGCAGGTCCAGCATCGCGGCGACATCGGGGTGCCCCAGCACCTCGTCGGGGTGGCGCAGGTCGGCCCGGACTGCTTCGGCCCGGTCGTTGCCCTCAAGCAGCGACCGGCTGTGCGCGACGGCGATCAGGTCGTTGTCGACGTAGACGATCCGGCACTCGGGGTTCTCCCGCTGGGCGATCTCGTGCACGTTGCCCACCGTCGGGATGCCCGAACCCAGGTCGAGGAACTGCGTGATGCCCTGCCCGGCGAGGTAGCGGACGGCCCGGCGCAGGAAGGAGCGGTTGGCCCGCAGCACGGCGGGCAGCGTCGGCATCAGCCTGCTCGCCGCCTCGGCGACCTCGCGGTCGACCTCGAAGTTGTGGGAACCGCCCAGGTGCACGTCGTACACCCGGGCGGAACTCGGCTTGTTCAGGTCCACGCCGGCAGCCCACCACGGAGGCTTGTCCATCGTCCACCACCCATGCCGTTGGTCCGGTGCACACATGGTTCGCCGAAACCGCGGGAAAATCGAGGAGCCAGGCCGAACCGACGTCAACGGCTCCGGCGGCACCGGGATTCGAGCACCGCCGCGCCCGGGCGGGCCGTGGTCGGCCTCAGGCGAGTTTCGACAGCAGCGCCGCGAGGTCGGCGGGCCGCGAGAACATCGGCCAGTGCCCGGTCGGCAGGTGGTGCAGGTCGAGGTCGGCCATCGGCGCGAAGACGGGGTTGCCGCTGTCGGCCAGGGAACGGACCACCTCGGGCGGGAAGGTGCACATGATCGCGGACTTCGGCGTGTCGGGGGTCGTCTGCGGGCGGCGCAACGGCTGGCCGGCGGTGCCGAACGGCTGCGGGGTGCCCAGCTCGCGCATCCGGCGCAACTGCTTCTCGCCGAGACCGGCGAGGTTGTCGGCGTCGGTGGCGGGGTCGAAGGGCGGCACCGGGATCTTCCAGCCGCCGCCCTCGGACGAGACCTGCCGCTGGAGTTCCTGCCGGCTGTCGGTGTCGTGGAAGTCGATCTGCGCCATGCCGTCGGGCAGCGGGCCGCTGTCGACGTAGACGATCCTGGCCAGCCGCTCGGGGATGCGGTCCCCGACGCCGGTCACCGGGATGCTGCCGCCGCTGTGGCCGACCAGGACCACCTCGTGCAGGTCCTCGTCGCGGATGACGCTGATGATGTCGTCGATGTGGGTGTCGACGTCGACCTGCGGCGTGGCCTCCGAGGCCCGCTCGGCCAGGCCGGTGAGCGTGACCGGGTGGACGTCGTGTCCCGCCGCTCGCAGGTCGCGGGCGACGTCGTCCCACGCCCAGGCGCCGAGCCAGAATCCGGGAACCAGGACGAAAGTAGCCATCGGGACCTCATCGGTTGTGCGGAGACGTTGGCCCCGAGGATAGGCCCGGTGGCCGACAGCGGCCTTCGGCGCGAAGCCGGGCCGGGCCATCCGCTGGCGGTCCGGGCAGGAGCAGTCGGCACCATTCGGACTGCCGCCAGACGGCTCGGTGGCGTGCCCAGTCCGCCGCGTCGGCCTGAGCCAGCCCAAGCCCGGTGCGGCTGCCGGCGTCAGCCGACCGCCTCCGACCTGCGTGCCGCCAGCAGGCTCGCGTGTGTGGGCGCGTCGGGCACGTGAGCGGGCCGGCGCGCGGCGAACTCCTTGCGCAGCACGGGAACGACCTCCTCGCCGAGCAGGTCGAGCTGCTCCAGCACCGTCTTGAGCGGCAGTCCGGCGTGGTCCATCAGGAACAGCTGGCGCTGGTAGTCGCCGAAGTGCTCGCGGAAGCCCAGCGTCCGGTCGATCACCTGCTGCGGGCTGCCGACGGTGAGCGGCGTCTGCTCGGTGAACTCCTCCAGTGACGGGCCGTGGCCGTAGACGGGCGCGTCGTCGAAGTACGGGCGGAACTCCGCGACCGCGTCCTGCGACCTGCGGCGCATGAAGACCTGTCCGCCCAGCCCCACGATCGCCTGGTCCGCCGAGCCGTGCCCGTAGTGCTCGAACCGCGCCCGGTACAGCTCGATGAGCCGGATGAAGTGCTCCTTCGGCCAGAAGATGTTGTTGGCGAAGAAGCCGTCGCCGTAGTAGGCGGCCTGCTCGGCGATCTCGGGGCTGCGGATCGAGCCGTGCCAGACGAACGGCGGGACGCCGTCGAGCGGGCGCGGGGTGGAGGTGAAGCCCTGCAACGGGGTGCGGAACCGGCCTTCCCAGTCCACGACGTCCTCGCGCCACAACCGGTGCAGCAGGTGGTAGTTCTCGATGGCCAGCGGGATGCCCTGCCGGATGTCCTGGCCGAACCACGGGTACACCGGCGCGGTGTTGCCGCGGCCCATCATCAGGTCGACCCGGCCGTCGGCCAGGTGCTGGAGCATCGCGAAGTCCTCGGCGATCTTGACCGGGTCGTTGGTGGTGATCAGCGTCGTGGAGGTCGACAGCACGAGGCGCTCGGTGCGAGCGGCGACGTAGCCGAGCATCGTGGTGGGCGAGGACGGCACGAACGGCGGGTTGTGGTGCTCGCCGGTGGCGAAGACGTCCAGGCCCACCTCCTCGGCCTTGAGCGCGATGGTGACCATCGCCTTGATGCGCTCGGCCTCGGTCGGCGTCCGGCCGTTGGTCGGGTCGGGCGTGACGTCGCCGACGGTGAAGATCCCGAACTGCATGCCGGCCTCCGCTGGAAATTTGGTGCAACTTTCAAGTACCTCGAACCCTATCGGTCGGCCCCGGTATTCCCGGCCCGGGATGTGAGGCTCGCCGCTCACCTCCCGCTCCGGCGAGTCCTTACCCGGTCTCCCGGGCCGAGCGGCGCGCGTCTCTGCAGGTCGGCGTGGGCACGGACAGACCGGCTCCGGTCGGCTGCGGCCCGCCCGTCACCGGCGCCGCGCGGCTGGTGCAGGATCTCGGCCATGTCGATCGATCCACGGCGAACCGCCGTCCTCGCGCTGCACTGGCAGGTCAACGTCGTCGAACCGGAGGGCTTCTTCGGTCCGATGCTCGCCGAGCCCGTCGCCCGCAGCGGAGTCGTGGCCAGCGCGGCGCACTTCCACGACGCCGCCCGCGAGGCCGGTGCGGCGATCGTGTTCACCCGCTTCACCATTCCCGAGGACGAGGGCGGCCTGGTCCGCAACACGGGCTTCATGAGCGCCGTGGCCGAGGCCCAGGAGGCGTTCCGGCCGTCGGCTCGGGCAACCCGGTTGATCTCGGCGATGCACGTCGACGACGCGACCGACCTCGTGGTGGACAACCAGAAGCTCTCCGGCCTGGCCGGCAGCGACCTGCCGGATGTGCTCGCCGCGCGCGGCATCGACACCGTGCTCGTCACCGGCGTCGCGACCAACCTGACCGTCGAGCAGACCGCCCGGCACGCCACAGACCTCGGCTTCACCGCGCACGTGGTCAGCGACTGCGTGGCGGCGGCCGACGAGAGCGCGCACGCCGCCTCGCTGGCCAACCTCGCCCTCACCACGGCTGGCTGCCTGACCGCGGAGGAGGCGCTCGCCGAGCTGTCGTCAGCGCGGTGAGATGATCACATGGAGGGTGGCGGCAGCGGTCCGGACTTCGGCGTCGACGACGGACCGAACGGGTCGCCCTGCGCACCGGCTCCCACCGCGACGGCCAGCATGGCGCGGAACTGGGAGGTGATGTCGCGCCGGTTGCCCTCCAGCACCGGATCGGTGATCTCGGTCGAGTTCGCCGGGTCGAACCGCAGGATCGGCGTGTGCACGTGGCCGCCCGGGATGTCGGCACGCAGCGCGTCTCGCAGCAGCGTCGTGCGGTAGGCGATCTCGTTGGACAGGTAGCTCCCGCCGCCGCCGGCGCGGGCGACCGAGCCCGGCGTCGGTCCGTCCGGCCGGGTCACCGGCTGAGTCTGGCCCGCGGGGATCTCGGTGACCTCGGTGTTGTCGAACACCGGGAACCGCCCGGTGTCGGCGCCGACGATGGCGGCGTAGGGCTGGGTGGTCGGCACGAACTCCGGCGGCGGGTCGATCGTCGGGATGCCCGGTGCGACGGTGATCGTCTCGCCGCGGACCTCGGTGTTGTTGTCGGTGCCCTCGTGCCAGCGCCCGTTCCAGCGCTCGACGTCGAAGCGCTCCGGCCTGCCCTGGCTGACCGTGGCGAACAGGTCCACCTGCCCCGGTCCCGGCCGCAGGTGGGGCAGGAACGTGCGTTCCACCACGCCCTGCTCGAAGGGGCGCCACAGCACCGGGAACATGGCCGCCTCGACCCGCGCGGGTCCCGACGGGGTCTGCAACGTGACTCCGTCCAGCGCGAGCGCGATGGCCCCCGACGGGTTGCTGCGGCGGATGTCGGCGTCGAGCTGGAACGGGTCGAACCCGCTGATCAGGACTCGCTTGACGCCGCGAGGCAGCACCACGCCCGACTGGCCCCGGGAGTGCCGCTCGAAGGATTCGAGGAGCTCGGTCCGCTCGGACCCGCCGAGCGCGAACTCGGGTCGCCACTGCGTCAGCGCCCTGGTCATCCGCAACCGCGCCCAGTACAGCGGCCGGTCGTCCTCGGTGGACAGGTCGCCCGTGTCCGGGAGGCGGCCCTGCGCGCGTGCGACGGCACTGCGCCACAGCAGCCGGCCTTCCGCTTCCACGAAGCGGCGGGCCGCACCCGGGCTGTCGACATCGCACAGCTGCTGGTCGAAGTCGTCGGCGATCCGGTCGAAGCCGCTGCGGGCCAGGATCTCGCCAGGAGCCGCGTTGCCCAGGCGTCCCTGCTCGACGGTCACGGGGACCGCTTCGTCGAAGCAGGACCGGTCCGCGTGGGCGACCGACGGTGAACCAGCCAGCAGCAGCACGAGCACCGCGGTGGCGCAAACGCCACGTGCACCGATGCGCAAGACGACCTCCAGGGGCAGCAGGGCGTGGAGACTCTATGCCGCACCGCGGTCGTGGAGGGGAATTCGCGTTGGCGAGTTCACGACACTTGTTTTGGAGTTCGGTCGCTAATATGGCCGCGTGTCAAGTTCACCATTGCCGCCAGGGCAGTCCGAGGAGCCGATGCGCCGGTTCGGACTCCCGCAGTTCGCCCGGATCAGGCCCGTTGCGCCCGAACGCCCCGTGCTGGTGGTCGGCGGAACGGTGCGTCGGCCGGCGCAGATCGACGTGGCCGAGCTGTTCTCGTCGGCCCGCCGGGTGGAACAGGTGAGCGACCTGCACTGCGTGACCACGTGGAGCGCCACCGGCCTGCGCTGGTCGGGCCTGCGGTTCGGGGAGGTGCACGAACTGCTGGCGGAGCGCGTGCGGCCGCATCCGTCCTGCACGTGGGTCGTGTTCACCGGTCTCGACGGATTCCGTTCGTGCATGGCGCTGTCCGACGCGCTCGCCGACGACGTCCAGCTCGCGGACCGGCTCGGCGGCGAGCCGCTGACGGCAGACCACGGCGCACCCCTGCGGCTGGTCGCTCCGGGGCACTACGGCTACAAGAGCGTCCGGCACCTCTGCGCGGTGGAGTACCGCACGAGGTACGACCCCGGCTCGGCCCGCTGGGCCGCGCACCGGCGCGGACGGGTGGCGCGGGAGGAGCGGAGCGCGCTGTTGCCCGGGTGGGTGTGGCGCCGCATCTGGCGGCGTGCGGTTCCCCGTGTCCGCGCCGCGTACGACCGGGCGGTGGAGGGCTGAGGGCGGCTTCGCGCAGACGTTCAGTCCGAACAGGACGAATGCCGGACCGGCGGTCGGTTCTGGCGACGATAGTTTACGGCATTAAGAACTTCAGTGTCGACCGAAATCAATCCTCGTTGACCACAACACATCCAGGCCAGGACCGGGGACGACCGCCCGTCAGGGGGCGTCCAGCAGCAGCCGGTACCGGTCGCAGATGTCCTTGACCTCGTTCGGGTCCGGCGTCGGCCCGTCCTTGAACATCGCGACCTGCAGGGCGGGGCCGTAGGCGTTGAACCGCCGCATCTGCTTGCTGGTCACCGGCTGGACGACGAAGTGCAGGTGCCCCGGCACCCCGCCGGAGTGCGACCACTGGCACGCGTAGACCTGCTCCGCGCGGACGATCCGCGAGACCGCGGCGGAGACCCGTTGCAGCAGCGGTCCGAGCTCTGCGCTCTCCCGGTCGGTGAGCAGACCCATGCTCACCACGTGCCGGAACGGCTTGACCAGCAACGTGCCCACGCCGAGCGGGCCGATGCAGTGTTCGACCACCCAGAACAGGGTCTGGTGCACCCGGCCGCCCGGCAGCGGCGCCACCCCGGAGGTGAGGTCGCAGGCCAGGCAGTCCTCCTGACGAACGAGCGGTTCGGACACGAGCGACCTCCCAATGGTGCGTCCGGGGGCGTTTCGGGCCTGTCGATCGAAAGCCAACCACTACGCGCGCCCGCGCGCAGGTCCTGGGTTCTCCCGCGACGTTTCCCCGCCACGTGTGCGGGGTATCTGCTGACCTGCACCTCAACCGCAGGCGAGATGAGCGAGCACGTGATGGAACACATTCGCGCACCACACGAAATCGCCCGACCTCATGACATCGCGTTCCCGCCGGGAGACTCACTGAGCCCGGCGGACAAGCGCGAGCGCGCCGCGCGCACGCTCGCCCAGCACGCGGGCAGCTCCGAGGAACTCTCGGAATGGCTGGACATGCTCGGTCTCTCGGCGTTCGAGGGTCTCGCGGGAGCCGCCTCCGGAGCGCGCCACGCGTAGCGTTCACATCGGCGCACTCGGCAGCCGCATCAGGCGGTCACCGCTGGTAGAGGCCGACGAGATCGCCGTGCGCGAGTTCGTGCCCGTGCAGGGCGTCGCGCAGGTCATCCGAAGTGGACTCGGCGGTCAGGCGCAGGGACCGGGAAACCGCGTAGAGCAGGACAGCGCGGCTCGGCACCTGGGATGCCCGCGGCAGTTGCCGCCCGTGCCCAGGTCGAACACGTGCCCGGCGCTGCGCGGTGCACCCCGGGTTTCGGCGCCCCTCCTGGCGGGAACCACGGGGGTGTGGAACGGATGATGTTCAGACGAGAACTGGCACAGCAGCTCCGGGTCGACTCGGTGCGAGCCAGCGCGGCCGCCGGTTCGGGCCATCCGACGTCGTCGATGTCCGCCGCGGACCTGATGGCCGTGCTGCTCGACGGTCACCTGCGACTGGATTTCAACCGGCCGCACGAACCCGGCAACGACCACCTGGTGTTCTCCAAGGGACACGCCTCGCCGTTGCTGTACTCGTGCTTCAAGGCAGCCGGCGCGATCGACGACACCGAACTGCTCACCTTCCGGAAGTTCGGCAGCAGGCTCGAAGGGCACCCGACGCCGATCCTGCCCTGGGTCGACGTGGCGACCGGATCGCTCGGGCAGGGCCTGCCCGTGGGCGTCGGCCTCGCCCTGACCGGCAAGCGGCTCGACCAGCTGCCCTACCGGGTGTGGGTGTTGTGCGGCGACAGCGAGATGGCCGAGGGCTCGATCTGGGAGGCCTTCGAACACGCGGCCTACTCCGGGCTCGACAACCTGATCGCGATCGTCGACGTCAACCGCCTCGGCCAGACCGGCGAGACCATGCACGGCTGGGACCTCGACTACTACGCGGCCAAGGCCAAGGCGTGCGGGTGGCGCACGATCGAGATCGACGGTCACGACCTGGAGCAGATCGAGGCCGCCTACGACCAGGCGACCACGCCGTCGGACGCGCCGACGGTCATCCTCGCTCGGACGAAGAAGGGCAGGGGAGTCCGCGCGGTGGAGGACCTGCCCGACAAGCACGGCAAGCCGCTGGACGATTCCGACCAGGCGATCGAGGAGCTGGGCGGAGTCCGCGACCTGGCGGTGGAGGTCGCGAAGCCGGCCGTGGAAGGCTCGGCGCACGAGTTCACCGCCCCGGGAGGGGAACTGCCGCACTACGAACTCGGCACCGAGATCGCGACCCGCAAGGCTTACGGCGAAGGTCTGCGCGCGCTGGGCAACCGGCGCCCGGACGTCGTCGCGCTGGACGGCGAGGTGTCGAACTCGACGTTCTCGGCGTTGTTCCGCGACGCGCACCCGGAGCGGTACTTCGAGATGTACATCGCCGAGCAGCAGATGGTCGCGGCCGCCGTCGGCATGCAGGCCCGCAACTGGCGGCCCTTCGCCTCCACGTTCGCGGCCTTCCTGTCGCGTGCTTACGACTTCGTGCGGATGGCGGCGGTGAGCCGGGCCAACCTGTGCCTGATGGGCTCGCACGCCGGGGTCGCCATCGGTGAGGACGGGCCGTCGCAGATGGCGCTGGAGGACCTGGCGTCCATGCGCGCGGTGCACGGCAGCATCGTGCTGTACCCGTGCGACGGCAACCAGACCGCGCGGCTGCTGCCGCAGATGGCCGATGCGGACGGCATCAGCTACCTGCGAACGAGCCGGGGCGCTACGCCGGTCATCTACCCGCCGGAGGAGTCGTTCGAGATCGGCGGTTCCAAGGTCGTCCGCGACGGCGGCGACATCACGCTGATCGGCGCCGGGGTCACGCTGCACGAGGCGCTGCGCGCCGCCGAACTGCTCGCCGAGGAAGGCGTGCAGGCCAGGGTGATCGACCTGTACTCGGTCAAACCGGTCGACTCGGTGACGTTGCGCGAAGCGGCGTCGCAGACCGGCGGCATCGTCACGGTGGAGGACCACTGGCCCGAAGGCGGTCTGGGCGACGCGGTGCTCGACTCCCTCGCGGCGACCGACAGCCTGGTGCCGGTGCGCAAGCTCGCGGTCCACGCCCTGCCCGGCTCCGGCAAGCCCGCGGAGCTGTTGCAGCAGGCGGGCATCGACGCCGAGGCGATCGCCAAGGCGGCCCGGCAGGTCCTGCAGGGCGCCTGACGCGGCGGGCAGTCACCCGGACGCAACTGCACGCGCAGACCGGAGGTCGGCATTAGCTGACCTCCGGGCTTTTTTGGCTTGGGGGTGGAGCGCGGAGTTCTTGAGCAACTCACCCTGACATTGCGGGTCGCGGTAGGTGGGTTTCTGGGGCGCTCGCCGCCCCCAGGCCCCCGGCAGGTCTCCGGGATGAGCGGGTTTTCGAGGAACGCTGCTGTGAGTGAGTGGCTGTTCTCATCCCATCGACCTCCACGAGGGCTCGGGCTGGCGCCAGGTCGACGGGATGAGAACCACGGCACCGAACTGGGGGAGGGGTGCGACCCCTCAAGTCGCGTGACGTCGCGGCAGGTGTCAGCTTTGGAAGCCGGGGGAGGGCACCTGCTATGGCTGAACCGCGTTGGTGATGACCGCGTCGCGCGATCGGCGTCGGCGGTCGGACCGGGACCTGCTGGCCCGGGCCGCGCAGGTCGCGCGCAGGCAGGCTGCGCAGGGGCAGGCCGAGAGTGCCGTCGGGCGGGCGCCGATCGTCCCTTATGCCCGTTACGTGTTCGTCGGGCTCCTGGACGAGCTCGCGTTGTCGGCGGGCAGGGGAGAGCTGCCCGAGGGCGTCCGGCGGCTCGCGGTGGAACTGGCGGAGAAGGTCGTCGAGGAGGAGTGAGACTCCCCGCCGAGCAACGTTCGATGGTCCACTGTGGAGCAACGGGGTCGGTGACCGCGCGTGGGGAACCGCGTGGCGGAGTCGTCCGGTGAGCGGGCGAAGCCCGGTGGGAACGGCGCGATGCCGCGGAGCGCGGAGTGTCGGGGGTGTGCTCCACGATCCGGGCCATGATTTCCGATGTTGCACGATGGCCCGGCGTGGACTGGCCGGGGTGGCACGATGCGCGGCAGTTGAGAGCGCGACTGGACGCGGGTGCGGACCCGAACACCGGAGCGTCGTTCTGGCAGCGGCCGCTGCACTTCGCCGCGGAGCACGGCTCGTCAGACGTCGTGGCGGAACTGGCGCGGCGGGTGGATGACATCGAGGCCGAGACCGACGGCCACACGGCCCTGTGGCTGGCGGTCTACGCCAACCGCCCCGGCAACGCCCGTGCGCTGGCGGAGGCCGGTGCGGACCCGTGGCGTCCGATGATGTCGGGTTGGCCGCCGGGGCGCCTCGCCCTGGCTTCCCCGACGCCCGAGCTGTTCGGCGGCTCGGCCTCGCTCTCGCCGACCGAGTCCGCGGCGGCCGTGGAAGGCCGCCGCCTGACCGCGGCACTGGGCGAGTTCGAGTTCGAAGGCATGGGGCTGGCGTGCGTCGCGGGAATCGACGTGGCCGAAGCGGTGCGCCGGCTGGGTGCCGAGGTCGTCGATGCGGTCGACTCGTGGGAGGACGCCGTGTGGGGCGACCCGTTCGCGGACTGGGTCCTGCGAACGATGTGGGCCACCGACGTTCCCGGAGGGTGCGTCATCGCCCAGCCCTGGGGGTACGTCCCCTCGGACCGCCACGTGACCGAGCGGCTTTCCGAGGGGACCACCTGCTACGCCATGTACGCCAACCCCAAGAGCGGCAACCAGGGCAGCATCGTCGGCGACGGTGAGGTGGTCGATTCCGACCTGCATCCGGGCGGCGACCCCTTCGGCGGTGACCCGTCCGACGAGATCCTCGCCTCCTACCTCTACCGGTACAACAGCATCGCGTACTGCTGCGCCTATGTGGGACTGCGGCCGGCTGACAACCGCGCGTTCGCCGGGCCTCCGGATGCGTGGTTGCGGCTGCCCGAGCAGGGATAGCGCCATTCACCGGATGCGGGGAACCGCCCTGCGGTTCCCCGCAGCCCGCTCAGGACAGGGTCGCGTCCAGTCCGGCGCGGATGCCCTGGCCGATGAGGTCGATCTGCTCCGTCGTGATCGTCAGCGGCGGGGAGACCGCCAGCGCGCTGCCCAGCGGGCGGGTGATGACACCGGCGGTGCGGATCGCCTGGTGCGCGCGCAGGACCAGACCGGGGTCCTCGGCCAGCAGGCCGGCGTCGAGCTCCACCGCGCCCAGCAGGCCCACGCCGCCGCGGGCCTCGCTGACGGCCGGGTGGTCGGTGAGCGACCGCAGCACGTCGAACAGCGGTTGCTCCAGCTCGCGGGAGCGCCCCAGCAGGTTCTCCCGCTCCAGGATGTCGAGGTTAGCCAGCGCCGCGGCGGCCACCGTCGGGTGCCCGGAGTAGGTGGGGCCGTGCCGGAACGGCCTGCCGCCGTCGGCCCAGAACGGCTCGGCGACCGCGCCCGCCGCGATGACGCCGCCGAGCGGGAGATAACCGCTGGTGACGCCCTTGGCGAAGGTGATCAGGTCCGGGCGCAGGTCGAAGCGCTGCGAGCCGAACCAGTGCCCGAGGCGGCCGAAGCCGCAGATGACCTCGTCGGCCACGAACAGCACGTCGTACTCGCGGCAGATCTTGGCGACGGCCTCCAGGTACCCGGGCTTGGGCGGAATGAGCCCGCCCGCGCCGATCACCGGCTCGGCGAAGAAAGCGGCGACTCGGTCGGCGCCCAGGCGTTCGATCGTGTCGCGCAGGTCCTCGGGGTCCTCGTTGGAGACCCGGGTGGTGTCGGCGACCATCTCGCCGAAGCCGTCCCGGTTGGCCTGGATGCCCGCGATGCCGGTGCCCACGCCGTGGGTGCCGTGGTATGCCTGCCCGCGGCTGAGCAGGTGGGTGCGCTGCGGCTGCCCGCGGTTGACCCAGTACAGCCGGGCCAGCTTCGCGGCGGTCTCGATTGAGTCGGCGCCACCGGAGGTGAAGAACACCCGCGCGTCGTCCATCGGCGCCAGCGCGGCCAGGCGGGCGGCCAGCTCCTCGGCGGGCCGGTTGGTGTAGTCGTTGAAGACGTTGAACGCGTCGAGCCTGCTCATCTGGGCGGCGACGGCGTCGGCGATCTCGCGCCTGCCGTGTCCGATGTTGACGTACCAGAGGCTCGCGGTGGCGTCCAGGTACTGCCGTCCGTCCTGGTCGTAGACCCACACCCCCTCGGCGCGGTCCACCAGGAAGGCCCGGTTCTTCACGTCCGCCATGTTCGCGAACGGGTGCCACAGCCGGGTGCTGGTCGTTTCCGGACTGGCCGATGCCGACATGCTTGACCTCCTGCTCTCTCACCGGCCAGCCTGCCCGCCGGACGTGACGCCCGCTACTGGACGAAGTGGTACGCGGTCGTGCCCGAGATCGACAAAGCGTCCACCCGCATCAGCCCCAGGCGAAGACCGGCTGCTCCAGGTCGGCGACCCTGGTGTGCCGTCCGTGCAGGACGACCTCGGTGAACTGGTGCACCACCGCCGCGGTCGGCGCGTGCACCAGCACGCCCAGCAGCGGCAGCTGGATGACCGGCCGGTCGGACTCGGGGATGCTGACGAAGCGCGGTGCCACGTCCAGCTCGGGCAGCCCGATCCGGTGCACCCTGGCCACCTCGGCCGGGTTCGGTTCCAGGCGGTCCACTGAGCCGACCCAGAGCACCACCGGGGTGATGACGTAGCCGGAGCGGGTGGCGTAGTCGTCGAGCCGCCCGAGCACTGTCTCCGGACCGGCCCGCACTCCGAGCTCCTCGTGCAGTTCCCGCAGGGCTGCCTGCTCGGCGTCCTCGCCGGGGTCGATCCGCCCGCCGGGAAGGGCGAACTGCCCGGCGTGGGTGCGCAGCGTCGCCGCCCGCTCGGTCAGCCAGATGCCCGGTCCGTCGCCGTGGTCGACCAGGGCGACGGCGACCGCGGCGGCCCGCAGGCCCCGGGCGGGCAGGGATTCGGCCGGGAACCGCCGCAGCCGGTCCGCGATCTCGTCCCGCGTGGGAACCTGCGCCGACCCGGGCCGTGGTTCTTCTGGCATGGAGCGGTTCCTCCCGTCGCGGACACCGCGAAGACGCCACAGGAGTCTAAGCCGGTGTCAACACCTGCAACCTGAGAAGTCCACTTCGGACCGGCGTCAGCCGGCGAGCGCGTCGAGGATCTGCTGGCCGTACTTGGCCAGCTTGCTCTCGCCGACCCCGTTGACCGTGCCGAGCTCGGCCAGCGTCGTGGGGGCGGTGCTGGCGATCTGGCGCAGCGTCGCGTCGTGGAAGATGACGTAGGCGGGCACGCCCTGCTCCTTGGCGGTGGCCGCCCGCCAGGCGCGCAGCTGCTCGAACACCGGCGTCGCCTCGGCGGGCATCTCCACCTCGGCGCGCTTGGCCTGCTTGGCGGCCTTGGCCGGGCGCTCGGGCTCCCGGCGCAGCATGACCTCCCGCCGTCTGCCGAGCACATCGCCGCTGGCCTCGGTCAGCACCAGCGTGCCGTAGTCGCCCTCCACCGCCAGCAGGCCCTGCGCGAGCAGCTGGCGCACCACGCCCCGCCACTCGCCGTCGGACAGCTCGGTGCCGATGCCGAAGACGCTGAGCTGGTCGTGGCGGTGCTGGCGGATCTTGTCGGTCTCCTTGCCGAGCAGAATGTCGATCACCTGTCCGGCACCGAACTTCTGCCGCCGCTCGTTGAGCAGCCGGTACACCGCCGACAGCAGCTTCTGCGCCGGGATGGTGCCGTCCCACGTTCGCGGCGGGGACAGGCAGGTGTCGCAGTTGCCGCAGGGCTCGCCGCTCTGCCCGAAGTAGGCCAGCAGCTGCTCCCGGCGGCACTGCACGGTTTCGCAGAGCGCCAGCATCGCGTCGAGGTGGGTGGCCAGCCGCCGCTTGTGCGCGCTGTCGCCCTCGGAGGTGTCGATCATCTTGCGCTGCTGCACGACGTCCTGCAGGCCGTAGGCCAGCCAGGCCGTGGAGGGCAGCCCGTCCCGTCCGGCGCGGCCGGTCTCCTGGTAGTAGCCCTCCACCGACTTCGGCAGGTCGAGGTGGGCCACGAAGCGCACGTCGGGCTTGTCGATGCCCATGCCGAAGGCGATGGTGGCCACCACGACCAGCCCGTCCTCGCGCAGGAAACGCGCCTGGTTGGCCGCGCGCGTCGCCGCGTCCAGCCCGGCGTGGTAGGGCAGCGCCTCGATCCCGTTGTCGACCAGGAACTGCGCGGTCTTCTCCACCGACGCCCGCGACAGGCAGTAGACGATGCCCGACTCGCCCGCGTGCTCGCCGCGCAGCAGATCGAGGAGCTGCTTCCTGGGTTCGCGCTTGGCGACGATGCGGTACTGGATGTTGGGGCGGTCGAAGCTGGCCACGAAGTGGCGGGCCTGCTCCAGGTTCAGCCGGGTGGAGATCTCGGCGTGGGTGGCCTTGGTCGCGGTCGCGGTCAGCGCGATGCGCGGCACGTCCGGCCAGCGCTCGTGCAGTTCGGACAGGGCGAGGTAGTCGGGGCGGAAGTCGTGGCCCCACTGGGAGACGCAGTGCGCCTCGTCGATGGCGAACAGCGAGATGGCGGCCCGGTCGAGCAGCCGCGCCGTCGATTCCAGGCGCAGCCGCTCCGGGGCGAGGTAGAGCAGGTCGAGCTCACCTGCGAGCAGGGCGGTTTCGACCTCGCGGCGCTGCTCGGGGTCCTGCGTGGAGTTGAGGAACCCGGCGCGCACGCCCAGGACCCGCAGCGCGTCGACCTGGTCCTGCATGAGCGCGATGAGCGGGGAGATGACCACGCCGGTGCCTTCCCGCACGAGCGCGGGGATCTGGTAGCACAGGGACTTGCCGCCGCCGGTGGGCATGAGCACCAGCGCGTCGCCGCCTTCGACGAGGTGGTCGATGATCTGCTGCTGCTCACCGCGGAACGACTCGTAGCCGAAGACGCGGTGCAGGACGCTCAGCGCGTCGCGTGTCCCGTGGGCGGTGTCCGGCGATGCCACGCGGCGATCGTACGGGTGGCGCACGACAGCCACGCGTGCCGGTGCGAGTGCCACCTGCGTTGGCGGTGCCGGAGGTCGGCGGGAGCCGGCTTCGGCGCCCACAGGCAGCGGGTGGCCAGCGCCCCCGCCACTCCGAGCACGATCCCGCCGAGCACGTCGCTGGGCCAGTGCACCCCGGTGTGCAGGCGCGAGTAGGCCACCGCGGCGGCCAGCGGCGCGACCGCGAGCGCCAGCCCGGTGCTTTCCATCGACATCGCGGCGACCACCGCCGCGGCCGAGGCGGCGTGGCCGGAGGGGAACGAGGACGAACGTGGTGCGGGTGCGGTCCCGTGGATGCCGCGCGCCAGGACCGACCGCGGGCGGCGCCGGTGGCGAACCGGCTTCAGGCAGAAGTGGATCGCCAGGCTCGTCGTCGCGACCGAGAGCATCGCCCGCACGGCCGCGCGCCGCGACGCGCCCGCACGCGTTGCCAGGGCGCAGGACAGCGCCGTCCACAGCAGGCTGTCGTCGGCCGCGGCGCCGAGTGCGTCCAGCGCCCGGTTCGCGCGCGGCGATGCCGGCACCGCGACGCAGTGCCGCAGCAGCCGCCGGTCGACGTTGCCGAGCGCGCGACGCGGAGAAGGACGCCGTCTCATGACCGCCGCTCGCCCGCACCGGAGCCTCGCCGGGGCCGCCCGACATCGGCGCGTTCGGAGCGGACCCGGATCGTCGGTGGTCGCTGCGGTGGGACGTCGGAGGGCTGCGCACGGACGAGCGAACCGACCAGCAGGCGCAGCCCGGCGCGAAGGAGATCCACCGGCAGAGTCGTCACGCCGAGCTCGACTGTCGCGTGCACGTGCAGCGCGTCGGGTCCGCGTCCCGCCGTGACGACCAGACGTGACCCGCGCCGCCGGTCCGGAGATCGGGATGTCGCCATGACGTGCCTCCAACGGCCGGATGCAGCCGTTGGAAGAACTGTAGTCCCGCGGGGAGGTCGCCGGCACACCACTGCGTGGACGTGTGGACGACCTGGCAGGCCCATGACGTTTTCCGTTCCGGGGAGCGGTCCGCGGTGGGGGCCGCGGACCGTTCCAGCGGATCTCGTCGAATCCGGGTCGGCGGGGCGGCAGCGGAACGCCTTTCGTCCGCAATTGTCCCCCGAGGCGTCCGCTGCGTCCGCAATGCGAAGATCCCGCCTTTGGGAGAAACGCGGGTCACTGATATCAGTGCTCCACTATGCGTTCCGCGGCCCCTTTCGCCGACCCGTGCCGTGCACAGGCACTTTCGGACAGATGCGGAACGACTCCCGCTGTCGGTGCCGGTCGCAACCGATCAGGACGCGGCGAGCAGGTCCGCCCGCTCGCGCCAGCGGCGCGGCGGGTGGTTCAGCGCGGACGTGACCGGCGTTGCGTTGCAGCGGGAGTCGCTGCTCGGGAGCACGATCCGCGCGTCGGGCGACGGTTGCGCCTCCAAGTCGCGCAGCAGGTAGCCGGGTGTCGCCTCCTCCACGTACAGATCGTGGAAGTTGACGTGCTTGACCCGGTAGAACTCACCTCCGACGCCCCGCAGCATCCAATCTCCGACGAAATTGTGCTGAACGCCGTTGACGTTGACGTAGCGCACGGCGCACTGGCCCTGGACATAGGCCACTTCACCCGAACACCACGCCGCGACATCGACCACGTTCCATGTCGAGATCCGGACGGCCTCCACCGTGAGAGGCCGTTTGCGGTAGTACCTGACCTGCACAGTTCTCCTAGACGAGTATCCAACTCGAAGTGGGCACCAGGCGTGGCTGGAATTCACCCGATCGGGATGTCAAGAACTCAACTCCGCGAGGATGTGCCGTTGAGAAATGACTTCCCTCGGGTGCTATTTGTACGGCATCCCGGAAACGAGTTGACGGCCACCTGACCCGAACGCCCGCGGCGTGCGCTTTCGCCGCAATTACCCGCCATTCCGGTACCGGCCGGGCCTGTGCCGCGGCGGCCGCTCGCGCGCCGTCCTCAGCGGCGGACCACGGTGCCGCGGTCCATGATCCGCACGATGTTGGCCGGGTGCATGAAGTCCTCGACGTGCGTGCTGCCGGCGATGACGCCCGCCAGCTCGTCGGCGACGTCCTGCGTGCTGCCGATGGCGGGCACCAGCCGCGCCACGGCGCCGCCGAACGAGGCCGGGCACGCCTGTTCGCAGGTGAAGTCCAGCAGCGCCGCACGAGCGGCGTTGCGGCGTTCCTCGTAGCGGGCCAGCGCCCGCTCCATCGGGGTCAGCCCGGTCAGCCCGGCGTGCACGGCCGCGGCCAGCGCCTGGGCGTCGGTGAACGCCTCGGAGATGCCCCACGCGGTGATCGGGTCCTTGTGGTGTGCCGCGTCCCCCGCCAGCGCCCATCCCGGCCCGTGCGAACGCCGGGTGAAGTTGCGCAGGCTCGCCGCGGTGTGGAACCGGCCTTCCCGGTGCCCGGCCCGGATGCGTTCGGCGACCTCGGGCACGCCGCGGAGCGCGCGCAGGTAGTAGCGCTCCGCTTCACCGCGGTGCGCCGCGAACTCCGTTCGGGGGAAGCTCAGCGACACGACCGTCCGCGTGTCGTGCGTGGGCCACAGCGACACCGCCGCGCGGTTGCGGAAGTGGGCGTGCACGCCTTCGACCGGCACGTCCGACCAGTAGTCGTAGGAGATCGCCGCGAGCGCGCCGCGGTCCTCGACGAACGGGGCGCGCACGGCGCGAGCCACGGTGGAGCTGCGGCCGTCGGCGCCGATCACGAGACGTGAGCGCACCACGACGGCACGTCCGTCGCCGCTCTGGCCGACCACACCGCGCACGCGGCCGTCCTCCCGCAGCACGTCGCGCACGGCGAAGCCCTCGCGCAGTTCGGCGCCCGCGGCACGTGCGGCGCGGGTGAGCAGCGCGTCGAGAACGGTGCGTCGCGGCGCGAAGGTGGTGGCGGTGCCGCGCGGCGTGGTCGGCTCCCCGGAGAGCGTGGTGGAGCCGAAGCACAGTGAGATCCGCCGGATCGGCGGGCAGCCCGTGGCCATCAGGTCGGGCAGCAGCCCCCACTTCGACAGCAGTTCGACGCCGGGGCGCAGGATCCAGTGCGTCGACATGGTGTCGCTGGGGAAGTGCGCCCGGTCGAGCAGCAGGACCGAATGTCCCGCGCGGGCGAGCAGCATCGCCAGCGGTGCTCCGGCGCACCGCGCCCCGACCACGATCACGTCGTAGTGCTTCGATGCCGGCGAGGAATCGCCGTCCGCGTCGAGCTCACCCATCCGGCCACGGTAAGCGCACGCCTGCGAAACCGCTGACCGAGTGCTTTTCGGGCTCAGCAAAGGTTTGTCGCCGTCCACTTGGGACTCGTGGTCGATCGTGGGTTCGAAACCGACGTTGCGCGTCGAATCCGTCGTGTCGCCCCGGCGGTCGGCGAGCTCTGTGTCCCGCATCACCCTACCGATGAGTAACATATCGGCCGGGAACTGTGTAACGTGACCGCATGGAGATGTTCCAGGCCCCCGGGGCGACCGCCGACGTGAACGGCGCCGCGCACAGCCGCGTCGCCACCGCGACCTCCGAGCGCGGCGAGGTGGTGCTGCTGCGCCGTGGCGACGACGGTGCGCTGGAGCTGCGGGTCAACGGCGTTTTCGTGATGGACACGGTGCACACCGCCACCGAACGCCTGCTCGCGACAACGACGCTGACCGCCAGCCTGGCCGGTCGCACCCCCGGTGCGCCCGTACGGGTGCTGATCGGCGGACTGGGCCTCGGCTTCACCCTCCAGGAGGTCCTCGCCGACCGCCGCGTCACCGCGGCGCACGTCGTGGAGATCGAGCCCGCGGTCGTGCGGTGGCACCAGGAGGGGCTGGTCCCCGACACCGCCCGCGCCTTCGGCGACAAGCGGGTCGAGGTGTCGGTGGGAGACGTCCGCGAAGTCCTCGCACGGCTGGACCCGTCCTCGGTCGACGTGCTGCTGCTCGACGTCGACAACGGGCCGGGCTTCCTGGTCTACGACGACAACGCCGCGGTGTACCGCCGCGAGTTCCTCGAGCTGTGCCGGGAGAAGCTGGTCGCCGGCGGCTGTCTGGCGATCTGGTCGGCCAGTCCGTCGGCCGAGCTGGCGTCGATGCTGGGTGCGGTCTTCACCGACAGCCAGGAGGTCGCCATCCCGGTCGTGTTCGGCGAGCGCGCCACGACCTACCACCTCTTCATCGCCCGCCAGCACACCTGAGCGTGCTCCTACGGGGTGGGAATGCTCCCCGGAGCGCCGAGTTCGGTGTGCGGGTGCGGCACGAGCCGTGCCATGCTCGCCGCGGCGGTGATCTTCACAGGCGGGAGTGTTGTGGTGCGTGCGGCTGGCTTCGGTGCTGTGCTCCTGCTGACGACGACGGTCGTTGCCGCCGGAAGTCCCGCCCATGCGGCGGATCCCGCTCTCGCCAGGGCGACCGGTCCTGCCGCCGAAGCCGACCTCGGCGTGCTGTTCGTCGGTGCGCACCCCGACGACGAGGCGTCGCTGCTGTCGACCTTCGGGCTGTGGGGACACGAGCACGGCGTCCGCAGCGGCGTCGCGACCATCACGCGCGGCGAGGGTGGCGGCAACGCGGTCGGCCCGGAGGAAGGGCCCGCGCTGGGACTGCTGCGGGAGGCCGAGGAGCGGCGCGCGGTCGCCGGCGCGGGCGTCACCGACGTCTACAACCTCGACGAGCCCGACTTGTACTACACCGTGAGCGCGCCGCTGACCGAGCAGGCGTGGGGACACGACGACGTGCTCGGCAAGCTGGTGCGGGTGGTGCGCCAGACCCGGCCGGAGGTCGTGGTCACCATGGATCCGGCGCCCACGCCCGGAAACCACGGCAACCACCAGTACGCGGCGCGGCTGGCGCTGGAGGCCTACCGGCTGGCCGCCGATCCGGCCGCCTTCCCCGAGCAGATCGACCGCGAGGGCCTCGGTCCGTGGTCGGTGCGCAGGGTCCTGTCCAACGCGGCCGGGGCGGACGAGGAGTTTCGCGGGCCCGACTGCGAGAGCAGGACCGCCGCGGCGGGCTCGCCGGGCCCGGAGTACTTCGTCTGGGGTGGCCGCCGCGCTCCCGGCGGCATCACCTGGGAGCAGCGGGAAAGGCTGTCCGAGCGGGAGTACGCGACCCAGGGGTGGGCCTCGCGCCCGGACGTGCCGGACGACCCGGCCGAGATCGGCTGCGACCACTTCACCGAGCTCGCCAACCGCACCCCGCACGTGCCCGGCGCGCGCGGGCCGGAGGCGCCGCTGCTGGGCGCGCTGCTGCCCGCACCGGGCGGGCTTCCGCTCGGCACGGCGGTTTCGGCCACGGCCGAGCGCTCGCACGTCATCGCCGGGGAGCGCTTCGGCGTCCGGGTCGGGCTGTCGGCAGGTGGGGTCGCGCTGCCCGGCGGCACCGTCGCACTTGAGCTACCACCGGGGTGGCAGGTCCAGGGTGACGGGTCGTTCGCGGCGCTGCCGCCGGGTGCGAGCGCGGGCGTCGGCTTCACCGTCGCAGTCCCGGCGGACCAGCGCGCCGGACGAGTGCCGGTTCCGGTGCGCGTGGTCTCCGGCGCCCAGCAGGGGACCACTGAACTCCGGCTTGACGTCGTCCCACCGGTCGTCGCCGAGCAGGCGCCGCTGCCCGCCGTCGCGGACTTCCAGCGGTGGACCGGCGAACAGGGTCTGCCGGCCCTGCGCGACGCGGTGGCACCGGTCTGGACGATTCCCGCGGGTGGTGCTCGAGAGGTGCCCGTCATCATCCGGAACCACGCCCGCGGCCCGCAGTCGGGTGTCGTGCGCCTCGAACCGCCGGCGGGTTTCGCGGTCGGCGATCCCGAGCGGCGGTTCGACGCCCTCGCGCCCGGCGCCACCGAGAGCGCCGTCTTCGACGTGCGCAGCACCGACCCGCACGCGCCGACGGGCATGCGGGGCGGTGACCGTCCGTACGCGCTGACCGCACAGCCCGACGGCGGGCAGGCCGCGCGGACCGCGTCCGCGCTGGAAGTCGTCCCCGCCACCGCGATTCCCGCCACGACGACGCCACCGGCGGTCGACGGCCGGGCGGGTGCCGAGGAGTACCCCGGCCCGACGCTGGACCTCTCCGCTCGCTGGGAGGGCGACGAGTGCGCCTCACACGAGGACTGCTCGGCCACCGCGAAGCTCGCCCGGCACGGGGACGTGCTCCACGTGCTGGTCGACGTCGTGGACGACGTGCGCGGCCGGGCGCTCTCGGCGCGGGACTGCAAACGCCACTGGCGCACCGACGCGGTGGAGATCGCCATCGACCCGAAGGGCGGTTCGGAGAACACCTCCAGCACCCTCAAGCTCGCGGTGCTGCCCCGCACCGAAGCCGGCCCGCCCTGCCACTTCCGCGACGCCGACAACCACCAGGGACCGGGGCCGGAGACGGCGCCGGGCGTGCGCATCGCGTCAGTGGAGCGCCACGGCGGCTACACCGTCGAAGCGTCGATCCCGCTCTCGGCCCTGCCCGGCTCGGTCGACCCGGCGCGGATGGGACTCGACCTGCTCGTCTACGACTCCGACACCGACGACCTGACCGGCCAGACCCGCATCGGCTGGTCCGCCTGGGGCGGCGTGCAGGGCGACCCGTACCGCTGGGGCCGGGCGATGCTGGAGGGCCTGCCGGGTGGCGAGCAGGTACCGGCACCCGAGCCTCGGCTGCCGCTCGACGCGCTGGCGTCGGTCGACTCCCCGGGATCGCTCGCGCAGTCCGTCCGGCTGGGTACCGCACCCGGCGGGGCCCGCCCGGCCGGCGACTCGGCGGCGCGGCTCGTCGACGCCCGGACGGCACCCGGCGAGGTCCGCGCGAAGCTGGTGGCGAACGCTCCAGGGACGGTCCACGTCTTCGTCCTGGACGCCGCCGGCGTGGTCGTGGCCGACCAGGTCGTACCGGTGCAACCAGGCGAGCGCCAGGTCGTGCTGCCGGTGCCGCACGGCTCGGGTTCCCGGGTGCTGGCCGGATTCGCGACGCCCGACGGAGCCACCGCCGCATCCGCGGCCGACGTCCGCTGACCCGCTGCCGCGGGGGGAACGCTGCTCGACGAGCGGCAGAATGCTGGGTGGTCAGCGGTGGCTGAGCACGTTGACGACCCGGCCGTTGGGGTCGCGGACGAAGAACCGCCGCACGCCCCACTCCTCGTCCTGCAGGGGGTGGACGATCTCCGCGCCGCTGTCCCGCATCGCCGCGTAGGCCGCGTCCACGTCGTCGACCTCGACGCTCATGTCGGGGTTCACCGGTGCGGTCTTGTCGTGGCTCATGAAGCTGACTTGCGCCGCGGGAGTCGACGGGGAGGCCATCGTCACGATCCAGCCGTGGTTCATGACCTCTTCGAAGCCCAACAGGCCGTAGAACTCCTTGCTTTCCCGTGCGGTCTCCGATGATATGACGGGCATGACGCGGCGAACGGCCATCGCGGACTCCAGTTGGGAAGACGTGTTCTCAAGGCTTTCCAGGAGTACTACAGCACGCTCGTCGGCCGTACGACACATCTGGTCCGACAGCCGCGCCAGGAACACCTGGACGCCGGCGGGCGCCCTCCAGCCGGCGCTCAGCATCTGACCGGATGCAGTCAGCGCGAACCCACCGCCGATGAGGAACGTCGTGCCCTCGCGTGCTCCGGCTCCAGCGCGGCGAACCACCTGCCGTCGTGGTCGATGAGCCGGTGCAGCGCGAAACCGGCCGACTCGGCGAGCACGCCGATGGTGTCGGCGCCGACGATCGCCCAGCCGAACGCGCGGCTTCGACGGGTCGGGGTGACAAGGCGCGCGGTTCCCCTCCACGGTCCGGTGCCGGGCGGCTCGACCTCCACCCAGGCGCGGCCGTCCGGTCGCAGCAGCTCCCGGACGCGGTGCAGCAGCCGGGCCGGATCACCGCCGATGCCGATGTTGCCGTCGACCAGCAGCACCTCGCGCCACCTGCCCTGACCCGGCAGCCTGCCGTACACGTCCCGGCACAGCGCGAGGCCACCGCGCTCACGGGTGAGCCGCACCGCGACGGGGGAGACGTCCACGCCGAGCGCGACGACGCCGCGTCCCGCCAGCGCCGCCACCAGCCGGCCGGGTCCGCAACCGATGTCGAGGACCGGGCCCCGGCACTCGCCCAGCAGCACGTGGTCGGCTGCGCCGGCCGGGGCCGACCACCTGCGCGCGGTCAGCGGACGCGCGGCGCCGTCGCTGGTGAGCAGCGTGCAGTCGGTGTTGCCGAAGGCGGCCTCGAACGCGAGGCTCATCGCGCCGCCGCCCCGGCAGGCACGGACGCCGCGAAGCGCGAACCGGGCACCAGTCCGGCGACAGCGAGCAGATCGGCCATGTTGTCCACATCGGACAGCAGGGGCAGCTCCGCCGGATCGAGTCCCGCCGAACGCATCGCCGCGAGCGTCCGCGACCCGGTGTCGTCCCGGGAAGTCGGGATTCCGCCGAGCAGCGCCGCGAACGCCGGATCGCGGAACCCCGCGGCCCACCACCCGCCGTCCTCCGCCATTCCGATCACGGAGTCCGCGGTGGACAGCAGTTCGCACGCATGGCTCAGCAGCTCCGGGTTCACCTGCGGTGTGTCCATCCCGATCTGGAGCACGGGCGATCCGGGATGAGCGGCGGCGGTGTCGGCGTGGGCCGCGGCCAGCCGTTCGCCGAAGTCGCTTCCGCGCTGGCGCAGCACGGTCCACCCGTCCAGCGCCGCGCGCAGCTCATCGGCCCGCGCTGCCGCGTCGAGGTCGCCGGTCATGGCGATCACGGGCCGAACCCCGGGCGTGGCGACGACCGCGTCCATCGTGTCGAGCAGGCTCGCCGCGGCGACCCCGGCCGCCTGCTCCGCGCTGAGGTCCGGGGTGAGCCGGGTCTTGGCCAGGCCGGGGACCGGTGCCTTGGCGACCACGAGCAGTGCGGTCGGCGTCATCGCAGCACTCCCGCCATGTCGCGAACGGCTCGCACGGTTCCGCGGACCGAGCCGGACACCTTGGAGGTCGTGCCCGTGGCCCGGGGCCGGTAGGCGACCGGCACCTCCTCCACGCGCCATCCCGCGTCGGCGGCCCTGAGCAGCAACTCCAGCGGGTAGCCGAAACCGCGGTCGGTGACACCGAGCGCGAGCAGGTCGGCCCGCCGGGCCACCCGGATCGGGGCGATGTCGTGGACCGGCAGGCCGCGCCGCCGCAGCAGGCCCGCGATCACGGCGTTGCCCGCTCGCGCGTGCCACGGCCACGCCGAGGCCGAGGTGGGCACGCGCCGTCCCGCGACCAGGTCGGCGTGGCCGGCGCGCAACCGCTCGACGAACTCCGGCAGCACCCCGGGATCCAGCGATCCGTCGGCGTCGAGCACGCACACCACTTCGGATTCGGCGGCCTCCAGACCGCGGTGCGCGGCGGCGCCGTAACCGCGCCGGGTTTCGGCCACCACGACCGCACCGTGCGCGGAGGCGATCTCCGGCGATCCGTCGTCGGAGCCGTTGTCGACCACCACCGGCCGGAACCCGGTGGGCATCGCGGCCAGCACGGAGGGCAACGCCGCGGCTTCGTTGAGGCACGGGAGCACCACGTCTATCGGTGTCATGGGTGCAGTGAAGCCCACTGTGGAACGGGCGGAAAGCACTGCGGTGCTTAAGAAATCATGACGTCTGCGCAAGTCTTACGAAGTTCTGACGGTTGCCCGCGCGACGTTGGCACGCCCCGGCGGCGGGACTAGGTTCGCGCGAGTGCCATCCCCACAACTCCGCGGTGACCTCGTCGCCTTCGCCGCCGCGCTCTGCGTGATCGCCGCCGCCGCCGTGACCGGCCACCTCCTCAACCGCGCGGGCGCTCCGCTCTTCGCCGACAGCGCCCCGATCTTCGGCTTCTGGTCACCGCACGCGGGTCCGGGGACGCTGCCCGCGCTGGTGACGGCGGTCGCGGTCGTCGTGTTCGGCCCGGCCCTGGCCGAACGCCTGAGCTGGCCGCTCCTGCTCGCGGCGGGCTATGCGGGCTCGCTGTGCTGGACGCTCTTCCTGGCGCTGGTGGAGGGCTGGCGCGACGGCATCGCCCTGCGCCTGACCCACGAGCCGGAGTACCTGCACGACGTGCCGCGCGTGACCGACATCCCGGCGATGCTCAGCGGGTTCACCGACCACATCCTGGCCTTCCAGCCGGACTCGTGGACCGTGCACGTCTCGGGTCATCCGCCTGGCGTCCTGCTGCTGTACGTGTGGCTGGACCGCATCGGCCTCGGCGGCGGGACGGAGGCCGGTGTCCTGTCGCTGCTGGTGGGCTCGCTGGCCGCGGTCGCGGTGGCGGTGACCGTCCGCGCGCTGGCCGGCGGCGACGCCGCGCGGGCGGCGGTGCCGTTCCTGGTGCTCTTCCCCGGCGCGGTGTGGGTGGGCGTCTCGGCGGACGGCGTGTTCATGGGCGTGGTCGCGACCGGTGTCGCGCTGTTCACCCTGGGTGCCACGGGCCGGGGGGTCCGTGCCGACGCCGCTGCCGTGGCCGGTGGCGTGCTGCTGGGCTGGGGGATCTTCCTCAACTACGGGCTGGTCCTCATGGCCCCGTTCGTCATCGGCGTGGCGCTGCTGACCAGGCGGGTCCGGCCGCTGGTGCTGGGCGCCGCGGGTGCCGTGGCGGTCGTGGCGGCCTTCGCCGTGGCGGGGTTCTGGTGGCTCGACGGCTACCACCTGGTGGTCGAGCGCTACTACCAGGGAGAATTCGCCCTGCGCCCCTACAGCTACTGGGTGTGGGGCAACGTGGGAGCCCTGCTGCTGTCGGCGGGGCCGGTGGCCGCCGTGATCGCACGGCGCGCGGCGGTCACGCGCACGGCGGTGGCCGTGCCGGTCGCCGCCGCGGCCGTGGCGGTGCTGGCGGCCGACATCTCCGGGCTGAGCAAGGCCGAGGTGGAGCGGATCTGGCTGCCGTTCGCGGTCTGGTTCTGCGCCGGGGCCGCACTGCTCCCGCGCGCCCACCGCCGGGGCTGGCTGGCGGTGCAGGCGGTGACCGCGCTCGCGGTCAACCACCTCGTGGTGACGAACTGGTGAGGTCGATGGTCATGGACGGGGAGGCGGCGCCGCGGGTGCTCGTCGTCGACGACGACACCTCGGTGCGCGACGTCGTGCGGCGCTACCTGCAACGCGCCGGTTACGCGGTGGAGCTGGCCGGTGATGGCGAGACCGCCCTGCGGCTGCACGCCGAGCGGAAGCCGGACCTGGTCGTGCTCGACCTGATGCTGCCCGGCGTCGGCGGGCTGGAGGTGTGCAGGCGGCTGCGGGAGCGCGGCGAGGTGCCGGTGGTGATGCTCACCGCGCTGGGCGAGGAGTCCGACCGCGTGGTCGGCCTGGAGCAGGGGGCCGACGACTACGTCGTCAAGCCGTTCAGCCCGCGCGAGCTGGTGCTGCGGGTCGCCTCCATCCTGCGGCGGGCGCGCACCGCCCGCCCGGTCGAGGGCGAGGTCATCGCCGACGGTGCGCTGCGGCTGGACCTCGACGCCAGGCGCGGCACGCTCGACGGCACCGAACTGGCGCTGACCGGCAGGGAGTTCGACCTGCTGGTCTTCCTGCTGCGCCATCCCGGCCGCGCGTTCTCCCGCGCCGAGCTGCTGGAGCAGGTGTGGGGCTGGAGCTTCGGCGACCACTCCACCGTCACCGTCCACATGAGACGACTGCGGGAGAAGATCGAGCCCGACCCCGCGCGCCCGGTGCGCATCAACACCGTGTGGGGCGTCGGCTACCGCTACGACCCGGTGAGGTGAGGGATGGACGTCGACATGCCGGGCATGCTCACCGAGCTGACCCACGTCGTCCCCTACGCGATCGGCCTGTCCCTGCCCGTCGCGCTGCTCGGCGCGGCCGTGCTCTACGTGCTGCGGGGGCGGTCGCTGGCCACCGCGCTGACCGTGCTGGTCCTGGTGCCCCTGGCGGCCACGCTGAGCGGAGTCCTGGGCGTCACCGGCTTCATGTTCAGCCCGATGATGACCACCGTCGTCGTGGTGTGCACGGCGGTGGCCGTGGTGACCGTGCCACTGGCGGTGCTGCTGGGGCGCAGCATCGCCCGCCGAAGCGTCTGGGAGCGGGAGGCCCGTGCGCGGGAACGCGCGGCCGAGGCATCGCGCCGCGAACTGGTCGCGTGGATCAGCCACGACCTGCGCACCCCGCTGGCGGGCATCCGCGCGATGGCCGAGGCGCTCTCCGACGGCGTGGTGGCCGAACCCGGGGAGGTGTGCGAGTACGCCGGCCGCATCCACGGGGAGGCGCAGCGGCTCGCGGGCATGGTCGACGACCTGTTCGAGCTGTCGCGCATCAACGCGGGCGCGCTGCAGCTCAGCTTCTCGGCAGTGCCGCTGCACGACGTGGTCGGCGAGGCCGTGGCGGCGGAGAACCCGGCCGCCCGGAACCGGGGCGTCCTGCTCAGCACCGAGGACAGCGACTGGCCGGTGGTCTCCGGCAGCGACGCGGAGCTCGCGCGGGTCGTGCGCAACGTGCTCTCCAACGCCATCCGCCACACACCCGCGGACGGCGCGGTGGTCCTGGCCGCCGGGCACGACGGTGCCCACGGCTGGCTGCGGGTCGACGACGCCTGCGGCGGGATCCCGGCCGGGGACATAGAGCGCGTCTTCGACGTGGCCTTCCGCGGCACCACGTCCCGGTCGCAGGCGGGCGGCCAGACCGGAGCCGGGATCGGGCTGGCCATCGCCCAGGGGCTCGTGCAGGCCCACCACGGCACGATCACCGCCCGCAACCACGGTCCCGGCTGCCGCTTCGAGATCCGGCTACCGCTGGCCCAAGCCGCTCACGGGAGCCCTTAGCGGGGCGTCGGCGAAAGCCGTCATCCCCTCGCGGAAGCCGGTCTCGGCCCGGAAGCCCAGCACCCGGCGCGCCTTGGCCGGATCGGCCACCACGTGGCGCACGTCGTTGGGCCTCGCCCCGCCGACGACGCGGGGCCGCGGGCCGCCGCAGGCGCGGGACAGCTCCTCGGCCATGTCGCCGATCGTGTGCGGCTGCCCGGAGCAGACGTTGACCGCCTCCAGCGCGCCCGCCGGGGGCGCCGCCTCGACGGCCAGCGCGTTGGCCGTGGCCACGTCGTGGACGTGGACGAAGTCGCGCCGCTGGCGACCGTCCTCCAGCACCAGCGGTGCCTCTCCGCGTTGCAGAGCCGAGCGGAACAGCGACGCCACACCCGCGTAAGGCGTCCCGCTGGGCATTCTCGGCCCGTAGACGTTGTGGTAGCGCAGCGCCCACACGCCGCCGCCCGTCTGCCGCGCCCACGCGGCGGCGAGGTGCTCCTGCGCGAGCTTGGTCGCGGCGTAGGTGCTCCGCGGATCGAGCGGAGCGTCCTCGGGCACCAGGTCCGGGTCCAGGAGCGAGCCGCAGGACGGACAGCGGGGGTCGTAGCGTCCGGCATCGAGATCGTCCTGCCTGCGCGCCGAGGGCCGCACCACGCCGTGCTCCGGGCACCGGTAGCGCCCCTCGCCGTAGACGACCATGGACGAGGCCAGCACGAGCCGCCCGACGCCGGTGGCGTGCATCGCCGAGAGCAAAACGGCGGTCGCGTAGTCGTTGTGCGAGGCGTAGTCGGGCATGTCCGACGGGTCCACCCCGTGACCCACCATCGCCGCCTGGTGGCACACCACGTCCACACCGGAGAGCAGGTCGCGCACCAGGCCGGCGTCGCGCACGTCGCCGTGCACCAGGCGGTGGCCCATGTCGGGAGCGGTGGAATGGGCCTGCGGCAGCAACGCGTCGAGCAGCACGACGTCGTGGCCGCGTCCGGCCAGCGCGTCGGCGACGTGTGAGCCGATGAATCCGGCGGCGCCGGTGACGAGAATTCGCACGGCCCGACCGTAGGAGCCAGGCGGCCGCTCCGGCAGGGGGTGGGCGCTCACGTCACCGAATGGTCATGGCTCTTACGCGTCCCTTACGGGCACCGCCGCGGAGTGGACGCACGGCGGCCCACGGCATTCGAATGGAGTCATGACTGCACCTGTTCCCCGGTCTCGCGCCGCTTTCGCCGGCGTGGCCGGCGCGGGATCCGCCCTGGCGGCGGGACATCTCGTGGCCGGACTGGACGGCCTGCCCACCTCCTCGCCGATGGTGGCGGTCGGCAACAGCGCGATCGACCTGGCCCCGACACCGGTGAAGGAGTTCGCCGTCCGCGCGTTCGGCACCGCCGACAAGGTGGTGCTGCTGACCGGCATGAGCGTCGTGATCGCGGTGCTGGCCGTGGTGGCCGGTCTGATCTCCCGGCGGAGCCGGTGGCCGGGGTCGGTGCTGATCGGTGCGTTCGGAGTTCTCGGGATGGTCGCGGTGGCGGCCCGCCCGGACTTCACGGCCCCGGCGCTGGCCGCGCCGGTCGTGTCGCTGATCGTCGGGGTCGTCGTGTTCGGCCTGTTGATCGCTCGCGGCGGGCAGGCGGTCGACGGCGAGCCATCGCAGGACCGGCGCCGGTTCCTCACCACCTCGGCGGCGGTGGTGGCCGGTGCCGGTGTCGCGGGTGCGGCGGGCACCCTGCTCGGCCAAGGCGGCGGCACCGACACCTCGCGGCGACTGGTCGGCGCGCGGATCCCCGGCGTCGCCGCGCCACCGCCCGGTGCCGACTTCGCGGTGTCGGGCACGCCGTCGTTCCTCACGCCCAACCCGAACTTCTACCGCATCGACACCGCCCTGACCGTCCCGCAGCTTCGCGTCGAGGACTGGCAGCTGCGCCTGCACGGCATGGTGGACCGGGAACTGGTGCTGAGCTTCGACGACCTGCTTCGCCGGCCGCTCGTCACCCGGCCGATCACCTTGGCCTGCGTGTCCAACGAGGTCGGCGGCCCCTACATCTCGACCGCCGAGTTCCACGGCGTCCGAGTCCGTGACCTGCTCCTGGAGGCGGGCGTCCGCCCCGGCGCCCAGCAGCTCTTCACCACCAGCGCCGACGGGTTCGACACCGGCACACCACTGGACGTCCTGCTCGAACCCGACCGCGACGCTCTACTCGCGGTGGGCATGAACGGCGAGCCGCTGCCCGCCGAACACGGCTTTCCGGTACGGATGGTCGTGCCGGGCCTCTACGGCTACGTCTCGGCGACGAAGTGGCTGGTCGACGCCGAGGTCACGACCTTCGACCGGCAGCACTACTGGGAGAAGCGGGGATGGGCGAAGCAGGGCCCGATCAAGACCCAGTCCCGCATCGACCGCCCCAGGAATCGCGACTCGCTGCCCGCCGGACCGGTGACCATGGCCGGGATCGCGTGGGCCCAGCACACCGGGATCGACCGCGTGGAGGTGCGCGTCGACGGCGGTCCGTGGCGGACCGCGGAGCTGGCCACCGACGTCAGCCGCGACACCTGGCGGATGTGGCGCACCACCTTCCACCTCAAACCGGGGGAGCACACCGTGGAGTGCCGAGCCACCGACCGTGCCGGTCACACCCAGACCGAACAGCGCCGACCGGTCATCCCCGACGGCGCGACCGGCTGGCACTCGGTGACGTTCTCCTGCGCCGGTTGACGGCGGCTCAGCGCAGGCTGCGGACAAAGTCCGCCCAGCGGGCGGGGGAGAAGGCCAGCACCCCGCCCTCGGGCCGCTTGGAGTCCCGAACGCCCACCGCCGCCCCGGCGAAAGCCACCTCGACGCAGTTGGCGTTGAGGCCGCTGCGGGTGCTCTTGCGCCACCGGGCGTTGCTCAGGTCTTGCGTGGGCATCGCGTTCCTCTCACGAGTCGTGCTCGGTGGCGATGGTTTCGATCAGTTCGGCCGATGCACCCGGTGCAAGGGCTGCGTTCAGGATATTCCGCAAGGCTAGCCGGTAGGACGCCAAGTCCTGATCTTCCTCCAGGAACAGCTCGGTGTAGTGGTTGCCGACGTAGACGATGTCCGGTTCGTCTTCGAAGTCCATCAAGAGGAAGGGGCCGTGCAGACCCGCGTGCGCACCTGCGGATATGGGCACGATCCGCAGCGTGATATGGGGAGCGTCGGTGGCCGTCAGCAGGTGTCGCAACTGGCGCTTCATCACCCCCTTCTCGCCAACGGGCCGACGGAGAACCGTCTCGTCGATCACTGCGAGGAACTGAGGTGCGTAGAACCTGCTGAGAACGATCTGCCGGGCCATGCGTGCAGCTACTAGCGTGTCCAGCTCGACTTCGCTGAGGGTGTTGTCGATTCCCTCGACGATGGCCCGAAGGTACTCGGCTGTTTGCAACAAGCCTGGGATGAACATGTTCTCGAAGTTCTGGAGTCGCTTGGCCTTCGCTTCGAACTCGATGAGATTCTTCCAGTTCTGGGGGAGTCCGGTCTGCCGCTCCCACCAGCCCTTCTCGTCCGACTTCTTCGCCAGCTCCACGATCGCCCGGCGTTCCGCCGCTGGGACGTGGTAGAGGCCCAGTAGAGCCGCCACGTCCTCGATCTGGAAGCCCGACGCGCCGGTCTCGATCCGGCTGATCTTGCTGCCCGACACACCGAGCTTCGCTCCGGCGTCGCTGCAGCTGAGCCCGGCTGTTTCGCGGTAGCGTCGGAGCTCGTTGGCGATCTGCCGGGAACGGACGGACGTGTGGCGGTTTCCTGGCACGGCGGCATCTCCTGGATTTCGCGCAGTGGGATGTTCCATGGTCCCGCGCTCGCACATCGGTCCACAATGACCAGATCGGATGAGTGCGTGCAGGTATTGCATCGTGCGAGGTTCGCGGTGTCAGGCCCGCTTACCAGGGTGCAGTCCGAAAGATCGGGACGTCTGCTTTGAAATCCGACATCGAGCGCCAGCGCGAGGAATGGGAATCCCGGTATATGACAGAAGTTCCGTCCGAACGGACGTGGCGCGTTCCGGCCTACGCGGACAAGGGGCCGGTGACGATCACGTTGCGGTACCCGGAAGTCCGCATCGTCGACTCCGAAGGCCGCGAGATCGCGATCACGCCGCAGCAGGCCGACCTGGTCGGCTCGAAGCTGGGCGGGATCAGCGACTGGCTGCAGTTCGGCCACGGGGACTGGGTTGCCGAAGACTGAGTCCTGGTAACGAAACCACCGCAGTGGTTCAGTTACCGTGTCCGGAATTCCAGTCCTCGTACGACTTCCACGCGCCGAGTGCGAGCCCGCTCTCGAACCTGCGGTGCAGGCCGCTGACCGGGTCGGTGAACTCCAGCACCTTCGCCAGCAGTTGCAGCGGTCGGCTGAAGTCGTCTGGCGCGGGGTCGTTGACCACCGGGTAGGTGTCGTCGCCGAGAATGGGAATTCCGATGCTGTTGAGGTGCACGCGGAGCTGGTGGGTCCGGCCGGTCTTCGGCAGCAGCCGGTACCGGCCGAGCCCGTCACGGTGTTCCAGCAGCTCGACAAGCGTCTCGGCGTTCGGCGGTCCGGGTACCTCCTGGGCCGCCAGCACGCCGCGTTCCTTGACGATCCGGCTCCGCACGGTCCGGGGCAGCTCCAGGCCGGGGTCGAACGGAGCGATCGCCTCGTACTCCTTGTGCACCAGGCGGTTCTGGAACATTTCCTGGTAGCTCTTGCGCAGTTCTGGGCGGATCACGAACATCACCAGCCCCGCCGTCGTGCGGTCCAGGCGGTGCGCGGGACTGAGGTCCGGGAGGCCGAGTTCGCGGCGCAGTCGCACCAGCGCGGTCTGGGCGACGTGCCTGCCGCGCGGAGTCGTTGCCAGGAAATGCGGTTTGTCGACCACGAGCAGGTCGTCGTCGCGGTGGACGATGCCGATCTCGAACGGCACCGGCACCTCGTCGGGCAGGTCGCGGTGGAACCAGACGAACGAGCCGGGCACGAACGGCGCGTCCGCGGCCACCGGACCGTTCAGGTCGACAACGGCCTGTTCCCGGAACATCCGGTCCACGCGCTCGGCGCCGACCGGCAGGCGGTCGACGAGGTGGTCTCGCACTGTCTCCCACGGCCCCTCGGCGGGCAGCCGCAGCCGGACGGCGTCGAGACCGTCGCGTTGGGGCAGCGGAGACCGGAGCTTGCGTCGCATCAGCACTCAGCGTAACGGCACGTCGAAGCGCTTCCGGTGCGTCATCGGTCGCCGCTCGACCTGCCCAGCAGCACGTCCGCGACCTGCTCGAAGTAGGGCTCGATGGTCTCGGTGTCGGCCTCGACGAGCGCCGAGGTGCGCACGATCGACCGCGAGACGCTGATGCCCAGCAGCAGGGCGCTCAGCAGTTCGGCGCGGAGTTCGCGGTCCGGGCCGTCGACGAGTCCGGTGAGGTTGCCGATGTAGTGCTCGCAGACCTGCTCGTGCAGCCGGTCACGCGACTCCTCCCGGTTGGCCGACCGCAGCAGCGCGATGAGCGGGTGCTCGCCCGCGGACTCCGGCCAGTCGTGGGCGACCGCCGACCGCAGCAGCCGCGCGGGCAGCTCGTCCGCGTCGCCGTCTTCGGTCCAGGGTTCTCCGGTCGCGTTCACGGCCTCGTCGAACAGCTCCTGCTTCGAGCCGAAGTAGCGGAAGATCAGCGTCGGGTCGACCCCGGCGTCGGCCGCGATGTCGCGGACGCTGGTGCCGTCGAAGCCGGAGGCCGCGAAGCGGGCGCGGGCCGCGGCCAGCAGTGCCGCCCGCGTGGCCGCGCGGTCGCGTTTGCGGGGTAGCGTCACCTGGCCTCCTCGGTAGTCATCAGTTGTTGACATCTTACCCGCCAGGTGCGTAGCTTCGAATCAAGTCATCACATGATGACTTGTGGCGAGATGAGGTGCTCGATGCGGACGATCGTGGTCTCGGGTGGTACGGACGGGATCGGGCGGGGGATCGCGGATTTCTGCCTGCGGCGCGGTGACACCGTGGTGGTCGTCGGTCGCAACGCCGCGAAGGGAGAGGCGTTCCTCACTCACGCGTCGGACCGCGGGGCGGCCGCGCGGGCTCGCTTCATCCGGGCCGATCTGAGCCTGGTGCGCGACAACGAGCGAGTCGTGGCCGAAATCAGGTCGGAGTTTCCCGCCGTCGATGCGCTGGTGCTGTGCGCTCAGCACTTCCGCTCGACGCGCCTGGAGACCGACGAGGGCTTCGAGAACACCTTCGCGCTGTACTACCTGAGCCGCTTCCTGCTCGGCCACGGTCTGGTCGAGGTGCTGGAGCGCGGCGAGAACCCGGTGGTGGTCAACGTGTGCGCCCCTGGGGTGGAGACCGGTGAGATCCGCTGGGACGACCTCCAGCTCCGTGCCGACTACGACGGGATGGCTGCGATCGCCCAGGCCAGCAGGGCCAACGACCTGCTCGGGGTCTCCTTCGCCAACGTCCACGGCGCGAGCCGCGTCCGCTACGTTCTGTTCAACCCCGGCGGCGTGGCCACCAGCTTCTCCGGGGAGTACGACGTTGCGATGGCGACCGCGGTCGAACGGGCCCGCGCGCAGGCCACCCCGGTCGCGGAGGCGATCGTGCCGATCCTCGCGGTGCTCGACGACCCGCCCGCCGAACAGGTCAGCGCGTTCGCCCGCGGGGAGTCGATCCCGTTGCGGGGAAAGGCGTTCGACGCTTCGGACGCCGACCGGCTGCGGGAGGAGACGCTCGCCCGACTCACCGGCACGCGTCGGTGACCTCCGGTCTCGGCAGGGGCTCGTGATACGTCTTACCGGTGGACACGGGCAGTGAGCCGGGTGTGATGAGCCCGAAGCGGAGCGCGCCGAACGGGCATCCAGGCGCGCCCGCCCGCGGCGCGGTGCTCGAAGGCACGCTGGAGCGCATCACCTTCGCCAACGAGGAGACCGGCTACACGGTCGCCCGGGTCGACACCGGGCGCGGCGGCGACCTCGTGACGGTCGTCGGCGCGCTGCTGGGCGCCCAGCCCGGCGAAGCGCTGCGGATGCGCGGGCGGTGGGGTTCGCACCCGCAGTACGGCCGCCAGTTCCACGTCGACGACTACGCCACCGTGCTGCCGGCCACCGTGCAGGGCATCCGCCGTTACCTGGGGTCCGGGCTGATCAAGGGCATCGGTCCCCGGCTCGCCGAGAAGATCGTCGAGCACTTCGGCACCGCCGCGCTCGAGGTGATCGAGCAGGAGCCGCAGCGCCTCATCGAGGTTCCCAAGCTCGGCCCCAAGCGCACCAGGCTGATCGCCGAGGCGTGGGAGGAGCAGAAGGCGATCAAGGAGGTGATGGTCTTCCTCCAGGGCGTCGGCGTGTCGACCTCGCTGGCCGTCAAGATCTACAAGCAGTACACCGACGACGCGATCCGGGTCGTGAAGGAGGAGCCTTACCGCCTGGCCGGTGACGTGTGGGGGATCGGGTTCAAGACCGCCGACACGATCGCCAAGGCGGTCGGCATCCCGCACGACTCGCCGCAGCGGGTCAAGGCGGGACTGCAGTTCACGCTCTCGGAGTCCACCGGCGAGGGCAACTGCTTCCTGCCCGAGACCGAGCTGATCGCCGAGGCGGTGAAGATCCTGACCGTCGACACCGGGCTGGTGATCGAATGCCTCGCCGAGCTCGTCGAGGAGGAGGGCGTGGTCCGGGAGGAGATTCCGGGCGAGGACGCCGAGGTGCCGGCCACGGCGATCTACCTGGTCCCCTTCCACCGCGCCGAAGTGGCGCTGGCCGCCCAGCTGACGCGGCTGCTGCGCACCAGCGCCGACCGGATGCCCGCCTTCGCCACGGTCGACTGGGACAAGGCGCTCGGCTGGCTGCGCCGCACCACCGGCGCCGAACTGGCCGAGGGCCAGGAACGGGCGGTGCGCCTGGCGCTGACCGAGAAGGTCGCGGTGCTGACCGGCGGTCCGGGCTGCGGCAAGAGCTTCACCGTGCGCTCGATCGTCGAGCTGGCCAAGGCCAAGCGGGCGAAGGTGGTGCTGGCGGCGCCGACCGGCCGGGCCGCCAAGCGCCTGACCGAGCTGACCGGCCACGAGGCCGCCACCGTGCACCGGCTCCTGCAGCTCCAGCCGGGCGGGGACGCCGCGTTCGACCGCGACAACCCGCTCGACGCCGACCTGGTCGTGGTCGACGAGGCGTCCATGCTCGACCTGCTGCTGGCCAACAAGCTCGCCAAGGCGGTCCCCGCCGGAGCGCACCTGCTGCTGGTCGGCGACGTCGACCAGCTCCCGTCCGTCGGCGCGGGAGAGGTGCTGCGCGACCTGCTCGCCGAGGGGACGCCGATCCCGCACGTGCGGCTGAACGAGGTGTTCCGCCAGGCCGCGGAGTCCGGCGTGGTCACCAACGCGCACCGGATCAACGCCGGCGAGCACCCGCGCACGCACGGCCTCGACGACTTCTTCCTGTTCCAGGTCGACGAGCCCGACGTCACCGCCGAGCTGACCGTCGACGTCGTAGCGCGGCGCATCCCGCGCAAGTTCGGTCTCAACCCCCGCACCGACGTGCAGGTCCTGGCGCCGATGCACCGCGGGCCTGCCGGGGCGGGCGCACTGAACCAGCTGCTGCAAGACGCGATCACACCCGGCAGGCCGGGTCTGCCCGAACGCAGGTTCGGCGGCCGGGTGTTCCGGGTCGGCGACAAGGTCACCCAGATCCGCAACAACTACGACAAGGGCGCCAACGGCGTCTTCAACGGCACGCAAGGTGTGGTGACCGCGCTGGACGAAGAGGCCCAGACGCTCACGGTGCGCACCGACGAGGAAGAGGACGTCGACTACGACTTCGCCGAGCTGGACGAGCTCGTGCACGCCTACGCCGTCACGATCCACCGCTCGCAGGGCAGCGAGTACCCGTGCGTGGTGATCCCGCTGACCACCAGCGCCTGGATGATGTTGCAGCGCAACCTGCTCTACACGGCGGTGACCAGGGCGAAGAAGCTGGTGGTGCTGGTCGGGTCGAAGAAGGCGCTGGGCCAGGCGGTGCGCGCGGTCGGCTCCGGCCGCCGCCACACCGCGCTGGACCACCGGCTGCGGACGGCGTGACCCCTCGCCGCGCGGCGGCGGGGGAGGTATGAACGTGGCCTGGAACCGGTTGTGAGAACAAGGAGGGATGTCGTGGCCGGAAACGACGGCAACGCCGTGTGGCATGGGCGGCTGGAGCACGTCAAGGGCGGAGGTCTGGTCTCCGACACCGCCCAGACCTCGGGCATGCGGCGCTTCGAGGCGATCTCGGGCAAGACCGTCGGCTCGGAGAAGCTGTGGATGGGACGCACCCACGTGAGTCCGGCGACCAACTCCGGCGACCACCACCACGGCGAGGCCGAGACGGCGATCTACGTGGTGTCCGGGCATCCGGTGTTCGTCTTCGCCGACGGGGACGAACAGGTGCGGGTGGAGACCGAGCCGGGCGACTACATCTTCGTCCCGCCGTACCTGCCGCACCGCGAGGAGAACCCCTCGCCGGACGAGGAGGCGGTGGTGGTGATCGCCCGCAGCACCCAGGAGGGGATCGTGGTGAACCTGCCCAGCCTGTGGGCGGAGGTCGACCGCGGCGACACCTGACCCCGGTGCCCGTCGTCCGGGCGTCGTCTTCGGACCGTTGACGGTGTCCGAGGCCATCGGCGCTGAAGGAGCTACGAGCCGTACCGGCGGGCCACCTCGTGGTAGGCGTTCTTGGGCTCCCACAGCGACGGGTCGTCGGGCCCCACCTTCACCACGCCGAAGCCCGCCATGTCCAGGTCGCGCGAGGGGTCGTCGTGGTGCGGGAAGTCCCGCATGGCGAAGGTGTAGACGAAGCAGCCGTGAACGCCGCGCGCGGCGTAGAGGTCGATCAGCTCACCGAGGTAGGCCGCCTGCACACGTTCATCGCGCACGTGACCCGGTCTGATGCGGGGCGGGACGGCCAGCCACCGGACGATCCGGAACGAACCGGGACCCCGGCGCTGCGCTCCTTCGAAGGCACCGCAGCCGAACTCCGTGACGACCACCGGCTTGCCCGCCTCGTCCGCTTCCCGCACCAGGGCGTCCAAGCGCCGCTCGTAGGCCGCCGGGTCGTCGCCGAAGCGGTAGAGGTTGACGCCGACGACGTCGAAGCCGGACCAGTCGACCTCCTCCCAGTGGCCCGCGGCGTAGGTGATCGGCCCGGAGAACCGGCAGCGGGCAGCGGCCAGGGCGTCGGTGAGCAGCCCGCGCAGCTTGCGGGTGATGCGGCGGTCGAAGAAGCGCCGCCACCGCACCAGGACCTGCAGGCGCAGGAACACCCGGGGGCCGGGGAGCATGCCCGGCTGCGTCAGCGAGAACTCGCTGCCGACCAGCAGCGTCACCCGTCCCGGATAGCGCAGGCGCAGCTCTTCCGCCCCCGCGGCCGTCTCCGCGAGATGGGCCAGCAGTTCCGCGCGCGAGCGGTCGGCGAGATACGGCCGGACGTAGACCTCGAGCCCCGCGTCGAGGGCGACCTCGGCGGCCTCGAGCTGGGGTCCGACATCGGTGCCGATCAGCATGACCGCGGTGCAGTGCAGCTCGTCGCGGATCGAGAGCAGGTCGCCGCGCAGGTCTTCGGCGTCGGTTTCCCCGGTGACGTAGGAGATCCCCTTGATCGTGAGGCTCATGGCCCCATGTCTAGCAGGAGGAAGCTCCCCAAGGGCCGGGCTCGCGACCGGTTGAGCGGTCTTCTGCCGATTCCCGCGGTGTGTTCAGTCCTGTGCGGCGGACCCGCGGTCGCCGCCCGCGTCGTCGGAGGCGTCCTCGGCTTCGGTGGCGGGGCGGGTTTCGTCCTGCTGGCTCTGCTCCGCCGAAGGGGCCTGCTGCTGCGTCTCCGCTTCGGCCACGGACGCCGGCGGACGCCCTGCGAGGGCACGTTCGAGGTCGGCGACCGCGGCGCGTAACGCGCTGGGGTGACGGCTCATGGCGCCCAGCGTGCCGCATCCGGATAACGCTGGGGACACGATGGCGGGAAGCTGCCCGGCCCGTTGCGTCCGGGCCGGGCAGCCGCGTCAGCGCGCGATGCCCATGTCGGAGGTGGTGCGCAGCCAGGTCAGCGCCTGCTCGGCGATCTCGTCGGGGGAGTGCACGAGGTCGACGGTGATCCCGTTCTCGTCGGCCGCCAGTGGCTCCAGGTCGCGGATCTGGGACTCCAGCAGCGCCGGCGGCATGAAGTGACCCTTGCGGCTGGTCATCCGCTCGCGGATCAGCTCGGGGGAGCCGTGCAGGTGCACGAACCTCAGCGCAGGGGCGTGGCTGCGCAGGATGTCCCGGTAGGAGCGCTTCAGCGCGGAGCAGGCCAGCACGGTGGGCACGCCGGCCTCCCGTCGCTCGCGCATCCACTCCGACAGCCGCTGAAGCCACGGCTGCCGGTCCTCGTCGGTGAGCGGCGTCCCGGAGCTCATCTTCGCGATGTTCTCCGGGGAGTGGAACCGGTCGGCCTCCACGTACTCCAGCCCGGCCCGCTGCGCGAGCAGCTCGGCGACCGTGGTCTTGCCCGATCCGGCCACGCCCATGACCACCACCTGGGTCGTCACACCGTTCTCCCTTCTAGGATCGGGTGCTCGGCGAGGCGCACCGCCCGCGACGGCTCCCGATGGTTTTCAATAGTCATACGAATTGAGGTGCGGGTGGCCGTCGCGCCTGGGGGCGCGGCGGGCTCCCGGCCAGGAGGTGGACGTCGGACATGACCGTCTCGGCGAGGCAGCAGACGCTGCACGACCGCGTGCTCGGGGTGCTCGGGCCGGCGATCGCGGGCGGCGAGTACGCCCCCGGCGACGTCCTGACCCTGGAGCGCATCGAGCAGCAGTTCGGCGTCTCCCGCACGGTGGCCCGCGAGGCGGTGCGGGTGCTGGAGTCGATCCAGCTCGTGGTCACCAGGCCCCGGACCGGCGTCACCGTCACCCCCACCGAGCGCTGGAACGTCTTCGACCCGCAGCTCATCCGGTGGCGCCTGGCGGGCAAGGGCCGCGACGCGCAGCTCAGGTCGCTGACCGCGCTCCGCGCCGCCGTGGAACCCGCGGCCGCGGCGCTGGCGGCCACGAACGCCACCCCGGAGCACCGCGCCCGCCTCGCCGAGCTGGGCCCGCTGATGCGCACCACCGGCCGGGCCGGTGACCTGGACACCTTCCTCGACCTCGACATCGAGTTCCACGGCCTGGTCCTGCTGGCCTCGGGCAACGAGATGTTCGCCGGGCTCTCCGACGTCGTGGCCGAGGTGCTCACCGGCCGCACCGTGCACCACCTCATGCCCCACCGCCCCGAGGAGAAGGCGCTGCGCCTGCACGCGCTGGTCGCCTCCTCCATCGTGGCAGGTGACGCCGACGTGGCCGAGGTGGCGATGCGCGGCATCGTCGCCGAGGTGGTCGAAGCCGTCACCGATCCGGAGCCGCGTCACTAGGCCACCGCGGTCAACAGCAGGACGATCAGGAAGCCGATCCCGCCCAGCAGCGTCTCCAGCACCGTCCAGGTCTTGAGCGTGGTCTTGAGGTCCATGCCCAGGAAGCGGCCGACGAGCCAGAAGCCGGAGTCGTTGACGTGCGACAGGACGGTCGCACCGCAGGCGATGGCGATCACCAGCAGCGCACGGTAGAGCGGGGAGAGCCCCTCGGTCGCCGCGACGGTCGGCGCGATGAGCCCGGCGGTCGTGGTGATCGCGACGGTGGCCGAGCCCTGCGCGACCCGCAGCGCGGTGGAGATGACGAAGGCGGCCACGATGAGCGGCAGCCCGATGGCACTGAGGCTCTCCGACAGCGCGCCGCCGATGCCGCTGGAGCGCAGCACCCCGCCGAACATGCCGCCCGCGCCGGTGATCAGGATGATCGCGCAGACCGGCGCCAGCGCGCCGTTGACGATCTGCTCGACGTTGGCCTTGGAGCGTCCCCTGCCGAGGACGATGACGCTGACGATCGCGGTGGCCAGCAGCGCGACCGGGGTCTCGCCGACCATCTGCAGCACCTGCACCCAGGTCTGGTCGGCGTCGACGACGCCGGCGGTGCTGAGGGTTTCCAGCCCGGTGTTGAGGAAGATCAGCACCAGCGGGAGCAGCAGGACGCCGATGACGGTGCCGAACTTCGGCAGCGGTGCCTGCGAGGTGTTCTCGGAGCCCTCGGCCTCGGAGCCGGAGTCGGTCAGGTCCGGGACCGGCACGTCGATCCGGCGGCCGGTGAACTTGGCGAACAGGTAGGCGCCGAGGTACCAGGACGGGATCGCCACGGCCAGGCCGACCAGCATCACCACGCCCATGTCCGCGCCGACCAGCTCGGCGGCGGCGACCGGACCCGGGTGCGGCGGGACGAAGGCGTGCATCGCGGCGAAACCGCCCGCGGCAGGCAGCGCGTACAGCAGCACCGAACCGCCGAAGCGCCTGGCCACGCTGAAGATGATCGGCAGGAACACCACGAAGGCGGCGTCGAAGAAGATCGGGAAGCCGAAGATCAGCGAGGCGACCCCGAGCGCCAGTGGCGCCCGGCCCGGCCCGAAGCGGTTGATCAGGGTGTTGGCCAGCACCTGGGCGCCGCCGGTGACCTCCAGCAGTCGTCCGATCATGGCGCCGAGGCCGACCAGCAGGCCGACTGTCCCGAGCGTGCTGCCGAAGCCGTCGAGCAGGGTGTCGACCAGCTCGTCCAGCGGAATCCTGGTGGCCAGCCCCACCAGCAGGCTCACCAGCACGAGCGAGATGAAGGCGTGCAGGCGGAACTTCATGATCAGCAGGAGAAGCAGGCCGACCGCACCGGCGGCGATGAGAAGCAGCGGGCCCACGCCGTAGGCCGGTTGCATCGTTTCCACGTTGAGGCTCCTCGTCTTTGAGGGGGCTGGACGGCGGTTGCCGGTACTTTGCCTCAATGGTCATACGATTACAACACCGGGTCCTCTGTGACGTGGGGCACCCGGGGCGTTGATCAACTCCAGTCCGGAGCTTCCGAGGGTGCAGGCGGAACCGCTTGGTGTTGTGCACGCGGGTCCGCGACTCGGGCGGTCGCGAAGTCTGCTGCCCCGGCGGCGCGGAACCGACCGCCAGTGAGCAGCGCTCGGTCTACGGGTCGACCGTGCCGCCGTGGCCGCTGTTCCGGTGAACGAGGGCACGGGCACCGGCGCACTGGTTACCGAGAGTGCGTATATGATCACAAACTGTTTGGGCCTGCTCGTCGATTTGACTAATCCTGCCGGTGACTACGACTTTCGCGCTGCTGCGCGGTTCGAGGAGAAAGAAACATGACAGGGCAATGGTTCGCCCGCTACGTGGCGCTCGGTGACAGCCAGACCGAGGGGCTCCACGACGGCGACGAGTGCGCCGGCTACCGGGGCTGGGCGGACCGGCTCGCCGAGCACCTGAGCGAGCTGAACCCGCGGCTGCGCTACGCGAACCTCGCGGTGCGGGGCAGCGTGGCCCGTCAGGTCCGGGCCGGCCAGCTGCCCGCGGCCCTGGAACTGGGGCCCGACCTGGTCACCGTGTGCGCGGGGATGAACGACGTGATCCGGCCCTGCTTCGACGCCGGCCGCGTGTGCGGTGAACTGGACGGTGTGGTGGCCGCCCTGACCGGGCACGGGGTGCGGGTGGTCATCACGACGTTCCCCGACATCGGCAAGCTCATGCCGATCGCGCGGCGGCTGGTGCCACGGGTCATCGCGCTCAACGCCGGGATCCGGGAGTCCGCCGCCCGCCACGGCGCCACGCTGGTCGATGCGTTCCCGCATGCCGCGATCGCCGACCAGCGGCTCTACAGCGCCGACCGCCTGCACGCCAACGCCGAGGGGCACGCGCGGATCGCGGCGGCCGTGGCGCACGCGCTGGAACTGCCCGGCTTCGACGACGGCTGGACCGCCCCGCTGGCTCCCGCGCCACCGACGCCGTGGTGGACGACCGCGCGGACGGAGGTGACCTGGCTCGGCGGGTGCGTCGGCCCGTGGATCGGGCGCGGGCTGCTCGGTGCGTCGTCGGGCAACCGCCGGACCGCGAAGCGGCCGCTGCTCGCCCCGGTTGCCGTCAGCGGGGACCGCGCCGGAGAGCTCAGCGGGCGGTGAGGGCGGCGTACATCGGTGCCATGGCGTCGAGGAGCGCGTCCGGCACGACGGGTTCGGCGCCCTCCGGCCAGGATGCCTCGAACTCGCCGATCTCGAGTCCGACCAGCTCACCCTCGGCCACGACCTCCGAGACCGCGTGCAGGTCCGCCAGCGACAGCCCGCCGGGTACGCGGTAGTCGGTCGGCACGATCCCGGGTTCGAGCACGTCGCAGTCGAGGTGGAAGTACACCGGCCGGCTCGCGATCGCGGACCGCAGCGCGTCGGCGAGGTCCGGTCCCTGCGGCACGGACCGGACCGCCCCGCCGTCGATCAGCGCCTGCTCCGGTGGGTCGACGTCACGCGCTCCACCGAGCACGATGCCGTCCAGCCGGAGATCGCCGCCGAGCCCGGAGTCCCACAGCCCGGCCGCGCCCGAGAGCGCCATGCCCCCGAGGTATCCGGTCGTCGTGTTGTCCGGGGTGTTGAGGTCGGCGTGCGCGTCGAACCAGACCACGCAGGCATCCGGCCGGTGCCGGGCGACGACGGGCAGCGTCGCGAGCGCGACGCTGCACCGGCTCAGCGCGGTCAGCGGCGCGAGCCCGCCTGACATCAGCCGCTCGTAGGCGCTGGACATCTCGCGCAGCGCGGGCAGGGCGGCGTCGAGCTCGGTGCGCCAGTCGGTGTTCAGCGCGGGCTCCGGCGAGCCGATGTGGCCGGCCGGCAGTCCGAACCGTTCGGACAGCCCGCGAGCGACCGCCACCGAACCGCGCATGGCCAGGTCGTTGTGGTCACCGGCGCGGCTCGGAACACCGTCAGCGCCACCCGGTCATGTCCGGCCTGCGGCACCGGCTTCTCAGGATCGCGGGTGAGCACTTCGGACGTCCTCCACTGGTTCGGTGTGTTCGGCGGACATGCCGCGACGAGCCGGAAAGTAACACCGGACGCCGAGCGACCACCAACGGATTTCGCCGCCCTAGCGCCGGATCAGCGGTGCGACCACCTCGGCCCGGTTGGTCCACACGTAGCCGGTGAAGTCCTCCGGCACGCGCCGCAGCGACTCCTGCGTGTCGAAACCTTCGGAGAAGCCGCCGGAACCCGCGACCAGCACCACCCGGCTGCCGACGGACTCCATGCGTTCGGTGAACTTCGACGGCCAGCCCCACAGCCACGGGGCGTAGCCTTCGGGGACGTGCAGTTCGGTGTTCGCGCACGCGCCGGGAGTGGCTCCGGTCCAGCCGACCGCCTCGTAGCTCAGCAGGCAGTCCTTCATGATCGCCTTCGACATCGTCCGCACCCGCGGCAGCCGTTCCCGCACGACCCGCACCGGGGCGTCCCCGCCGTAGACGGCGATCTCGGCCAGGCGCGGTGGGTCCAGCGCCGACAGGCGCCGGGCCAGCTCCTCGCCTTCGGCGGGGTCGTCGCTCTTGACGTGGATCAGCAGCGGCTCGCGCGGGAACTCGGCGAGAACCTCGTCCAGCGACGGCATCAGCCCCTTGCCCTTGCCCCGGAACGGGAAGGTCCGCCCGCCGTCGGCGGTGTAGCCGTACCCGACGTCGATACCGCGCAGCTCGGCCATGGTGAAGTCGCGCGTGGTACCGGTGGCCTCGGTGCGGCAGTCCACTTCCCAGTCGTGGAACACCGCGAACTGGCCGTCCCTGGTGATGTGCACGTCGAGCTCGACCAGGTCCGCTCCCGCGTCGAAAGCCGCGCGCATGCTGGGGATCGTGTTCTCCAGGTAGCCGTGCGACGGCGGCGCGATCCGCTCGGCGGTGCACGTGTCGTTCTCGACGCCCTCCGTGCTGAACGTCTGCGCGAGACCCCGGTGCGCCAGCACGCGCGGCTGCCTGTCGGACGGCGTGGCGAACATGGACGTGTTGTTGAGGTAGGTGAATCCGGCCAGGAGCACCAGGATGGCTGCGAGCGCGTAGCGCTTCTTGTGCCGGCGCGGGCGGGTTTCGGGCATGGGGGCCATTGTCGTGGTCACATCAGACGCGCCAGCACCCGGAGCGGCAGGAACCGCATGAGAACGGAGAACGCCGACCAGGGCCACGGCGGGACGCACGCCCGGACCGGTTCGCGGTCGATCGCGCGAACAAGCGACCGGCAACCCTTCTCCAGCGGCGCCACCATGAATCCACCCCCGGCCTTGACGTTCATCTCCGTGCGGATGTAACCGGGGTAGATGGTGCTGACCTTGACCCGGCGCAGAGGCCCGCGCAGCGTCTCGGCGCGCACACCCTCGCCGAGCGCGGCCAGTCCCGCCTTGGTCGCGGCGTAGGTGGTGACGTTGCGCGGCATACCGCGCCAGGCGCTCATCGACGAGATCAGCACCAGGTGCCCGGCGCGCTGCTCGCGGAACACCTCCATCGCGGCCTCCACCTGGGCCAGCGCGGCGACGAAGTTCGTCTCGGCGGTCTGGCGGTTGGCCTGGAAGTAGCCGGTGCCCAGCGGTTTGCCCTTCCCCAGCCCGGCGTTGACGATGACGCGGTCGAGCGAACCGAGCCGGTCGCGGAAGTCGCGGAAGGCGGCGAAGACGTCGTCGTGGTCGTTGACGTCGAGTCGGCGGGTCACCACGTTGATCCGCGGGTGGCGGGCGGTGAGCTCGTCGCGCAGCCGGTCCAGCGGCTCGGTGCGGCGGGCGCACAGCGCGAGGTCGTGCCCCTTGGCCGCGTACTCCCGCGCCATGCCCATGCCCAGCCCCGCGCTGGCTCCGGTGATCACGATGTTCTTGCGCATCCTCGGCCCTCCGAACCACGAACCTACTGGGCGGTAGCAAAGCATGGCATGGTCGTCGCTGCGCGGCCAGCCCTGCGCTGCCGCAGGTCCCGAAGTTCGTGGCCGATTCTCAGCCGGGTTGGCCACGGTCCGGCCGAGCTGGTGATCGTCGAGCAGGCGTCAGTCGTTGGCGAGGACGGCGTACAGATCCGAGTCGCGCCAGCCATCTCGAATGTGGGCGGTGCCACGCATCCGGCCCTCATATCGCATGCCGATCTTGCGCAACACCGCCGCCGAGGCGAGGTTGCGCGGGTCGCACGTGCCGAATATGCGGTGGCGCCCATGCTCGCTGAAGCCCATCCGCAACAGCTCTCGCGCCGCACCCGTAGCTACGCCCTGTCCCCACAACCGCGGATGCACCGCGTACGCGATCTCGCCGGTGCTCGGGCCGTGCAGCTTCAGCTCGGCGCTGCCGACAACGTCGTCATCGACGAGCACCCCGAACACCAGCCGGTCCCGGGGTGCCGCCACTGCGGCCCGCACATACGCCTGCGTCTGATCGAAAGTGTTGGGTCCCCACGCCTGAAAGCGGCACGACTCGGGCAAGCAGGCCCAGTCGTGCACGGCGGTGACGTCGTCGAGCGCGAGCGGCCGGAGCTTGAGCGCCATGGCGGCACATTAGATCCGCGCGCACTCAGGAACAACCGACCAGTCGCACGACTCCGACCCGCGAAGAAATGCCATGAATCCGAGACTGATCACGGCCGCCATCACTGTGCGGCAGAAGAGAAGCTCCAGGTCGAACCAGATCAACATGTCACCCGGTTCGAGAACCCGCACCTGCGCGTCGCCGGACTCGGGACGAAATGCCCGGGAAGTCGGCTGGGCGAGCGGGCAGGGTGGGCGTCGGGCCGCGCGCCTGCCGGGCGGCCCGGCGGTGTTCGCCGAGGCTGGGGAGACCTCATGGGCGTGATCACGACCAAGGACGGCACCGAGATCTTCTACAAGGACTGGGGTTCGGGGCGGCCGGTGGTCTTCAGCCACGGCTGGCCCCTCAACGCCGACGCCTGGGACGACCAGTTGGTGCTGGTGGCCTCGCGCGGCTTCCGGGCCATCGCCCACGACCGCAGGGGGCACGGGCGTTCGGAACAGCCGTGGAGCGGCAACGACATGGACACCTACGCCGACGACCTGGCGGCGCTGCTCGACGTGCTCGCCCTGGAACACGCGGTGCTGGTCGGCCATTCGACCGGCGGCGGTGAGGTGACCCGCTACATCGGCCGCCACGGCACCGCCCGCGTGGCAGGGGTCGTGCTGCTGGGCGCGGTCCCGCCGCTGATGTTGCGCACCGAGCAGAACCCCGGCGGCCTGCCGATCGAGGTCTTCGACGAGATGCGCACGGGCGTCGCCGCCGACCGATCGCAGTTCTACCGCGACCTCAGCGAACCCTTCTACGGCGCGAACCGGCCCGGTTCGGCGGTCTCGCAGGGCCTGCGCGAGGCGTTCTGGCTGATGAGCATGCAGGTCGGGCTCAACGCGGCGCTGGAGTGCATCAAGGCGTTCTCGGAGACCGACTTCACCGGCGACCTGCGCAGGATCGACGTCCCGACGCTGGTCGTGCACGGCGACGACGACCAGATCGTTCCCATCGACGCTGCTGGGCGGCGGTCGGCCGAAATCGTCCGCGACGCGACCCTGAAGGTCTACTCCGGCGCCCCGCACGGGCTCGCCGCCACTCCGGAGTACAAGGACGCCTTCAACTCCGACCTGCTGGAGTTCATCAGCTCGTAGGGCCGGTATCACGCCGGCGGCAGTGGACGGCTCGCCGGCTCGACGAGCTGCGGTTGATCCGGACTGAGCCACCCACGGACGAGTGACCCGATGTCGGGTGTGCAACCGATCCGCGCCGTCGGTGTTCTCCTGGAACATGGGTGACATGCCAGCCGAGCCGGACGACTCCGGCGAGGTCCTCGCCGCGCTCGCCGACGACCTGGACGAGGGCTTCGCCGCGCTCGTGCGCGCCTACTCGCGGACCGTGTACTCGGTCGCGTACCGGCTGTGCGGTCGGGACACCGACGCCGAGGACCTCGCGGCCGAGTCGCTACTGCGCGCCTACCGGTCGCTGCGCGGCTACGACTGCGACCGCATCCTGACGCTGTCCCTGAGATCGTGGCTGGTCACGATCGTGCTCAACGCGTGGCGCAACCTCGCGCGCGACGCGGCCAGACGGCCGCGGCAGGTGCCGATGGCAGAGCTCCCGGAGCGGTCGGTCGCCGGCCCCGGCGTCGAGGAGCAGGTGGAACGCCTGGAGACCCGCGACGAGTTGGGCGCGCTGGTGGCACGGCTGCCGGAGAGCCAGCGGATCGCGGTCGTGCTGCGCCACGTCGTGGGCATGCCGATCGCGGAGGTGGCCGCGGCGATGGACTGCCCGGAGGGGACGGCGAAGTCGCACGTCTCACGGGGTCTGCGGCGCATCCGCGAGGACTACACCGCCGCCGCGCGACCCGCGGCGACGGCCGGAGGGAGGAGTACCCGATGACGGTCAACAGGCACAGTCCACTGGAGGCGGCGCTGGCCGATCTCCTCGACGAGCCGCCCACGCCGCTCGCGGACCGGATCTTCGTCGACTGGACGCGTGCGCGCAGCCGGTTCGGGCCGATCGACGTGGCGTTCAACCGCCACGGCGTCGTGTTCGTCCGCACCGCGGAGTCCGAGCAGGACGACGCGGAGTTCCGGGAGGCGTTCCGGCACGAGTTCGAACAGCCGTTGCGGCGAGCCGGGCGCGAGCCCACCGGGATGCTCACGGCCCTGCGCCGCAACCGGACCAGGTCGATCCGGGTCGACCTGCGGCATCTGCCGGACTTCGACCAGGAGGTGCTCCAGGCGACCCGGCTCATCCCGGCGGGACAGACCCGTCCGAGCGCCTGGGTGGCCCGGGAGGTCGGTCGCCCCGAGCGGGCGCCCGCGGTGGACGTCGTGCTGGCGCGCAACCCCGTCCCGGTCGTCGTCCCGTGCCACCGCGTGACTCTCGGCGAGGGTGGCGAGCACGTGTTCGGCGCGCGGGCCCAGGATCGGATGCTGCGGTCGGAGGATGTCAACGTCGACGAGGTCCGCGAGCTAGCCGAGTCCGGCGTCCACTACCTCGGCAGCGACACCACCAACATCGTTTGCTTCCCGACCTGCCACAACGCCAGGCGGATCAGCGCGGCCCACCGGCGGGGCTTCGGTACCGTCGAGGCGGCCGAACGGGCCGGGTACCGGCCGTGCGGGCACTGCCGTCCGGTCGAGCTGGTCTCGTGACCGGAGTGGAGGTCGCCAAGGTGGTCGAGCTGCTGCGCGAGCTGGAGGCGACCCTGGTCAACGTCGGGCACGGGCGGGACGTGGGCTCAGACGAGCGGGCGGCCCGGTTCGTGCGCGCTTGGAGCGCGGTGGGCGGCGAGATCGGCGCGGTCGTGTCGTGGCCCGCCAGCGCCGCGTCCTGGCTGAAGCCGGCGTGCCGACTGGTCTCCGGAGCGCCGGACGCCTGGGTGGTGGCCGACGAGCCGACCGGCTGGACCGGATTCTGCCGCAGACTCGCGGCCGTGGGCGGTTGGCGGCCGGACCGCACCGTCGCCTTCTCCGGGCTCACCGACCCGCTCCTGCCGGCGGCGGTCGGAGCCGGAGCCACCGAGGGCATGAGAGGAGCCGCATCGGACGGTACGGGCTGGATGTTCGCCGACGGCCGCCTCATCACCGAGGTACCGGAGCAGGGACGGTGAACCGATGGAGATGATTCCCCGGCCGCGCACCGAACTCGCACCGGGCGCGGTCCACGTGCCGGACTGGCTCGACGCCGAACAGCAGCGGATGCTCGTCCGGGCCTGCCGGGAATGGGCGACCGGCCCAGCCGGTATGCGGGCCGCCCGCATGCCCAACGGGGCCCTCATGTCCGCACGGACCGTCTGCCTGGGCTGGCACTGGTATCCGTACCGGTACTCGCGAACGCTCGACGACCAGGACGGCTCCCCGGTCAAGCCGTTCCCGTCCTGGCTCGGAGATCTCGGCAGGCGCGCGGTCGCGGACGCCTGCGGTGACGACTTCGAGGCGGCGGACTACGAACCCGACGTCGCACTGATCAACTACTACGACGATTCGGCCCGGATGGGGCTGCACCAGGACAAGGATGAGCGCGCGCTGGATCCGGTCGTCTCGCTCAGTCTGGGCGACACGGGCGTGTTCCGCCTCGGCAACACCGAGAACCGCAACCGGCCGTGGACCGACGTCGAGCTGCGTTCGGGAGACCTGCTGGTGTTCGGCGGCCCCTCGCGGATGGCCTACCACGGCGTGCTGCGAATCCTGCCCGGGGCCCGCGAGCCGGACATCGGGCTCGACCGCGGCAGGCTCAACATCACGCTCCGGGTGTCCGGTTTGGACTGACGGATCGTGTCTGCGGCTCGCGGAGATCCGCATCGTCCTGACGAGAACTCGTCGCGTCGATTTTCCCCGAACTGCAACCGGATCCGCTCATCGGTGTTCTTCATGGTGTGGGCGCGAGGAGCAGCCCACCTCCGCCGCCACAAGGCGGGGACCTTCCACAGGAGAACACGATGGATCTGAACCTCTCCGGCCGGGTCGCGGTGGTGACCGGCGCTTCCAAGGGCATCGGGCTCGCGGTGACCCGCACGCTGCTGGCCGAGGGCGCCCGCGTGGTGGCCACTTCCCGAAAGCCCTCTCAGGAGATCGACGAACTCGCCGGCCCCGACCTGGTGCACTTCCCTGCCGACCTGATGGACCCGGAGGCACCGGCCGCGATCATCGCGCACGCCGTGGAGGTGTTCGGTGGACTCGACATCCTGGTCAACAACGCGGGCGGCTCGCCTCCGGGCGTCACCCTGCCCAGGGGCTCGTTCATGGACGCCACCGACGAGCAGTGGCGGATGATGTTCGAGCTGAACCTCTTCTCGGCGGTCCGCGCGATCCGGGCGGCGATACCGGCGATGCTGGCGCGGGGCGGTGGCTCGATCGTCAACGTCTCCTCGGGCAACGCCCGCCAGCCGTCCCCGATCAACGTCGACTACGGCGCCGCCAAGGCGGGGCTGAACAACCTGACCAAGGTGCTGGCGGGCGAGTACGGCCCGCAGGGCATCCGGGTGAACACGGTCTCGCCGGGGCCGGTGCGCACTCCCTGGTGGACCGCGGAGGGCGGTGTCGCCGACCTGATCGCAGCACAGGCGGGCACCGACCGCGAGAGCGTCATGTCCTCGGTCGTGCCGGAGATGATGAAGCTGGCCACCGGGCGGTTCGCCGATCCGCAGGAGGTCGCCGACGCGGTGGTGCTGCTCGCCTCACCCCGATCCGCCAGCACCACCGGCGCCGACTTAGCCGTCGATTCGGGCTTCCTCAAGGAGGTATGAGGTCACCCCGGAGGCTTGAGCGCGCACGACAGAAGGTGGGTAGGGCCGAGAGAGGAGCGTGAACAACGACGGGTGGGGTGAAGACGGTCGGAGCCTGGCGACGCAGTCGCCGGTGGGCTGGACGGATCGGGGTGGCCCGGGTAAAACGCCGCGTGATGGGTACCTCGTCGGGCACCCATCACGCGGACCCCCAGTGATCAATCGATGTGCTGTGCGGCAGTTGGTTCCTGACCTGATGTGCGAGTTGGGTCCTGACGCGATTCCTGTCAGTTGGTTCCGGACACGGAGGAGGTCAGGGCCAATTGACGTGGCTTGCCTCGGAATCAGTCAGCGTGGCGTCCGTTGAGGTCGCCGCCGGTGGGTTCGAACGGTGCCTCCACGGGGTCGTCGTGTGACCGGCCTGCATGTCCGTTCTCCGTCTCGGCAGGTAGGGCACCGTTGTCCGCGTGGGGAAGATCCCCGCCCGCGGGCACGGTGTCGCCATCCGCGTCGACCCGATCAGGATCCACAGTGGATCCCGTGCCCGTGCCCGTGCCCGCGTCGGCGTCGTCGGCGTCAGCGTCAGCGTCAACGTCAACGTCAACGTTAGCGTCGGGAGTCGCAGGGGAGGGGTGGTCGAAGCGACGTCGGATCTCCGCGGCCTCCTCGTGCTTGCCCGCCGCCTCGACGAGTTTGGCGAACCGGTTCGCCAGCAGTGCGCCGCGGTCGCTGTCCGGATCGAGGTCCAGCGCCGTCATCAGGTTGGCCAGCAGTTCGGTGGGGTTTCGGTGCTCGGCCTCCGGGAAGTGCACCGTGAAGTCGGAGAACGTGCCGTCGGGGAAGGCGTGGTAGCCATTGCCGCCCGCGGAGCTGGCACTGGAGCCCGAACCGGCACCGGAGCCAGAGGCGGCGGCGTCCGCCGAGTACTGCTCGGACGCCAGCCGCAGGTACAGGTCGGGGACGTCGGTGCCGGTCGCGGCAGCGGAAAGCTTCGCCAGCGGCCCGATCAGCTTGACCGCCTGCTCCACCTGCGTCTCGTTGTTGGCCAGCCACCACACGAGCGCGCTGCCCGGGTTCTTGAGCACGTCGTCGCTGAGGTAGGTGCGCTTGTTGCGTTCGTGGTTGCGTTCGTGCTCCCACACCTCCTCGTCCTTGCGGACGTCGGAGAGCTTGCGCAGGCGCCGCAGGTCGGCCTCCGACAGCGTCAGCGCGACGTTGTTGGCCATGCTCTCGACTCGGCCGGTCTCGTCGCGCAGCACGGTTCCGAGCACCGCGTTGAGCTTGTGCTGCACGATGGTCCGGCGCTCCGGCGTGCCCTGGGCGGTGATGTCCCTGGCCCGGCTGAGAACCGAGTCGATAGCCAGCCCGCCCGGGTTGGCGTGCGGTATGCCCGGTGGGTTGGGCACCGGGCGCCACCAGACCGTGGCGGAGAACAGGAAGTCGTAGTCGGCGACCGAGCTGGGCAACGCCACCTCGGTCACGTCCTCCTGCTGGAACGGCGGCGGTGCCGGCTGCTCGACCGGCGCGGGTTGCGCGGTGACGGTGTCCAACTCCTGCTGCATCCGGCGCTGGTTGTTCTGGTCGACGAGCTTCCTGGCGACGAGGTACGGGATCGTCAGCAGCGCCAGGGTGATCAGCGCCCACAGCCAGCCGTTCATCCCGGTGCCGATGGCGATGCCGGTCGGGACCAGCACGCAGGCCGCGGCGATGAAGGCGACCATGATCTTGTTCTCGGAGTTCATCGTTGCCTCTCCTGACTGTCCTCAGTGGTTAACTCGTCTGCTTCGAAGCCCTGCGCTCGGTCGATCCGGCGCAGCAGCGAGTCGCGCGTCGCCGCACGCGACGGGTCCTCGTGTGCCCAGTCGCGGGCCGTCACGTAGAGACCGCCGAGCGCGTCGCCGTCGTCGCGGACGGCCTCAACGAGGACGTCGAGCGGGCGCGTGTCGGTGGCGGAGAACTCCAGCCAGGACCGCACCCCGCCGCCCCACACGTCCCTGCCTCGGCCGGTCAGCACCGAACTCCAGCCCTTCACGAGCTGGGCCCGCACGGTCGTGTCCCCGAGCAGCCGTCGGTCCGCCCGCATCCGGTCGGTGAAGGGTGTGGAACCCACCAGCTCCAGGAACAGACCGGCGTCGGCCCCGGTCCAGTGCGGCGAAGCCTGTTCGCCGGCGAGACGGTCGAGGAGGCGCCGCAGCTGCCGCCGGTCCCGCTCGACCAGCCCGAGCAGCGCATCGCGGGCCGCTGCACGCACGACGCCGCGCCCGCGTCTGGCGAGGTGGTGCAGGCGCACCAGTGCCTGGTCCGGATGGTCGGGCGCGAGCACATCCGCGCAGACCTGGACCACCACGAGCGCGAGGTCCCGCGGCAGGCCCTGATCGCGGGACCAGCTGTAGATCTGGCTCCGGAAGTGCCCGCCGTGCTCCTCGTGCCGCAGCCCCAGCGTCAGCGCCTCGGCGGCCAGCGGCAGGTACGGGGAAGGACGCCCGCTCTCGGTCCGCTCCGCCCAGCGCTTGACCAGGTGCACCAGGTCGTCGGGATGCCCCACCCGCAAGGCTTGCGCGGCGAAGCGGGGCACCACGGCGCTGCGGTCGGCCTCGCCGAGCACCCGCAGCCGCACCAGCTTGTCGACCCACGTCCGGTACGACAGGCGCAGGTCCGGGAAGTTGTTCCAGAAGTGGGTGAGCACCGCCTCGTCGTAGGCCAGCGTGTCGAAGCGGACGCGCTGGTCCCGCTCCACGCCGACGCCGATGTCGGCCAGCCGTTCGGCCAGGTCGGCCTGCTCCAGCGCCGGGGTGTCGTCGGGCGTGTGCCCCACGACGGCGAGCAACCGCGCGGCGGCGTGGAAGACCGCGTCCGACCGGCAGCCGATGAGCATCGCGGTCGACAGCAGCAGGGCCCGCGACCAGCCGTCGCGGTTTGCCCTGACCCGCGCCGCGACTTCAGCGCCGCGCTCCTTGCGAGCGTTGATGGCCTGGGCGAGCCAGGCGGGGAAGCCGCCACTGCGGTCGGCCTCGGAGGCGAGCCGGGTGAGCCTCGACAGCTCGCGCAGCTCGCGCATCGCCGCCGATTCGAGGTAGCCGGCGAGTTCGGGCACGCCGAGATCGCTGTCCCGGAAGTCGATGCCGTCGGCCAGCAGGTGCTTCTTCAGCACCCGCGACCCGTTCGGCCGCCCGATACCGACGACGAGGTTGCTGAACTCGTCGCGCAACAGGTGCTCGTGGTGACGGGGAAGGACGGCGACCAGACGGGCCTCGTGCTGCTCCAGCGCCGCCCGCACCGAGCCGAGCTCCGGTTGGACCGAACGGAAGCGGTCCTCGTCGGTGGCCGACAGGTCGAGCAGATACCGGCCACCAGCGGCGATCTGCGACGACAGCGAACTCTCCGGATCGTCGTGCAACTCCTCGAAGCGGCCGCCGTCGCGACCGATGTCGTGCAGCAGCATCTTCGCGGCCGACCGCCGTCCGGTGCCGGGATCACCGGTCAGCAGCACCATGCCGGGACGGGTAAGCCGTTCGGTCGCCTCCCCGAGGTCCCGGGGCTCGACGAACCGCCGTGCGAGCCAGTGCAGATCGTCCCTCGCCACCCGCATCGGGTCCTTGCCCTGCCTGGTCAGGCGGCCCGACTCGTGGTCCAGGTAGTAGTTGAAGTTGTTGGTCTGGTCGCCGCTGCCCGCGCTGACGGGACCGGTCGCGCTTTCGATCCGGGTGGTCATCGCCGGTCCTCGCTGCCGTCGCCGAAGCGCTGGCGGATTCCGCCCTTGTTGTTCGCGACGTGGTTGACACCGTCGCCCGAGGAGTGCGTCGAGTTGTTGTACTGGTTGCCGCTACCGGTGTGCAGCGGCCCGTCCGCCCTGTCGATGTAGGTGCCGATGTTCCCGGCGACGTTGCCGATCCCGCCGCTCTGGTTGTTGTGGTAGACGTCGGCCTGCACGACCCAGCCGGTCACGTTGCCGACGCTGTTGTAGGTGTTGCCGGTGGCGGCCGGTTTCGGTGCCTCCTGCCCGGTCCTGTCGACCAGACCCGGGACCAGCTCGGAGAGCTTCGCGGCGATCTGCGCCAGGTCCGCTTCGGAGTTCCGCAGATCCAGCCGCCGGTACTGGCAGTCGGCGAGCTCGGCCAGCGCGGGAGGCAGGTCGGCCCTGGCCAGCCTTTCGGTCGTCCGCCCGACCAGGACGGGCACCACCCGGATGCCCCGGTCGAACGCCTCGAGGATCTCCCAGCGCGTCCAGTCGGACTCGTCGTCCAGCGCGTTGCGGCCGTCGGCGCCGCGTGCGGTGAGCCAGCGGGGACCGATGACCACCAGCAGCACCCGGCACTGGCGGATGGCGGTGACGAGCCGTTCGGCGAAGTCCTCGCCGGGCTCGATCGACTTGCTGGCGCGGAAGATCCGTTCGCTGCCGAACCGCAGGGACAGGTGCTGGTCGATGAGAGCGGCTGCGGACTCGTCATCACCGGTGCGGTAGTTGATGAAGACGTCGTGCACGGCGGTGTTCTCCTTCTGGTGCCGGGAAAAGGGCTCTCTGGTGTCGAGGACGCGCGCTCAGGCGGTGGGCGCGGTGGGGTCGTGCAGTGCGGCGGTCAGCCGCGGGTAGAGCTCGCGGACCGCCGGGTGGGTGCGGAAGCGGGCCAGGGTGCGGGCGAGCCGGCGCAGATCGGTCAGCACCGTCGCGGAGCCGACGACCTCGACCGAGCCGAGCAGGTGCGCGGTCAGCTCGCAGGCGTGGTCGATCTCGCCCGCGGCGGCGTGGGAGAGCGCGCGGCGGACGCCGTAGCGGGCGTGGCTGCGCAGCGCGTGCGCGGGCAGCCGGGAGATCTCGCGGTCCATGATCTCGGCCGCCTCGCGCGAGCGGCCGAGGTCGTGCAGGCACCACCCGGTCATCATCGCCACCGGATCGGTGAGGTTCACCGTGCCGAGCACCGGCGCCTCGGACTCCCGTGCGTCGCGGGCCAGCAGTTCGCGGGCGCGGTCCAGGCTGCGCAGGCACCGGTCGTAGTCACCGGCCAGGGCGTGGCCCTGCGCTTCGCGCTGCGCGGCCAGCCCGTGGATGCGCGGTGGCGCCGTGGTGTTCTGCGCCTGCCGGGCCAGCTCGACGGTCTGCGCGGCGTCCTCCCGGTACAGCGTCACCAGCGCGCGCCGGACCAGCGAGTAGGTGGCCAGGTCGTGGTCGTCGCCGGCCGCGGCCAGCTCCACGGCGCGGTCGGTCCACCACAGGGCGGCGCGGTCGTCCCCGGACTCCTGGGCCATCCAGCCCGCGTACTCGGCGTAGCGGGCGGTCAGCGCCAGCAGCGGGCCCCGCGTGCGGGAGCCTGCGTTGGACGACAGGCCGCGCAAGGTGTGCGTCTGCGCGATCAGCGTCGGCAGAACCACACCGGGGCTCGCGGTCTGGCCGAGCCGGCGCAATTGGCCGAACAGTTCGCGAAAGGTCTCCAGCGGTGCCGACTGCGCGGCCGTCGCGGCCATTCCGCGACCGCCCAGGCCGAAGCCGAGCACGGAGGCCGCGCCCGCGGCCAGCGCCTGCCTGCGGTCCATCGGCTGGAACCGGCTCAGCCCGTCATCGCTCAGGTTCAACATCCACACCTCACCGTCGTCGCCTGTCTCGGGCAGTCGCACTCCGGAAGCGGGCGCGGGGACCAGCGCGGCGAGCGCGCCCCCGGCGTCGAGGGCGGCGTCGCAACGGCGGGCCAGGTCGGGCTGGGCGGGCTTGAGGCCGGTTTCGACCTTGCTGAGGTAGCCCTTGCTGTAGTGCACCCGCCGGGCCAGTTCCGACAGCGCCATGCCTGCGGCGATGCGGAGCCTCCGGAGCTCTGCTCCGAACAGTGTCGGCCGGTCGGGCACTCGAACCTCCGGGTTTCCCGTCTCCTGGTGACTGGGCGCGCGGACAACGCCTGGCTGCCGGGCGCGCCGGCGGACAAGCTGGGCGGTGGATGCGGAACGTACTTACCAGGTTACGGAAGGGCGTCAATCCCTTGATCCGCAGGGAGGCCGAAATGATCAGGAAGACTCGCGCGCCAGGGGTTTCGCTGCGCGTGCTGCTCACGGTCGGGTTCACGCTGGTGCAGGCCTGGGCGGTGGTCGCGGCGGCCGGACTGGCCAGGCCGGGAGAGGGCGCTGTCGTCGCCCTGGTGCTCGTGCTCGCCGCCGCGCTCATCGCCGTCCTCGACGCCTGGAGGGATCTCGGCGCCTACCTCCGCAACGCAGGCCGCCTGCCGGTGGATTGTGGCGAAACCGGTGGCCGTGATGGGGGTGGATGAGGGTGTTTCCCGTTTCCCGTCGGTGCGTCGACAGGAAACGGGCGGAAAAAGCGGGAGCGCCGGACCCGCGGGTCCGGCGCTCCCGCCAACCGTCCTCAGTGGACCTTGTGTAGTGCTTGCCGCACGTCGGCCCACAGGTCTTCGGGGTGTTCGATGCCCACGGCGATGCGCACGGTCCCTGGCTCGATGCCGACCGCTTCCAGCCGCCGCTCGTCGAGCTGGCGGTGCGAAGTGCCGGCGGGGTGGGAGACGAGCGTCTTGACGTCGCCGAGCGACACGGCGGCGAGCGCAAGTCGCAGCGCGTCGGTGAAAACCCGCCCCGCTTCCCGGCCGCCCGCGAGGTCGAGGGCGAGGACACCGCCCCCGGCGCCGCCGTCGAGCAACCGGACCGCGAGTTCCCGGTCGGGGTGGGACTCCAGGCTCGGGTGGTGCACCGCGGTGACGGCCGGGTCGGCGGACAGGCGTTCGGCCAGCAGCTTCGCGTTGTCGCACTGCCGCTGGACGCGCAGCGACAACGTCCGCAGGCCACGCAGCGCCAGCCACGCCGGGATCGGCGCCGCCGTGGCGCCGAGCTGGCAGGAGTAGTCGCGGATCCGCCGGTGGCGCTCGCGGTCGGCGAAGACCGCGATCCCGCCGAGGGCGTCACCGTGCCCCCCGATGTACTTGCTGGTGGAGTGCACGACGACGTCGGCGCCGTGCTCGATCGGCCTGCACGGCACCGGGGTCGCGAAGGTGTTGTCCACGACCGACATCACCCCGTGCTCCCGCGCGACCGCGAACAGCCCCGGCAGGTCGGCGATCCTGGTGGTGGGATTGCCGATCGTCTCCAGGTACAGCAGCTTGGTGTTGGGCCGCAGCGCGGCCCGCATCTCCTCGACGTCGTGCCCGGACACGTGCGTCACCTCGACGCCCCACCGCTGGGCGAGGTCGGCCAGCAGCGCCAGCGTCGCGCCGTAGAGACCGCGCTGGGCGATGACGTGGTCGCCGGAGGAGAGCGAGCCCAGCAGTACCGTGCTGATCGCACTCATGCCCGACGCCGCGGCCAGTGCCGCCGCACCGCCGCACCGCTTTCCAGTCCGGCGACGGCCTTCTCCAGCGCGTCGACCGTGGGGTTGCCGTACCGGTTGTAGACGAAGGCGTCCGGCTCGCCCTGAAGGCGGCGTCCTGCGCCTCGGGGTCGTCGAAGGCGAAGATGTGGTTCTGGTAGATCGGGACACCGAGCGGGCGGCTTGCCCCGTCCGGCTGAGGATCCGGGGTGTGCACGGCGCGGGTGTCGAGGTGGAACTCGCTCATGCGCTCATCCTGCGGAACACCGCGTGGGCCGGACATGGCCAATTCGGCACTGGTGGCCCGCGCGAGTTCGGTACTGCTGCCGCGGGTCCGGCTCACCCCTGCGCGGCGTCGGCGTCGTAGCCGACGGGCTCCCAGCGCTTGGCCAGCAGCGCGACCAGGCCCATCGCCGGTGCCAGCGCGATGACCCAGAAGACGCCGGTGGCCAGCGCGCTGCTCAGCACCGGGAAGAAGAACAGCGACAGCGTCGCACCGACGCGCACCATGCCCTGGTTGAAGCCGATCCCCATGCCGCGCATGGAAGTCGGGTAGCTCAGCGAGGCGAAGCTCATGAAGTGCGCGCCCGGGCCGGAAGCCTGGGCGAACATGAACGCCCCAAGCATGAACAGCGCGGCCAGCACCCAGGCCGTCTCGGACGGCTTGCCGATGAGCGCGAGCGCGACGAGCGCGACGAACTGCGTGGCGAACCCTGCCACCGTCATCGGCCAGGCACCCGCGCTGTTGGCCAGGCGGATGCCCAGCAGGCCGCCGGTCACGGCGAAGACCAGGTTCAGCACCAGCGACGCGCTGATGGTGTTGAGCGCGCCCTGGCCGAGCAGGCTCGCGATGATGATCGGCAGGCCGTAGGCGACCGCGTTGTAGCCGAAGGTCTGCCCCAGGCCGATCACCATCGCCTGCAGCGTCCGGGAGCGGTAGCGGCGGTGGAACAGGCGCGCGAAGTCGCGAAGGCCCCCGGTCTCCCGCGTGCGCGGTGCCTTCGCCTCGGCGTCGTCGGCCACCACCGCGTTCACGCCGTAGGAGCGGCGGAGGATGTGCGCGGCGCGCTCCAGGTCGCCCTGGTCCGCGGCCCAGGACGGGGACTCGTTCATGTACTTCTTGCGCACCAGCAGGATCACGATCGCCGGCACCGCGCCGAAACCGACGGTGAACCGCCACAGCAGGTCGTGGTGGGCTTCGGGCAGCAGGAAGTACAGCGCCATGATCACCACGTAGCAGGCGCTGGTGGCCACGTACCAGGCAGGCGACCACGCCGCGGTGCGCGAGCCCTTGCTGCCCCGGCCGCGCAGCCGGGAGAACTCGGCGAGGAACGCCATGGCGACCGGGATGTCCATGCCCACGCCGAAGCCCATCAGGAACCGGAAGAAGACCAGCACCTCGGCGTTTGGCGCCACCGCGCAGCCGATCGCGGAGACCACGAAGAACAGCATGTCGGCCATGAACACCCGATACCGGCCCAGCCGGTCCACCAGGTGGCCGCCGAGCCAGGCGCCGAAGATCGCTCCGACGCTGATCGACGCCGTCACCGCGCCGGCACCGGCCGGGCCGAGCTGGAACTGCTCCCGGATGTCGGTGATGCCGTAGGCCAGCGAGGTCAGGTCGTAGGCGTCCAGGAAGATGCCGCCCAGCGCGAGCAGCACGATCATCCGGGCGTGGCTGCCGCGCGCGGCGCCGGAGTTGACCAGTTCGGTGACGTCGCGGGCCGAGCGGATGAGCACCGGCTCGCGCTCGGTGACCGGCTGCGCGGACACGGGCGGCTCCTCGGATGTGGGGTGGGACACGCCGGACGGTCCACATAGGTCCGGGCCGGCGAGCGGCCTGTTCCGCCGCCGCGAACGGACATTACCTCCGCGACGCATCGCGTCCACATGGTGGAACGGTGGTCGTATGTCCAGTGAGGACGGTCACTCGGGCGCCGCGTTGCGTGATCGCCTGGTCGCTCGCGGTGCGGCCGGGCCCGCTCGCTGCTCGAAGGCCGGACGCGCTCGCTGCTCGAAGGAAGGACCCCGCTCGTGCTTGAAGGCTGGACCGGCTGTGCTCGGAGGTCAGACCCGCTCGTGCTCGACCAGGCCTGCCTCGTGCGCGATCAGCGCCGCCTGGACGCGGTTCTGCACCTGCACGCTGCGCAGGATCGTGTTCACGAAGATCTCGACGGTGCCTTCCACGACAAGCATCCGCCGGGCGATCTCGGCGTCGGTCAGTCCGCGGCCGAGGAGGCCCAGGATCTCGCGTTCGCGCGGGGTCAGCCCGACGACGAGCTCGCGCGCCCGGGTCGTCCTCGCCGCCGGGCTGCCGGACGCGCGGAGCTGCTCGACGATCCAGCGGGCGATCTCGGGGGCGAGGACCACACCGCCGCCGGCGGATGACCGCACGCCCTCCGCCAGCTCCCCGCGTTCCGCTGACTTGAGCAGGAACCCGCCGGCGCCGCCGGTGAGCGAGCACGGGACGTGGGACTCCTCGCGCAGCTCGGTCAGCAGGAGCACGCGCGTGCCGGGCATGGTCCGCTTGAGCTCGTCGGCGACCGCGATGCCGTCCACGTCCGGCATGGCGATGTCGAGCAGGGCGACGTCGGGCCGATGGGTCCGCGCCAGCTCGAGCGCCTCGTGGCCGCCGGCCGCCTCTGCCACCACCTCGATACCGGGATCGGCGTCCAGCGCGGCGCGCACGCCGGCCCTGGGCAGCGGTTCGTCGTCGGCCAGCAGTACTCGGATCATCGGGCTCTCTTCGGTCCTTCGGCGGAGTTCTCGGCTCACGGCGGGCCGGACCCGGTCGTCCGGCGGTCTCATCGGGCACCAGCCGCACGCCCGCGGAACAACAACCGGACAACGGCGCTTCAGGGCGCCGCGCGCTCGGCCGGCAGTGCCGGCACGCACCGCTTCCGGGGCTCTGGAAGCATACGTTCCGGATCACCGTGGAGTCGCCGCAGGTGGGAGTGCGACTGAACGCAGCACATGCGCGCTGCGCCGGGTGCCGGGGGCGTTGCGCCGTCCGTTCGATGCTGGCGCAACGATCGGGAAGCCGTGCCCTTCGCCGCGCTGGGCCGGTCGGTGGGCGTTCGAGCCGGGCGATCGGCGGTACGCCCGCGGGTCCGTTCGAATGCTGCGAACTCAGGGATTGGTGGAGCGGATCACCGCGACCGGACACGGTGCGTGGTGCAGAGCGCCCGCCGCCACCGATCCCAGCAGCAGACCGGTGAATCCACCGCGCCCGCGGTGTCCGACGACCACGAGCCGGGCGTCGGCCGCGGCCTCCCGCAGCGCGGCGACCGGGTGCTCGTTGGTGGCGATCCTGCGAACCGGTACGTCCGGGTACGTCGACGCCCACCCGGCGAGCTGTTCGGCGAGGTGGCGCTCGGCGCTGTCGCGCAGCTCGTCGCGGTCGGGGTGCGGGAACGGGCCGGGGTGGAAGTAGGCGTCGGGCAGCGCCTGCACCGCCACCAGATCGGTGCGGCACCGCGACGCCGCCTCGAAGGCGAAGTCCAGCGCGGTCCGGCTTCCCCGGGAGTTGTCGACGCCCACCACGATGGGGCCGGTGGTGCAATGGCCGCGCACCACGACGACCGGGCAGGCGCCGTGCATGGCCACCGAGGCGCTGACCGAGCCCAACAGGGCCTCGACGAAGCCGCCGTGTCCGCGCGAGCCGACCACGAGCAGCTCGGCCAGCGCACTGCGGCGCACCAGCTCGTCGATGGGGTGGCCCTCGGTGGTCTCCTCGGCGACCTGCACGCCCGGTGCCTGCTCCCGGCACGCCGAAGCCGTCTCGGCCAGAGTCTTCGCGGCCTGCTCGGCGCGCCCCGGATCGTCGTTGACCAGCAGCAGGCGCAGGGAGGTGCCGCGCATGCCCGCCTCCCGCGCCGCCCACAGCGCCGCATCGGTGGACTGCGCGGACCCGTCGACGCCCGCGACCACGGGCAACCTCGATCGCGTCATGGCAGGCTCCTCCCCGTCATCGCCGTCCTGTGCTGCGCTCGTCGCGGACCACGGCCACCGGGCAGGTGGCGTGGTGCAGCACGCCCATCGCGACCGAGCCCGTCAGCAGGCCGGGGAACCCGCCGAGACCGCGGTGGCCGACGACCAGCAGCAGCGCTTCGCGTGCGGTCTCGGTCAGTTCGGCGACCGGGTGGCCGCGCACGGTCAGCTCGCGCACCGACACGTCGGGATGGTCGTCGCGCCGGCCCGCGAGCTGTTCGGAGAGGCTGCGTTCGGCGCTCTCCCGCGCGGCGGACTCCCGCTCCAGCGACGGGGTTCCCCGCTCCGCCCGCCAGACCTGGGTGGCGACGAGCTCCGCTCCGTGCGCCGAGGCGGTCTCGAAGGCGAAGCCGAGAGCCTGCCTGCTGTGCGGGGAGCTGTCGACGCCGACGACCACAGGGCCCTGGGGGTGCTCTTCGCGCACGACCACGACGGCGCAGTGGGCGTGCCCGGCGACCTTCGTGCTGACCGAGCCGAGCAGGGCCCCGGCGAGCGCGCCCCGCCCGCGCGAGCCCACCACGACCAGCCGCGCGAGCGCGGAACTCCGGACCAGCTGGGTGGCGGGGTTGCCCAGCTCGGTCATGTCCGCGACCTCCAGCCCGGGGTATGCTTCGCGGCACATCACGGCGATCTCACGCGCGGTCTCCTTGGCGAGGTGGTTCAGCGGCGGATCGGGGTTGACGGCCAGCACGTGCAGTGGTGCGCGGCGCAGGGCCGCCTCACCGGCCGCCCACCGCGCCGCGGCGACCGAGCGCCGGGAGCCGTCCACCCCGACGACCACTGGTCCATCCGGCATCATCGGCGTTCCCCCTGGGGGCGACGCAGGTTCGGAGTGCGGGCCGCGCGGCACCGCCCCTATCCAGGATGACCGGCCGGGTCCGGCGCCAAACGTCGTGGCCGCCCCCATCCGCGATGGGGGTCGCCCGGGTGTGCATAGTGGACGGTTCGCGGCCGCCGATTCAGGCGGTGCGGAAGTTCCAGTCCCGCACGGCGATCAGCACTGCGGCCAGGATGCCCGCGCTCACGAAGGCGCCGCCCTCGCCGAGGAACAGGCACAGCACGGCGAGCAGCGCTGAGAGCAGCCCGAGCACCAGGCGCGGTGGCACCCCGTGCAGGGACCACCGCCGAAGGCTCGGGTCCGTGAGGGCCCGGGCGAACTCCGGGTCCTCGATGCTGAGCTGGTCCTCGATCTCCTCGAGGCGCCGACGCTCATGTCTTGGCAGCATGGACAACCTCCACCAGATCGGTTGCCGTCGACCTGCTCCCGATGGATCTCGACCGGCTGTCTCCCCAGGGTGCCTGAAGTGGCCAGGCTCAGCAGAAGAGTCCTATGACCCGGGTCGGCGTGAGACTGGGCCATCCGGAGGTGACGGGTGGCACGGATGGCGGTACCGATGTGACCGGAGGGGCGCTGAGTGCCTGGTCAAGCACTCGGCTCCACCCGTACGGCCGCAGCGAACCTCCGTTCGAGTGTGGTGTTCGCCTCTACCGGATGGTCTAGCCGGCGGTCCCCGGAGTTCTCGGTCGCGACCTGTTCGGACGTGGGCGAGCCGTCCGCGATCTCCGGCCGGGGCGCCTGCGCCGTCGGGGTGGCCGAAAACGAATGGTGCGGGTGGGGTGTGCCCTGGTACTCACCATCCGGGCCGGGGAACCTCCGGCGGCGGTGGTTCAGGAGGGAGGCCGATGGCGCGCGAGACGAACGTGGAGATCCGGGAACACGAGGTGCCGGATCCGGCGGACGGCCCCTACGGGATCACCGCAGGCCCGGACGGCGCCCTGTGGTTCACATTGGTCCACGGTGGACAGATCGGGAGGCTCGCGCCAGGCGGTGAGATCACCATCCACCGGCTCGACCCGGACTCGGGGCCGACGATCATCACCGCGGGGCCCGACGGCGCCCTGTGGTTCACCGAGCACCGGGCGCACCGGATCGGACGGCTCACGACCGAGGGCGGGCTCGCCGAGTTCGCGCCGCCGACGCCGCAAGCGGGTCCCTATGGGCTCACCGCCGGCGCCGACGGCGCCATGTGGTTCACCGAGATCGGCGCCGGGCGGATCGGCCGAATCACCGCGGAAGGCGAGATCACCGAGTTCGGGCTCCCGGTCGCCGGCGCCTTCCCGTCCATGATCACCGCCGGCCCGGACGATGCGATGTGGTTCACCGCGAACCAGGCGAACGCGATCGGCCGGATGTCGGTCGACGGCGTCGCGGTACTGCACGAGCTGCCGACGGAGGCAGCGGCCCCGGTCGGCTTGGCGCTCGGTCCGGACGGCGCGCTGTGGTTCACCGAGATCGGCGCAGGGCAGATCGGGCGCATCACCGCCGATGGGGCGATCAGCGAGTTCCCGCTGCCGGACCGCGCCTCCCGGCCGCACGCCATCGTCGCCCGCGGGGACGAGCTCTGGTTCACCGAGTGGGGCGCGAACCGGGTCGGCAGGATCGACCTCGACGGCCGGATCGACGTCCACGAGCTGCCGACGCCGAACTCCGAGCCGCACGGCATCACCGTCGGCTGGGACGGCGCGCTGTGGGTGGCACTGGAAACCGGGGCACTCGCCCGCGTCGCGCCGGAGTCGCACGGCTGAACAGGTGGCGGGGCCGGCCCGGTCTCGACGCGCTCGTCGGCCTCGCTGTGCCGCGCGCCGTTTGCCAGGTGACGCGAACTAGCGGCGGCGGGCGAGAGTGATGCCGTCGGCGATGCCGAGCATCACCTGCTCGACGCGGTCGTCGGCGAGCACGTGCTCATTGAAGCGCCGGATCGCCGCGGCGTTGCCCTCGGCGTCGGGCCGGACCACCCCGCCGTGGTAGAGGACGTTGTCGGCGATCAGCAGGCCGCCGCCGCGCATGCGCGGCACCAGCTCCTCCCAGTAGTCCACGTACCCGGGCTTGTCCGCGTCGATGAAGGCCAGGTCGACGGCGGGTTCGGGGGGCAGCGCGCGCAGCGTCTCGAGCGCGGGCGCGAGCCGGAGGTCGATGCGCTCCGCCACCTCCGCCCGCTCCCAGTAGCGCCGGGCGATCGAGGTCCACTCTTCGGAGACGTCGCAGGTCAGCAGTCGTCCGCCGGCGGGGAGCCCGCGGGCCAGACACAGCGTGGAATAGCCGGTGAAGGTGCCGACCTCCACGGCGAACTCGGCTCCGACCAGAGAGGCCAGCAGCGTCAGCAGCGCGCCCTGCTCCGGCGGGACCTGCATCTGGGCCCGGTCGCCGGTCAGCCGCGCGGTCTCGGCGGCCAGGTCGGTGAGCACGGCATCCGGCGGAGTCCCGTGCGCGACGAGATAGGTCTGCAACTCGGGGTCGAACTGACCGGACAACCGCGCCATGCCTGCTCCCGCCTGGAATGTGGGACGAACCTCAGGTGGGCAGCTTACGGGGAATCCTGGCCCGCCCGGCCTTGTTTCCCATCGGTGCGCCACGAGTGATCGACTCCGGCGGTCGCCGGGCGTGAGAGGTGGATCGTGAGCCACGTGAGCGCGGGTTGGTGATCTGAAACACGTTGGAATTATC